>JAYTUU010000094.1:0-5731 GCA_043744375.1 Rhodospirillales bacterium | reverse complement strand
CTTGGAACCCTGGACTGCTCGCGGCTGGACGGACGGCCTTCGGTGAGCCCCGCGATCTCGCCGCATTCACGGGCGAAGCCCAAACTCCCGCGCGATCGCAATGCCGATTGCCTGCGGCGCAAGAAAGTCGGGGGGATCAAAGGGGCGTGCCCCGTCGCGCGAATGCGCGCTGCGCACGACGTCGCGCGAATGCGCGCTGCGCACGACGCCGCCGGAGGCGCGCTTGCCTTCCCTGGACCGCCGTGAGGCAACTGATCGGAGGCTGCTCAGTCGGCCGCTTCGCGCGCGCGATCGGCCAGCAGGTCTTCGAGCGAGCGGCCGAAGCGGGCGATGATCTCGTCGACCAGCGCCTCGCTCATCACCGTCGAGGTGGCAAGTGCGGCGCGGGGTGTCGGGAACAGGCCGTTCACGAGCATGGCCATGTGGTGGCGCTTGACGGTCGCCAGATCGGGGCGGGTGCCGCCGAAGACGCAGCCGGGGCCGGGGTCGTAGAAATACCAGCCGACCAGGGAGCCGACGCGGCGGGTCCAGATCGGCAGGCCGAGGGCGCCCGCCTTGACCTTGATCCCGGCCTCGATCCGCTCCGCCCACAGGCCGATCTGGTCGATGCGCGCCTGCGTCAGATGGGCCACGGATATTCCGCCGGCGACCATGGAGAGCGGGTTGCCGCTGAACGTGCCGGAGGCCAGCACCGTGCCGCGCTCGGGGTTGGTCAGGTCCATCAGCGCCGCCTTGCCGCCGACGCCGCCGATCGGGAAGCCGCCGCCGATGATCTTGCCGATCATCGTCAGGTCGGGGTCGATGCCGAGCGTTTTCTGGTGGCCGCCTTCGGAGAGGCGCAGCGAGATGACCTCGTCGAGGACGAAAATGGCGCCGACGTCGCGGCAGGCCTGTTTGACCGCATTGAAGAAGCTGGCGGGCGCCTGGGCGAAGCCGCCGGAGCCCATGATGCCCTCGACGAAGACGCCGGCCAGGTCTTTGCCATGCGCGTGGATGGCGGCGACGAACCCGTCGGTGTCGCCATAGGGTGCGACGAAATGGCTCGGCCCCGGCAGGCCCTTCGCGCCGAGGGAGGGGTCGAACATCCAGCCGTGATAGCCGCCGGCGGCCATGAGGAATTTGTAGCGCCCGGTGGCGCCGCGGCAGATGTTCAGGGCGAGCGAGAACGCCTCGGTTCCCGAATTGTTGAACAGCACTTTCTCGATCGAGGGCACGCGCGCCACGATCTGCTCGGCGAGATCGACCTGCGGCGCGTTGTTCGCTGACCAGACCGACCCCTTCGCGACCTGCCGGGTGATCGCCTCGACGATCGGCGGGTAGGCGTAGCCGTGGATCATGCTGAAGAAATTGGCGCCGAGATCGATGTAGCGGTTGCCGTCGATGTCGTGCAGCAGCGCGCCGCTGCCGGACTCCATGGTGACGGGATAGGGCGAATGGAAGGAAATGCCGCGCGAGCTGGTGATCGGCAGCGTCGCCAGGCCGCGCTGCTCGAAGGCCGCGGATTTGGCCGTGCGCCTGGCGTATTCGGCGTCGATCGAGATCGTATTGCGTCCGGACATCACGTTCCTCCTATGGCAGTCTTCCGTCGTGGCGCGGCCGGCCCCAGTCGGCGGCCTGGGCTTCGGCGCGGGCGACATCTTCCTCCAGCAGCAGCCGTTTTGCCACCAGGGCGCGGGCGGCGGCGCCGATGGCGGCGATGTAGGCGGCACGGTCGGGGTAGCGTTCGGCGACGGCGCGGCGCGGGTCGCCGGTCATTGCGCGTTCGTCGGCGCTGTCGGCGAAGGGCAGGGTGCTGCCGGAGAACTCGTGCATGGCGCCGTGGCCGTGGCCGCGCGCGCGCAGGTTCCAGCCGGTATAGGTGGCCAGCGGGGCGGCGACCATTGGCGCGCGCACCCCGGCGACCTCGTTGCCGTCGGTGTCCACCGAGGGGACGAGCACGGTGTAGTCGGCGCCCGGCACCACGGCTGGCGGTTGGCGATCGAGAATGCCGTGGGCTGAGTCCGGCCCGTAGTCGAGGAGGGCCAATCCGCTCGCGGAGAGCGGCACGGCCACCCCGGGGATCGACGGAAACTGGCCGCGCCAAACCTCGGCGGTGACCAGTGTGCCATCCGCCCGGGTGGGCACGCGGCTTGGCGGCGGCGGTTCACCATGGCTCGCCCAGCCGTCCATCGCATCGAGGGTGGCGCGAAACAGCGCCGAGGTCGCGACCACATTGGAGAGGTTCTGGCAGATGCCACGCGAGGGTGCGCCCATGTTCGGGTCCGCCGCATGCTGCGAGCCGGACCACAGATAGACGCGCGCGGTGTCGGGGATCGGCAGGTCCGCGCCGCGCGTGTCCGTGTGCACCAGCGAGCCGCGGCGCTGCCAGTATTCGGTCGCCGTCTGCGTGTGCAGCACCAGCGGATCGGTATCCGGGCGTTTGAGGATGGCGTCCGTCCGCCCGGTCAGATGATCGGTGGTCGCGCCATAGGCGAACGGAAACACATCGGCGTTTTCGAAATGATCCTCGTGCTGCTGGCCCGCCGGCACCGTCAGATTGGCGAAGCGGGCGGTGTTCAGACGGCCGGCGCCGGCGACATGGGGGAGCAGGCCGTCGAACACGCGGCGGCCCTCGGAGTCGGCGTTGAAGCCGTGATAGATATAGTCGCGAATGGCGCGCCCGGTTTGCGAACGACCCCAGCCATAGGCTTTGTCGATCGTCCCAGCCAGGGGATTGCCGGTTTCGGCATGGCGCAGAAACGAGACCAGGTCGCGCACCGCGGCATGGCCGAGGCCGAGCACCAGCGGGGCGGCGGCGGTGTAGATCAACTCGTAGATCCATCCCGGCGCGAACCCGCCATGGACGTGGAGATGCGCCCGCGAGGCCACCAGCCCGGTATCGGCGCCCTGCATGTCCAGCCCGACGCCGCCTTCGAGGCGCGAAAAACTCCAGTCTCCGCGCGGCCAGTCTCCGCGCGGGACGATCTCGCGTGGCGCGTGCGCGTAGCGGCGCCGCGTCAGCACCGCCGCCGCTTCCTGTCCCGCCACCATTTCATGGCTGCGCGTCGATGCCCAGCCGGACAACGGCAGCACCGTCCCCCCCTCGCGCCCGACATACTCGACGCGCACGATGCCCTCCACGGGGCGCCCCCCCTGCATCGCCACGGGCAGGTCGAGCAGCATCCGTCCGTCACCGGGCAGCAGGTCGCCCTGCCAGGCGCCCCAGACCACCGAATAGCCGCGGCGCAGCAGATAGCCGTTGCCGGCATGCGCGGCGGTTTGCGGATCGTTGCTGGCGCGCGCGTCGTTGAAATAGATCAGTGCGCGCTTGTTGCCGCGGTTGCCCCAGTCGAAGAACAGCCGTCGATTGCCGCGCGCCGGGTCGATCGGGCGGAGGATCGCGACGTCGCCGGCGAAGCGCACCAGGCCATCGGCGCCGCGCGGTGCGAGGTCGATGTCGGTGATCGGGCGCTGCCCGGCGGCCGCGGGATCGGCGGCGTAGTGCGCACGGGCGAGGATCATTTCATAGGCGCCGGCCGAACCGAACGCCGCACCGCCGGCGAAGGGCATCCGGTGGGTGATCTCAAGTTCCATGGCGGCTCCTTGCGGCAGACGAGGGGGCGGCAGACGAGGGGGCGGCAGACAAGGGGGCGATGATGAACCGGGCGGCGGCAAAGTAAAGCGGCCCCCTCCCCAACCACGGCCGATGGCTGATACGGTCCCGCCGTCCAAGGAGCGCCCTCGAACCAGTGGCCATCGCACCCGTCCTCTCGGCCGCCGATCACCGCAACCACCTGATCGGCATTGGCCTGCTGACCTTCAGCACCTTCGTGTTCGGCTTCAGCAACGTGTTGGCCAAGTATCTCACCACCGAATACCCGATCGGCGAGGCGCTGCTGATCCGCAGCGGTTTTGCGCTCCTGCTGCTGCTGCCCTTCATCAAGGTGCGCGATCTTGCGGCCGAGGCGCGCACCAGCCTGTGGCTGCATCTGCTGCGGATGGTGCTCTCGGCGGTGGAGATCGCCTGTTTCTACTGGGCGGTGGCAAACATGCAGTTGGCGGACGTGACCACCTTCTACCTCTCCACACCGATCATGCTGACCGCCATGGGCGCGCTGGTACTGCACGAACGGGTGGATCGGGGCACCTGGATCGCCACGCTGATGGGGTTCGCGGGCGTCATCATCGCACTGCGTCCGTCCACGCAGGCGCTGTCATGGCCGGCGCTGGTGGCGCTCGGCGGGAGCTTCCTGTACGCGATCTTCCTGCTCATCACCCGCCGCCTGCGCCGCGCGCCGAGCAGCGTTCTCGTGATGCTGCAACTCTCGGCATTGGCGATCTGCGGCGTCGTCACCATTCCATTCGAATGGACGCCGCCAACCCTGCACGGCTTTACCCTGATGGCCGTGGTCGGAATTTTCGGCATCATCGGGTATTTCTGTGTCAACCGGGCGCTGCAACTGGCGCCCGCGTCGGTGGTGGCGCCGTTCCAGTATCTCAGCATCATCTGGAGCATCGCACTGGGCTACCTGGCGTTCAATGACATCCCCGAACCCGCCACCATCGCCGGCGCCGCGCTCATCATCGTTGCTGGCGGCTTCATTCTTTATCGGGAGCGCCGGATTCTTTATCGGGAGCGCCAGATTCTTCATCGGGAGTGACGGGCGGGGTAAGGCAAGCGCGCCTGCGCTCTGCCGACACGCCGGCGAGCACGCGCTGTGATGTGATGTGCGGCCCCTGGATGCACCGGCGCGGGGGTCTGTTGCAAACCGGAGCGCGCGGGTTACGGTTGCGCGCAAACCAGGGGAGAGAGAAATGGATTTCACCGGCAAGGTTGCCGTTATCACCGGCGGCGCCAACGGCATCGGCCGTGCCGTCGTGCTCGGCTTCGCGCAGCGCGGCGCCAAGGTGGTTATCGTTGACCGTGACGCCGCGGCCGGAGCCGAACTCGCGGCCAGCATCGGCGCCAACGCCGTTTTCACCAGCGCCGACGTGTCGCAATCCGCCGACGTCCAGGCCTACGTGAAAACCGCGCTCGACGCGTTCGGCCGCATCGACTGCTTCCACAACAACGCGGGCATCGAGGGCCGCGTTGCCCACACCGCCGAGTATGACGAGGCGATGTTTGACGCCGTGATGGCCGTCAACGTCCGTGGCGTGTTCCTCGGCCTGCGCCACGTGCTGCCGGTGATGATCCGCCAACGCGGCGGTGCCGTGGTCAACACCGCTTCCACCGCGGGCCTCATCGGCACCGTCGGCATGCCGGCCTATGTTGCCTCCAAGCATGCGGTGCTCGGGTTGACGAAAGTGGCGGCCGGCGAGGTTGGCACGCACGGCATTCGCGTCAACGCCGTCTGCCCGGGCCCGATCGACACCCGCATGGTCGCCGATCTCGCCGTCCAGGTCTCGCCGAACAATCCCGGGAGTGTGAAGGAACGCTACGCCGCCGGCCTGCCGCTCGGGCGCTACGGGACGGCCGAGGAGGTTGCCAACGTCGTGCTGTTCCTCTGCTCCGGCCTCGCGGGCAACGTCACCGGTGCACAGTATGTCGTCGATGGCGGGCGCACGGCGGCACCGGCCGGCGGCGTCAATATGCTGATGCGCTGAGGGCGGCAATCGGGCGAAGGCTCAAGCCGCAAGCAAGGCTCCGGCGGAGCCTTGACCGACAGACCCCAGACCAAGCCTACTTCAACAACCAGCCGCATGCCGCGGCAGCCTGAAAAGGACGCGCAATCCACTTATCCAAACCGAA
>JAYTUU010000093.1:0-59283 GCA_043744375.1 Rhodospirillales bacterium | reverse complement strand
GAATGGCCGGGCCGCCGACGGTGCCGAGCTGGAAGAAGAAGCTCTCGTCGCCCTCATACGTGGTGTCACCGAACACGGTGATCGAAACCTGTTTGGAGATTTCCCCCGGCGCGAAGGTGACCGTTCCGGCGGCGGCCAGATAGTCACTTCCGGCCGTGGCGTTGGCGTCGGTCGTCGCGTAAGAAACCGATACGGATGTGGAAGCGGCTGCCGAGAGGTTGATCGTTACGGTTACCGACGTGGTGCCAGCATCGCCTTCGACAACATAGGGAAGGGTGTCGGCAATCGAAATGGTGGGCAACGGCATGGTGCTGCGTGCTCCCAGTGAATGGACCGACATTCTCCAGACACGCGGCGTATTCGCCTATGTGTCGGGCATCTTAGCCGGGATCCCCCGATGGGCGCCCCGTTCGGCCGCTCCGAAGGAGATTAGCCGCCGCTTCGGGAGTTCGGCAATGTTGGAATTGCCTGGACGTCCTCCGGAGACATTCCCGCCGGTCAGCGATGGTCGTGAGGGCGGTAATCTGCGCCCAGTTGTCGCCGTCGGGACAGACGTCTCCCGCTGACTGCCGGGTAGGCCGTGCGTGACGCCGACGCTCAACATCGGGCAGGCGGCAACGGGCGAAGCACGGTGACAGCGGCAAGAATCTTGCGGAACAGGTCGCGCGACACCGTGACCTCGGCCATCTGGAAGGTGATGGAGCGGCCGTGGCGAACGATCTTGGCGTCACTGCTCATGCTCGTAGACGATCAAATGCAAAATAGGGATTCTGATATCGCAAAGTCGAACCGGTAGACCCACTCTCTCAGCCCAGACTTCCTTCACAGATGGGGGTCTGGGGCCTCAGGCCCCAGCGGGTCGAGGGCGGAGCCTCGTCTTGGTTGACGCTCGACAATTCCTGGCTCTGGATGGGGTGGGGTAGGCCGGGGCGGATGAGGGATTCCGGCGATCATGTCGACGCCGCGTGTGCGCAGCGTGCCGGAAGCCCTCGCCATGCCGCATTTCGCCCACCGCCCAGCGCTGCTCCAGCGCTCCCCGGCCAGCCTCGACCCCGGCCAGCCTCAATCCCGGCCAGCCTCATACATCGTCGCGCTCGGTTGCGTAGATCTCCCAGATATTCTGATCGGGGTCGGACAGATAGGCCGCCTGGAATCCCCACACATGCATCCGCGGCGCCACGTCGATCGTCAGGCCCTTCGCCGTCAACGCCGCAACCTTGCTTTCGAGCTCGGCGAAGCTGGCACAACCGATCGCCGGCATGGCGGTCGGGCCATCGGCGCGCGGAAGCCGCAGATCGCGCTCCGCCGCGAACGACGCCTCGGCCAGGAGTTCAAGCGTGACGCCGTTGCCGGCGCGATAGACAGTCGCGGCGCCGGGCTGCCGGGTGAAGCCCATGCGGTCATAGAACCGCGTCGATGCGGCGATGTCGCGGACCAGCAGCGTCATGCCGCCGATCATCGGCGCGGTCTCGGTGGCATCGGACCCGGTGGCATCGGACCCGGTGACGCGCCACCAATGGCTGTTCGGATCGCGCACCAGGAAACCGGCGGCCTCGCCATCGAGCGGGACCATGCGGTGACCGCCCGTGCGCGCCGCCTCCATGGCGACGTGCAGGGCCGCGGCCCCCGGCATGGCCAGATCGAGCATCGCGATGGCGGCGTAGTCGGTCGCGGTGGGCTCGCGGTAGCCGAGATGACGGCAGATATGGCCGACCTCCCACAGGCAAGGAACCACGCCGCGCGCGTCGAAGGCCACGAAACTCTCCTCCACGCGCTTGGCCCGCAAGCCGAGGACATCGGTGTAGAATGAGAGATGCGCTTCGTAGCTGCGCGGCAACAGGCAGAATGCGTTGATCGACGAGGTCACGGCAGGCTCCATTGGTTCCGGCGCTAGTCCTCGGCGATATCCTCGGCCCAGAGCTCTGGCTTCTCGGCGATGAAACGTTGCATCAGGGCGATGCAATCCGCGTCATCGGCGACGACCACCTCGACGCCATGTGCGCGCAGGAAATCCGCATTGCCGGGAAAATTCACCGCCTCGCCCACCACCACGCGCGGAATACCGAACTGCACGATCGTGCCGGCGCACATCATGCACGGCGAGAGCGAGGTATAGAGCGTGGTGCGGCGATAACTCTTCTGCCGACCGGCCTTGCGCAGGCAGTCCATCTCGCCGTGGGCGATCGGGTCGCCCTGCTGAACGCGCTGGTTGCGTCCGGTGGCAATCAGCCGGTCGCCCTCGGCCAGCGCACTGCCGATCGGGCAGCCGCCCTCATCATATCCCGCCTTGGCTTCGTCATAGGCCAGGCGCAGGAACTTCCGATCGGTCTGGCTCAGCATGGAGTTCTGATGTCCTCTATGTGGCCTATGCGTGGGCTATGCGAACGAGGCTGGACGGGGCGTGTCGGTCGTCACGGTTATCGGGCCTTCGCCTGCCCTGAGGCGCCTGAGGGCGACGACCTGCATGGCTTCCTCCGCCATCTCCATCAGTTCGATCCGCGTCCCATCGGGGTCCTCGATCCAGGCCTGCCGGTTGCCGTCGGCACCCATCCGCAACGCGCGGGTAAGCGGCACCCCGGCGGCCGTGAGGTCCGCGATGGTGCGGTCGATGTCGGCGATATTCAGGCACAGATGGTTGATCGCGACAACGTCGCGCCCCGGCGTATGGTCGCCGACGCCATAGGGAAAGAGTTCGAGGAACTGGGTGTCGGTGATCCGCAGATACACCAGGAACAACGAGCCATCGGTGTAGTTCAGCCGCAGCATTTCGGCGAGGCCGAGGCGCTCGGTGTAGAACGCGATCGAGCGGTCCATGTCGGCGACGCGAAGGGCCACGTGGCCCAGGCCTGTGAAGATGGTCATCGGTAGCTCCCGGATGTCATGTGTCGAGGTTGGTGGCGGTCGCGCAGCTTCCCCGCAGGATAGGCGGGGGGTAGCCTCGGAGCCAAGGCCTCGCCTTAGAATGCGCCTCAGGCTTTGGTCACGTCGTAGAACAGCGCCACCCAGCTTGCCCGGGCGAAGTGATAGCCCTTCTTGTCGGTGCGGTGGGCGATGGTCTGGACCTGGTTGTGGACCGGGAACCACAGCGCGGTGTCCATGATGATCTTCTGAGCATCGGCATAGACGGCGGCGCGTTTGGCTGGGTCGGTCACCGCGCGGCCTTCGGCGAACAGCGCGTCGAGCTTGGGGTCGTTCAGCTGCATCCAGTTGTAGCGATATTTGCCGGGTGAGGGGATGTTGGCGCTGGAGAACAAATTCTCCAGGCACATCGGATCGGCCTGGATCCAGCGCACCGGCAGGGCGTCGAACGTGTTGTCGAACACCATGGCCTGGTTGCGCGCGAAGGTGATGACCTCGACTTTAAGATCGAAGCCGACGCGCTTGGCGACCGCCTGGATTTCGACCGCGGTATCTGGTTCGAGCGGCGGCGGCGCGCCGTAGAAGCCGGTCAGCCGCTGGCCGTCCTTCACGCGCACGCCGTCCGGGCCGGGCTTCCAGCCGGCCTGATCGAGCAGCGCCATCGCCGCTTTGGGGTCGGGCTTGTACATGTCCTCGCACCCCGCCCAGTAGGCGGGGGTGCCCTTGGAGAGCGGGCCGTAGGCGGGGTCGATGAGGCCGAAAAACAGGTTCTCGCACAGCGCCTTGCGATCGACCGCCATGGCCAGCGCCCGGCGGACGCGGATGTCGGCAAAAATGCCGCGGCTGCCGTTGAGTTCGAGGCCGAAGGGGATGCCGGCGGCGTTGCCGATCATGGTGGCGTAGCCGCGCGTGTCCTTGAAGCGCTTCATGTCGAGAATGGGCGTCACGTCGGAGATGTCGATCTCGCCGGCTTCGAGGGCGGCCACGCGGGTGGAGGCGTCGGGAATGAAGCGGGTGACGACGCGCTGGACGGCGGAGGGGCCCTTGTTGGCGTTGAACGGTGGCGCCCAGTTGTATTTGTCGAAGCGCTCCAGCACGACCTGACGGCCCTGCTCCCAGGAGACGAAGCGGAACGGGCCGGCGCCGACCGGGGCGCGGGCGAAATCCTGGTTGCCCATGCGCTTGACCGCGGTGGGCGAGACCGGTGCGAGTGTACCCTCGGCGAAGCTGGCGATGGCGGCGCCGAAGGGCTGGGTGTAGTCGATGCGGATGCTGTGCGGATCGAGCACCGTCGATCCCGCGTAGGGGCCAAGTTGGGTGACCGCCCCTTCGCTCGCGGTTTTCGGATCGGCGATGGTGTCGAAGGTGAACTTCACCGCCTCGGCGTCGAAGGGCGTGCCATCGTGGAAACCGACATCGGGGCGCAATTTGAGCGTCACGCTCTTGCCGTCAGCCGCAGCCTCCCATGCCGTCGCCAGCCCGGGATAAAGCTTGTTGCTGCCATCCGAGGAGATCAGCGTGTCGAACATCTGGCCGATGACCTGATATTCGTGGCGCGAACTCGTCACCCGCGGATCATAGGTGCGCGGCGTTGCGTCGTCCTCGCCCCAGGTGACGGTCAGCGGCGCCTGGGCGCCCGCGCGACGTGCGAGCATGGGCGCGGCCAACATGCCGCCGACGACGGCGCGACGGGAAACCGAGGCTTTGCGACCGGACATATCCGTCTCCTTTTGATGTACGATGGCGGCACTCTGCGGCGCTACGCTTCCGCGCGCAATTGCCAAATTTGCGGCTTGTGCCGGCGGCCTTCTCTCGTATGGTTGTCGCGAAATACTTCCCAACACGATCATTGGACTCACGATGCACGCTCGGATCGCGCGTTGCCGCGCCAGGACAAGACGGTGAGACCGCCCGCGAGGCCCCGGTGAGCGCGCGCGCCATCCTCGGCCGGCTGCTCGGCATCATCCCGACCCTTCTGATCACCTGGACCTTCGTCTTCGGCGCCATGCGCCTAGTGCCCGGCGATCCGGTGCTGCTGATGCTCCAGGGCACGCCGATCAGCGACTCCGCGATGGAAGCCGCCCGCGCTAAGCTCGGCGTCGACCGGCCGTTGGTGGTGCAATATGTGAGCTTCCTGGCGAACGCCGCGCGCGGTGATTTCGGTGACAGCTTCCGCAGCCGCCAGCCGGTGACCCGGCTGATCGCCGCCGAGTTCCCCTATACGCTGCAACTCGCTTTCGGCGGTTTCCTCATCGGCGTGCTGCTCGGCGCCACGCTCGGCGTGATGGCCGGCGTCTGGCCGAATGGCTGGGTGGACACCGCCTGCATGACGCTGGCGCTGGTGGGCCTGTCGCTGCCGAGTTTCTGGATCGGCATGATCCTGATCCAGGTTTTTGCCACCCAGCTGGGCTGGGTTCCCGTGCTCGGCACTGGCCTGGACGCGCTGATCCTGCCGAGCATTTCGCTCGGCTTGTTCCTCGCCGGCGGGCTCGCGCGGCTGACCCGCAACAGCATCATCGAGGTGATGGGGCAGGACTATATCCGCACCGCCCGCGCCAAGGGGCTGACCGCTATGCGTGTCGTCGCCAAGCACGCACTGCGCAACGCACTGATCCCGCCGCTGACGCTGCTCGGTATCCAGTTCGCGCTGCTGATCGGCGGGGCGGTCGTTACCGAAACCGTCTTCGCCCGCCCCGGGATCGGACGTCTGCTGGTGCTGGCGGTGCTGGAGAAGGATTTCCCCGTCGTGCAGGGTGTGGTCGTGCTGACCACCGGCGCCTATGTGCTGATCAATGTCGCCATCGACATCGCCTACGGCATCATCGATCCGCGGGTGCAGGAGTGAGCGGCGCGGCGCTGGCTCGCCGGCCCCGGGTACTCTCCCGCCTGCTCGGCGCGCCCGGTGCCGTTGCCGGCACCGTTGTCATCGCCGCCATCCTGGCGCTCGCCGTCTTCGCGCCCTATCTCGCCCCCTACGACTGGAACGCCACCAGCCAGTGCCGTCGCCTCGCGCCGCTTTCCGCCGAGCACTGGTTTGGCTGCGACCTGTTTGGCCGGGACATTCTGAGCCGGGTGATGTACGGCGCCCGCTTCTCGCTGGCCATGGGTGTTTCCACCGTCGCCATCAGCCTAGTCTTCGGCGCCCTGCTCGGCATCGTCATCGCCTATGGCGGCGGGCGGATCGACCGCATTGGCGCGCGCGTGATCGACTCCATGCTGTGTTTTCCACCGATCATCCTGGCCATTCTGATCGTCGCCGTCCTCGGCGTGGGCCTGCTGAACGCGGCACTGGCCGTCGGCATCTCGGGTATTCCCCGTTTCGCCCGCATCACCCGCGCGGCAACCCTCTCGCTCACCGCACGCGATTTCGTCGAAGCCGCACGCGCCGTGGGATCGAGCCATGCCCGCATCATCCTGCGCCATTTGCTGCCCAATCTCGCCCCAATCCTCATCGTGATCGCGACACTCGATCTCGGCGGCGCGGTGCTGTTTACCGCCACGCTGTCCTTCCTCGGCCTCGGCGCCCAGCCGCCGACACCCGAATGGGGCGCCATGCTCAATGCCGGGCGCGAATACGTCCGCTACGCGCCATGGACGATGATCTTCCCCGGACTCGCGCTGTTCCTCACCGTGATGGCGGTGAACCTGGTCGGCGACCGGCTCAGCCTGATCCTCGATCCGCGCCAGAACGATCGGAGTTGAAGGCTCCGCCGGCAAAGGGGCACGCCCCTTTGATCCCCCCGACTGCTTGCGGCTGAGGCGATGGCCTTCGGTTGAAGCCGAACGATCTCGCTGGGTTCGCGGGCGAAGCCCCAGAAAAATCCCCCGCCCAATAGATCGGTTGGCGTGGGATTGATTGCCTGCGGCGCAAGCAGGTCGCGGGGATCAAAGGGGCGTGCCCCTTTGCCGCCGGAGGCGCGCTTGCCCGCTTCTGGATCACTCGCGCAGTTCGGGGATGATCCAGGACGGTTTGTCGCCGCGTTCGACGCGTTGGACGTTGTCGAAGGCGTTGCGGAATCGTTTGAAGCGGTTTTCCCAGGTTGGCCCGGCGAGATGGGCGGTCAGGATGACGTTTTCCAGGGTGAAGAGTGGGTTGCCGGGTTCTGGGGGTTCTTTCTCGAAGACGTCGAGTCCGGCGGCCCAGATTGTCCCGTTGGTGAGGGCTGTGTGCAGGGCGACTTCGTCGACGACGGGGCCACGGCAGGTGTTGATCAGGATGGCGGTGGGTTTCATCAGGGACAGTTGCGCGGTGCTGATCATATGCCGGGTGCTGGCCAGCAGGGGGACGTGCAGGCTTACGACGTCCGAGGTTTTCAGCACTTCGTCCATCAGGCGGAAGCGGGCGCCGATGGCGTCTTCGGCGTCTTCGTTCAGGCGGTTCACGTCGTAGTACTGCACGGTCATCCCGAAGGCGCGGGCCATTCGCGCGACCTTCTTGCCGATGGTGCCCAGGCCGATGATGCCGAGGGTGCGGCCTTCGAGTTCGTAGAGGTGCTTCTCGGTCCAGTCATTGCCGCGCCAGCGTCCGGCGGCGACGTTTTCGTGTTGCCAGATGATGCGGCGGGCGACGGCGAGCATCAGCAGCAGGGCGTGCTCGGCGACGGCGGAGGAGTTTGCCCCGCCATTGTTCGAGATCGGCACGCCGGCGCGTCGCGCGGCCTCGATGTCGCAACGATCATAGCCGGCGGAGAGGAGTTGCACGAGCTTCAGGTTGGGCGCGGATTGGTAGAACGCGTCGTTCATGGTGCCGTCGCCGAGGCCGATCAGGTATTTCATGTCGGGCAACGCCGCCTTGAACTCGGCGGAGTTCGGCGTGGTGATCACCAGATCGAACCCGGCCGGCACCATCGAGCCGGAGATGTCGATATCCGCCGGTCCGTTTGGCACCAGCACGATTTTCGAAGCCATGTTTCTTCCCTTTCGTCCGGCGTCAGGCCGGTTATCTAATCAGCGGCCTCTAAAGGCAGGTCGGCGTTTTTCCATGAAGGCGGTGCGGCCTTCGACGTAGTCCTCGCTGTCGAAGCAGGCCTGCACCATGGTGTCGCAGAGCGCAATATCGGCGTCGGGCGAGGTTTTCGACAACTCGTAGACCGTCCGCTTGACGGCCTGCATGGTCAACGGCGCGTTCTCCGCGATCATGCCGCAGTACCAGCGCACGTAGGGTTCCAGCATGGCTTCGGGCATGACGCGGTTGACCAGGCCCATGGCGAGGGCTTCGGCGGCGGTGAAGTGGCGGGCGGTGAAGAAGATTTCCTTCACGTGCGAGGGGCCGACGAGGTCCATGAGTTTTTTCACCCCTGACGGTCCGTAGCCCAGCCCCAGGCGGGTGGCGGGCACGCCGAATTTCGATCCCTCGGCGGCAATCCGCAGGTCGCAGCCGATGGCGATGCCGACGCCGCCGCCGATGCAGAAGCCGCGGATCATGGCGATGGTCGGTTTGGGGGAGGTGGCGATGCGGCGGCCGGCTTCGTCGGAGGCGGCTTCGTATTTGGCCACCTGCTCGGGCGTGGCGCGCTGTTCGTTGAACTGGCTGATATCGGCGCCGGCGACGAAGGCCTTGTCGCCGGCGCCGGTGAGCACGATGGCGCGCACGTTCGGATCGGCCTCGAAGCGGTCCATGATGGCGGGAATGGCGGCCCACATATCGGCCGCGACGGCGTTGCGGCGCTCCGGCTGGTTGAAGATCATCCAGCCGATGGCGCCCTCGATGCGTGCGATCATACGGGTGGTGGGAAGGGCGATATCCTCGGCCATGATGCGGCTCCTGTGCTGGCGTTAGCGGCGAGTATTCCTTGCCCCGTCTGTCCCGGCAAACCCCCGGCGGCGTTTATCCCAGCAGGGCTTGTGCACACGCATCGAGGATGGCGTCAGTATCCAGCCCGTATTCGCGATAAAGGTCGGGAATGTCGCCGCTCTGCCCGAACCGTTCGGTGCCGAGCGCCACCACGCGCTGCCCGCGCACCGCGCCGAGCCAGGCGTGGGCGGCGGGGTGGCCGTCGAGAATGCTGACCAGCGGAGCGCCGGGGGCGAGGGGGGCGAGGAGGCGCTCGATATGGGCGGTTGCGGTGCGGTCGCCGGCGCGGCGGGCGCGGCCGGCGGCGAGCCAGCCGGCGTGCAGGCGGTCCGGGCTGGTGATGGCGAGCAGGCCGGCGCCGGGTTCCTCGGCGGCGAGTTCGGCGAAGGCGGCTTCGGCCTCGGGGGCGACCGGGCCCTGATAGACCAGCGCGATCCGCCCGCCGGGCGCGGGTGGCACCACCCAGTGGCCGCCGGCGATCACCGCGTCGCGGTCGAGGGCGCGGGGCTTCTGTTCGAGTTGGCGGGTGGAGAGCCGCAGCCACACGGCCGAGCCGTCGGGCTGCTGCATGTGGTGGAAGGCGTGGCGCAGGAGAATGGCGAGTTCGTCGACATAGGCCGGCTCGAAGCTCGCGAGCCGGTCCGAACTCATGCCGATCAGCGGCGTATTGATCGACTGGTGCTGGCCGCCCTCGGGCGCCAACGTGAGGCCAGAGGGGGTGGAGACGAGGAGGAAGCGGGCGTCCTGGTAGCAGGCATAGATCATCGCATCGAGGCCGCGATTGACGAAGGGGTCATAGACGGTGCCGATCGGCAGCAGGCGGGCACCGTGCAGCGCGTGGGCGAGGCCGGCGACGCCGAGGAGGAGAAACAGGTTTTGCTCGGCGATGCCCAGTTCGATGTGCTGGCCGGTCGGCGCCATGCCCCAGCGTTGCGCGCTGGCGAGCTTGGCGTCCCGAAAAACGTCGTTGCGGGTGTGCCGATCGAACACGCCGCGGCGGTTCACCCAGGGGCCGAGATTGGTGGAAACAGTGACGTCGGGGCTGGTGGTCAGGATGCGCTCGGAGAGATCTTTCAGCGCGCCCTGGCCGCGGCCGATTTCGGCGAGGATGTCGCCGAAGCCGGCCTGGGTGGAGTGTTTGCGCCCGTTGGTTTTCGGCGCCGGCAGCGTGTCGGGAATGGCGATCAGCGGTGCCGTAAGCGTGCGGCCCTCGGGCGTGAGCGGCGAGGCGAAGGGCACGTCGGCGAGGAAGGCACGCATTTCGGCCTCGCTGGCGTCGATGCCCTCGAACGGGTCCCACTCATGGCCCGGCCGGATGCCCATGGCGGTGCGGAATCCCTCCATCTGCTCCTTGGACATCAGCCCGGAGTGGTTGTCCTTGTGCCCGGCGAAGGGCAGACCCATGCCCTTGATGGTGTAGGCGATGAAGCAGGTCGGCTGGTCGCCGGTGGCGGCGGCGAGGCGGAACTGCTCGATCAGATACTCGATGTCATGGCCGCCGAGATTGGTCATGAGGGCGGCGAGTTCGTCGTCGGTCAGCGGGTCGATGATGGCGCGCACGCCGGCGGCGCGGCCGAGATCGGTCAGCAGGGTTTGCCGCCATGCGGCACCGCCCTGGAAGGTCAGCGCGGAATACAGGCTGTTCGGGCAGTCATCGATCCAGCGGCGCAGTTCCTCGCCGCCCTCGCGCGCGAACGCGGCTTGCAGGTGGCGGCCGTATTTCATCGTCACCACATGCCAGCCCATGTCGCTGAACAGGCCCTCGATGCGGCCGAACAGGCGGTCTGACACCACGGAGTCGAGCGACTGGCGGTTGTAGTCGATGATCCACCAGACGTTGCGGATGTCGTGTTTCCAGCCCTCCAGCAGCGCCTCGTAGATGTTGCCTTCGTCGAGCTCGGCGTCGCCGGAGATGGCGACCTGGCGACCGCGCGGCAGGCCGGGGCGGCCGAAGCCGTGCAGGTGGACGTAGTCCTCCATCAGCGAGGCGAAGCTGGTCGTCGCCACGCCGAGGCCGACGGAGCCGGTGGAGAAATCGACCTCGCCGCCATCCTTCACCCTGCTGGGGTAGGATTGCGTGCCGCCGAACTGGCGCAGGGCGGCCATCTTGTCGATGGTTTGGCGGCCGAACAGATAGTTGATCGCGTGGAACACCGGCCCGGCATGCGGCTTCACGGCCACGCGGTCCTGCGGGCGTAGGATGTCCATGTAGAGCGCGGTCAGGATGGAAATGCAGGACGCGCAGGACGCTTGGTGGCCGCCGACCTTCAGGCCGTCGCGATTGGGGCGGATGTGGTTGGCGTTGTGGATCATCCAGGCGGATAGCCAGAGCAGCTTGCGTTCGAGCTGATGCAGCAGATGCGGCCGGCGCACTTCGGTAAGTGGCGGCGACGCTGGTTTCACTGGCGCGTTCATGCGGATACCCCCGGGGACGAGGGCGCAGTCTAGCGGCGCGCGGCGGCGAAGGCACGCGCGAAGATGGGCGGCAGGTCTTCGGCGATCAGGCCTTGACCGGCGAGCTGCCCCGCCTGTCCGTGCAGCCAGGCGCCGGCGCAGGCGGCTTCGAAGGGCGGCATTCCCTGGGTGAGCAGGGCACCGATCAGGCCGGCCAGCACGTCTCCGGCGCCGGCTGTGGCGAGCCAGGGGGGCGCGTTGGCGTTGATCGCGGCGCGGCCATCGGGGGCGGCGATGATGGTGTCCGCACCTTTCAGCAACACGACGGCGCCGGTGCGCGCGGCGGCTGCGCGGACGGCGGCGAGGCGATCGGGGTGGACGGTGCCGAACACGCGGGCGAATTCGCCGGCATGGGGGGTGATGATGCTGGCGCCGCGTAGGCGTTCGGGCGCGCCGGCGCAGGCGGTGAGTGCGTCGGCGTCGGCGACCACCAGGCGGCCGGATGCCAGCAGGGCTGGCAGGATGGCGGCGGCGGTGGCGATGCCGAGGCCAGGTCCGGCGACGACTGTGGTGCGGCGCGGGTCTGCCAACTGGTCCGCGAGGGGGCGATCATCGACCATCACGCCGGGGTCGCCGGCGCGGTAGATGTCGGGGCTTCCAGTGGCGGCGATGGTGACCAACCCGGCGCCGGCGCGGCGTGCCGCCATCGCCGCCAGCCGGGCCGCGCCGGTCATCGCGCCGCCGCCGAGGATGGTCAGATGGCCGCTTGTGTATTTGTGGCTGGCGGCGTCGGGTGCCGGCAGGGTCCAGAGCGCGGGGCCGTTGAGGAAGGTTCGGCAGGCGATGCCGTCGAGTGCGGCGGCGGGGAGGCCGATATCGGCGAGTAGCGTTTCGCCGCAGAGGTCGCGGCCGGGCAGGAGGACATGGCCGGGCTTGCGGCGGAAGAATGTCACCGTCAGCGCGGCGTGGGTGACGGTTCCGCGCGGCAGGCCGGTCGCGCCGTCCAATCCGCTGGGCACGTCGATGGCGACGATTTTGCGCGCGGCGGCGAGGGTGGCGGCGACGCGCGGCGGTAGATCGCGGGAAATGCCGGCGCCGAACACGGCGTCGATCACCAGGTCGGCGCGCGCCGCTTCCTCGGGCTGGAACGGCCGCATCGGACCGCGCCATCCCTGCGCCGCTGCGATGGCATCACCGACCGGTGGCGCGAAAGCGGCGACCACGACGGGCCAGCCGCGCCGGGCGAGTAGCCGGGCCACCACGTAGCCGTCGCCGCCGTTATTGCCGGGGCCGCAGAGCACCAGGGTCCGGCATGGGGTGAACCGCGCGTGCACGGCGCGGGCGACGGCGCGGCCGGCGTTTTCCATCAGCGCGGCGACGGGTACGCCGCATGCCACGGCGGCGCGATCGGCGCGGCTGGTTTCTTCGGGGGTGAGCAGTTCATTCATCGCCCGCACAGCTTATCACAATGCGCTAGAATGCTGCGATGCAGCGGAGTCGCAGCGCATGGCCATCATCCTCACCGTCGCCCAACAGAAGGGCGGAGCGGGCAAGACCACTCTCGCCGCCGCACTTGCGGCAGCACTCGCCGCTGATCGGCGGGTGGCCGTGCTCGACATCGACCCGCAACGCAGCCTGGCGCGCTGGCATGCGCTGCGATCTGCGCGTGCATCGGCGGCGGCGATCACGTTTTCGGACGTGTCCGGCTGGCGGCTGGCGCGCGAGCTGGATCGTCTCAAGGGCAGCCACGACATCCTGATCATCGACAGCCCGCCGCAGATCGACACCGATGCGCGGCTTGCCATCCGTGCGGCGACGCTGGTGCTGGTGCCCGTGCAGCCGAGCCCGCCGGACCTGTGGGCTGCCGAGGGCACACTGAAGCTCGCCGCCGACGAGCGCCGGCCGGCGCGTATCCTGCTGAACCGGGCGCCGGCGAGCGGCAAGCTGCGGGCGGCGGTTGAAGCGGAGATCGCGCAGGCCGGGCATGCCGCTTTCGCCGCGACCTTGGGCAACCGGACCGGCTTCGCCGCCGCCTTCGCGCAGGGCCTCGGCGTCACCGAAACCGCCCCCCGCTCGACGGCGGCGCAGGAATTGCGCACCCTGGTGGCCGAACTGATGGAAACGCTCCAATGATCGACCGGATTCTGCTCGCCTTGCACCTGCTTGGCGCTGTCATCTGGGTGGGTGGCATGGCGTTCGCGCTGATGGTGCTGCGTCCCAGTCTGGCCGTGCTCGCCCCGCCGCAGCGGCTGGCGCTGCACGGCGAGGTGTTCCGTCGCTTTTTCCGCATGATCTGGCACGTCATGCCGCTGGTGCTGCTGACTGGCTACGGCATGCTGTTCGGCCTCTATGGCGGGTTCGCTGGCGTGCATCCGGCCGTGCATATCATGCACACGGCCGGGTTGGTGATGGCGCTGGTGTTTGCGGTGATCTTTTTTGGCCCGTGGAAGACGCTGCAAGCGGCACTGGCGGCCGGCGACAACGCCGCCGCCGCTGCGACGGTCAACACCATCCGGCTGTTGATCACCATCAACCTTGCGCTTGGCCTGCTGACGGTCGTGGTGGCGGCGTTCGCGTAGCCGGCTGGCGTCCGCGCTACTGACTGGCCCAGATGATCCGGTGGATCCAGATGATATCGGTGAGGTCGAAGCTGTAGTCGGGATGCACGGGGTTGAGGCTGCGCAGATCGACGCGCCGTGCGGAGCGGCGGGCCAGTTGTTTGGCCATGACTTCGCCGCCGTTGGTGCGCACCACCACGCGGTCGCCGCGGCGCACGGGGGCGTTGGGCGAGACGATCACGAGATCGCCGTCGCGGAACACCGGCTCCATCGAGTCGCCGCTGATCTCCAGCGCATAGGCGTTGGGGTCGGTCACCTCGGGCAGCGACACCTCGTCCCAGCTGCCGCCGACGGGGAAGCCGCCATCGTCGAAAAACCCGTCCGCGCCGGCCTGGGCGAGGCCGATGAGGGGAATGCGGCGCGAACTTGGCGAGGTCTGCCGGCCGCCGGCGGGCAAAGCGCGGGCGCCGTAGACCAGGGCGGCGAAGGCGTCGAGCGTGGCGCCAGTGGCGTCGAACACCTTGGCCAGGCTTTCCGTGCTCGGCCAGCGCGCGCGCCCGTCGGGCATACGCCGTTTGGAGGGGTTGAACGTGGTTGCGTCCAGCCCGGATCGCTTGGCGAGGCCCGAAGCTGAGAGGCCTTGCTCGGCGGCGAGCGTGTCGAGCGCGCGCCAGATGTCATCATGTTTCATGGCCCGAAATCCGGTTTGTGCGTTTTCAAGCGGTTGCACGGCGAAGCTTACGACTCGGTTCGTGAATACAGTGTTATAGGAAAATGCGCCAAAGAAAATAGGAAAAAGTGCTTGCGCCGAAAAAAATCTGCGGGTTGTATGTTCGTATTCTGTTCTAGTTTCAGATGAGGACGCCGAACATGATCCATATCAGCGAAGCCGTAGCCCGCGCCATCCGTCCCTGCGCCCAGCGCGACCCGCCGACCGAACCGTTCGCCAGCGCTGAACAGGCCTGGTTCTGGACGATGGGGGCGTTGCGAGCGCGCCACGAAGGTGCCTCGTCATCGGGGCGTCGCTCGGTGCCGCGCCCGTGCGATCCCGACGACGTGGTGAAATGTCTTGACCAACTCTATCGCAACAACCGTGTCGATCTCGCTCATGCCCGTATTCTCCGGCGTTGGGGCGAGCGGCAGGAAGTGCCTGATGCCAGCTCCAATGTCCAGAACGGTGATGCGTCGTTGTGGCGTGAGGCAATGGAGCGGTTGGAGCCGCCGCTGCGGCTCAAGGGCATTGTGGCTTGAATGAACTAGGAAAAAAGTCCTTGACTCTCGCGACTCCCTCCGCCTAGATGGCCAAGCCGGCGGCCGCGTTGCGACTCTCCTCCGGTCCCCTTCTCCCCACAAGAGCGCCGGGCCGCCTCACGAACGGGGCGGCCCCTTTTTTCGCCACCACGTTTTAGGAACGCCCCAATGTCCTTCGCCATCCGCAACCTCTCCGTTCTCGCCTACGCCCAGGGTTTCACCCTTTGGCACTATAAGGCCGGCGCCGGCTCACTGGCTGACATCGCCGTCGATGGCTTCTTCAACGCCGCCGCCGACATGCTCGCGATCGGCGATATGCTGATGATCTCCGCCACCGATGGCGGGCGCATGCTCTGTGTCGCCGCGACCGGCCAGCGTGTCTGCACGGCGGCACTGGCGTAGGCTGGGCGCTCTGGGCCAGCATGGCGCCGGCAACTGAGGGGACTCGCATGGCCTGTTTCTGCGCCGGCACGATGATCGTCACGTTGCGCGGGGAGACCCCCGTCGAGAGCGTTATGGTCGGCGATCTCGTGCTGACCCTGTCGGGCGAAGGCGCGCCGCTGAAGCCGGTGATCTGGACCGGCCGCGTCAGTGTCGACGTCGCGCTTCACCCGAGCCCGATTGCGGTGCGCCCGATCCGGATCGCCGCCGGGGCAGTGGAGCCGGGCATGCCCATTCGCGATCTGCGGGTCTCGCCCGATCATGGGATCAGCGTCGAGGATGCGCGTGGCCGGCGCGTGCTGGTTCCCGCCCATTTTCTGGTCAACGGCGCCACGATCACCCGCGAACCGGCGACGGGGGGAGTGACGTATCACCACATCGAAACCGCAGTGCACGAGATCCTGATGGCCGACGGCATGGCTGCTGAGAGCTTCTTCCATCTCGATGCGCGTGGGGCGCTCGGCACTACCGTCGTGCCGTTTTCCCGCGATGCCGCGGCACCAGCGCCGCCCGACTTCAGCCCGAACGCGCGCGCAACCAACGGCGTGGCTCCGTTGCTCGTCGGCCCGGCAACGCACGAAATCCACGCGCGGCTGCTCGCGGTTGCCTGCGCGTCAGGCCATATGCTCACCGAGGATGCCGACCTTGCCGTGCTCTGCGGCGACGTGCCGGCCGAAAAGATCGCCGACGATGCCGGCGAGGCGGTATTCCTGCTGCCGCCTGGTGTCGGACCAGCCTGTCTGCGCTCGCGCTTGTTCACCCCGGCCGAAACCGATCCGGCCGGCGGCGATCAGCGCCGTCTCGGAGTGGCCATCGCCCGGGTCGTACTGGACGGCGTGGAGATGCCGCTCGACGGGCCGGAATTCGGGGCCGGCTTCCTTCCCCATGAGGGCGAAGCCGGCAATTTCTGGCGCTGGACCACCGGCGAGGCCGTGCTCGACCTTCCGCCGCACACGGCAGAAGCGACCCTGGAGATCAGCCTCCATCGCGGCTGGAGCCGCTACTGGCTCGCGCCGCGATAGGTGTCCCGCGTCCCGTAGCCTCAATGCACCAGGCTGGCGTGCATCTCGTGCTGCTGGATGGCCGCTAGCGCCACGTCGCGGTTCTCTGCCACTGCCAGCGGCGTGCCATCGGCGGCATGGATGGCGAAGGCCGCGGCGCCGTTGAACTGTACCGGCTTGATGTAGGCGATCTGCGAGACGCCGAGCTTGCCCAGTTGCTCGGCAGTAATGGCGTGAATGTCGAATGTCATGATCATCTCCGTCGAATGCGTGTCGCCCTGCTCAGGCTTCATTGGCGTCGCTCCCATCCACCAGCGTTGCCGCATCGCCGGGGCGGCTGATGCGGATGGTCCGAACGCGGCCTTCCGGCTGCGGCCGGGCGAGGTCGATATGCAGCAGGCCGTTATCCAGCCAGGCGCCGACCACCTCGATCTGTTCGGACAGCACGAACACGCGCTGGAACTGTCGTGCCGCAATCCCGCGGTGCAGGAACACCCGCCCCTGGCCGTCATCGGCCTGCTGGCCACGGATCGCCAATTGCTGGTTGTCGCCGTGGGTGATGTGGAGGTCATCCATGGTGAAGCCGGCGACGGCGAGCGTGATGCGCAGGCTGGCGGGGCCGGTCTGCTCGATGTTGAAGGGCGGATAGCCGTCCGACGACTTCTTGCTCGCCTGTTCGAGCAGCAGCTCGATATGGTCGAACCCCAAGACGAGGGGGGAGGCGAAAATACGGGTCGTCATGGTGGCCCCCTCCTGCGAGCGAAGCATTCGCGGAACCCCGTTCTGGCGATCCCGCAGCGCGTATCTTGGCGCATCGCAGGCCTCTTGCAAGAGGGGCCGCGTTGATCCCGCCGCGTCGCACGGCTACATCACCCGAATGAACGCCGCCCCGTTGCCAATCCTGATCGCGCCGAAACCCATCCTCAAGGCTCGCGCCCGCCCGGTTGCCGCCGCCGACGCGGACACGGTGCGCGACCTCGTCGCACGCATGTTCGCGGCGATGTACCTCGCGCCGGGCATCGGCCTCGCCGCCCCGCAAGTCGGCGTCGGTCTTCGGCTCGCGGTGATCGACCTGATGCCAAAGGACGTCCGCGCGCCGATCGTGCTGGTCAACCCCGAAATCCTCGCGGTCAGCGCGGAGTTGGCCACCCGCGAGGAGGGCTGCCTGTCGCTGCCCGGGCAATATGCCGAGGTCACGCGCCCAGCGCGGGTGAAGGTGCGCTTCTCCGATGCCGCGGGTCTGCGCCATGAAATCGAGGCCGACGGGCTGCTTGCCACCTGCCTGCAACACGAGATCGATCACCTCGACGGCGTGTTGTTCGTCGACCACCTCTCCGCCCTGAAGCGCAACATGCTGATGCGCAAACTCGCCAAGGAACAGCGCGCCAAGCTCAGCAAAGACGATGAGTAGCGCGCCGCTCCGGCTGGCCTTCATGGGCAGCCCGGATTTCGCCGTACCCGCCTTGCGCGCGCTGCACGCGGCCGGCCACGCCATCGCCGCCGTCTACTGCCAGCCGCCCCGCCCCGCCGGCCGCGGCCAGGCGCTGCGGCGCTGCCCCGTGCACGAAGCGGCACTCGCGCTCGGGCTGGAGGTGCGCATGCCGACGCGGCTGAAGCGCGACATCCAGGCCCACGCCGATTTCGCCGCTCTCGATCTCGACGTGGCCGTGGTCGCCGCCTACGGGCTGATCCTGCCGCAGATCATGCTGGACGCACCCAGGCGCGGCTGCCTGAACATCCATGCCAGCCTGCTGCCGCGCTGGCGCGGGGCGGCGCCGATCCATGCCGCTCTGCTCGCCGGCGATGGCGAAACCGGCGTGACCATCATGCAGATGGAGGCCGGGTTGGACACCGGGGCCATGCTGCTGGCCGAAACCACGCCGATCGGGCCGACCACCACACTGCCGGAGTTGCACGACACGCTGGCTGAAATTGGCGCCCGGCTGGTCTTGCGCGTGCTTGCCGAGTCGCCCGCGTCGGATCTACAACCCCGTTCAGGTGTTACGTACGCCGCCAAGCTCACGCGCGAGGATGGCCGCATCGACTGGACGCGCGACGCGACCTTCCTGGACCGTCAGGTGCGCGCCTTCACCCCCTGGCCCGGCACGTTCTTCTCCCATGACGGAGAGGTGATTAAGCTCCTCGCCGCCTCCCCCGAACTTGGACTCGAACCGGGCACCGGCGTGCCCGGCACCACGCTCGATGCCGCCCTGCTGGTTGCCACCGGCCGAGGCGCGCTGCGCCTCACCCGCCTCCAGGCCCCCGGCCGCGCGGCGATGGACGCGGCGGCCTTCCTGCGGGGCCGTCCGATCCCACCGGGCACCCGGTTCGTCTGATGCCCGCCTACGCGCTGAAGCTCGAATATGATGGAACTGGCTTCGTCGGCTGGCAGCGCCAGACCAACGGCCGGTCGCTCCAACAGGTGCTGGAGGAGGCCGCGGCCCATCTCTCCGGCGGCATGCCCGTCGCCTCCATCGTCGCCGGACGTACCGATGCCGGCGTTCATGCGGCCGGCCAGGTGGCGCGTATCGAACTGCCCGGCGAATTCTCCGCGCTGCGCCTGCGCGACGCGCTGAACTTCCACATGAAACCGCACAGCCTCGTCGTCCTCCAGGCCGCCCCGGCTCCCTCAGGTTGGAGCCCGCGCTTCTCCGCCATCGCGCGCAGCTACCGCTACACCATTCTCAACCGCCGCCCCCGCCCGGCCCTCGCGCTCGGCCATGTCTGGCACAACCACCACCAGCTCGACACGGACGCGATGCACGCGGCGGCCCAATCGCTGCTTGGCACGCACGACTTCACCTCCTTCCGCGCCGCCTCCTGCCAGGCGAAATCGCCGATCCGCACGCTCGACCGGCTCGACGTGGTCCGCCGCGGCGAGCTTATCGAGATCACCGCCACGGCGCGCAGCTTCCTGCACCACCAGGTCCGCAACCTCGTTGGCACATTGGTTCTGGTCGGCGAAGGCAACTGGCCGGTGAGCCGCGTCGCCACCGCGCTTGCCGCCCGCACCCGTGCCGCCGCCGGCCCCACCGCGCCGTCGGATGGGCTGTGCCTGCTGACGGTCGCGTATGACCCAGACCCGTTCACGACCTGAGCAGAAGGCTTCGCTTGCGTGGCCGAACCGGCTATCGTTTCCACCTCGCGCTCCCAGGAGGTCACATGCCCATTTCACGTTTCGCGCTACCGCTCGTGTTCGCCCTTGCGCTCGCCGCCCCCGCTTTTGCCGGCAAGACCATCGAGGTGGGCGAGACCAAAACCTACAAGACCCCCTCGGCCGGCATCGCCGCCGCAGAGGAGGGCGACAAGGTGTTGATCGACGCGGGCGAGTATTTCGATTGCGCGATCGTCGGCGCCAGCAACATCGTCATCGAGGGCGTCGGCAAGGACGCCTCCGCGATCCTCACCGACAAGGCCTGCGGCGGGAAGGGCCTGCTGGTCACCCAGGGCGACAACATCACCATCCGCAACCTGACGCTAACGCGCGCGCGGGTGCCGGACGGCAATGGCGCGGGCATTCGCGGCGAAGGCAACGGGCTGATCATCGAGCGGGTGAAGTTCATCAACAACCAGAACGGGATTCTCGCCAATTCCGGCCCGCAGGGCACGGTGATCATCCGCGACAGCGATTTCGTCCGCAACGGCGCCTGCATCGGCGGCTGCGCGCACGGGGTCTATGCCGGTGCGATGAAGTTGCTGCGGGTCGAGAACTCGCGCTTCTCGGATACCCGCCAGGCCCACCACATCAAATCCCGCGCTGCCCGCACGGAGATCATCGGCAACACCATCATCGACGGCCCCACGGGCACCGCCAGCTATTTGATCGACGTTCCGAATGGCGGCGCGACGGTGATCCAGAACAACACCATGGAGAAGGGCCCGAAGGCGGATAATCGCTCGACGGCGATCATGATCGGCGCCGAAGGTGTCACCCAGCCGACGCGGGAAATCACCATCACGAACAATACTTTCCGCAATGCCGGCAGCTACAAGACCTTCTTCGTCATCAACCTCACCGCGACGGATGCGATGCTGAAGGGCAACAAGCTTTCTGGCCAGGTCGAAGCGTTGCGTGGCGACGGCGATGTGCAATAACTGAGCTGGCCGGCATCGCTCGCGCGGAGCGATGCCGGGTCGTACTATGAGCGGCGCGATGCCAGGTCGGCACGTGGCGGGCGGACAAATTCCCGCCATGACCGCGTCAGCCGGCTGGCTCGCCAATCGGGCATGCGAGTATCTCGGGCTGATCTCCTACTCAACCTATATGGTTCACTCCTTCATCAAGGATTGGATCAAATTCCTGCTGGTCCGCCCCGACATCCATCCGCTCATACCGATGATCGTTTTCATCTCGGCGACGGAGCACCATCCTGTTCTACCGTACAGTCAATCCCGCCGTCGTCGTCGCTTTGCCGGGGATCAGGAAGCCGGCAGACACCGCCTCGGCGTTGCCGCTTTCCAACATCTCGACCCGGATCATGTAAGCGTACAGACAAACCGGCAGCGCGATCAGATACCAGACGAAGGCCTGGTAGGCGATCCCGATGAAGAAGCCGCAAGCCATCACGGTCAGCAGCGCCGTCAGCAGTGCACGGGCGAGGTCGCCCAGCCAGACCAGATGCTCTTTGCCCCGGGTTCGCCGGATGACCCGCGCCAGATAGGTGATGCTGATGAGTTGCAACGCCACGAACATGAACAGGCCAGGGAAACCTTGTTCCCCAAGTACCTCGAAATACATGTTGTGGTAGGCCTTGCCGCGGTGGACGTAGGTGGTCGCGCCGTCGGTGATGGTGATGAGGTTGATCAGTTCGTTCTTGAAGGCGCCGCCGAAGGGATGGGCGGTTACATAGTCGATCGTCCATATCCACACGAGAATGCGGCCATAGGCGGAGCTTTCGTTCTCATAATCGACTGTGGTTGCGATCCGATCGCCCCAGGAGGTCGCGGTGTAGCCGCCGATTCCGACCGCCAGGAGAAGTACGAACAAAATATAGAGCGCCTTCTTCTTCGATGTGATGAACAGCGAAATGCCGACCACCGCGAAGCCGACCAGCGCCGTGCGGGCATAGGTGCCAACCGCCGCCCCGAGGGCGACCACAATCAGGCTGAGATAGGCAAGGTTCCGCAGTTTCGAGGCCGGCAGCAGGATCGAATGGCGCCGCAGATAGAGCATCACCGGAATGAGGGCGACGCAGATGGCGGAGAGCGTGCTGCTCTCGGCGACCCCGATATTGCCGCGCAGCAGCCCCAGTGAGCGGCCATAGGAACTGCCCGAGATCAGTGTCTTGGTGCCCACCGGAATGATATGGATCAACATCGCGGCGAGATAGACCTGTACGAACGCCTCGATTTGGACGCGCGATCGAATGACCATCGGAATGAACGCCGAGAACATCACCGTCTTGAACGCCCAATTCCACTTCTCCCAGGCCGCCACCGGCACCTCGGCCCAGAGCAGCGTGAGTGTGCACCAAAGACCGAAGATCAGCGTCAGGGCGGTATGGGCGGTGAACTGTGCCGGCGAACGCCGGTCGATCATGAAATAGAACAGCAGCGCCGATCCGCCCATGATCATCGAAGAGGGCACGAGCGCCACGATCGTGCTCAGCAATTGCGGATAGAACGTGTCTGTCCAGACATAGCCGAGAGTCGCCACGAACGGCGCGGTCGTGCCAAGTGCGATGAAGGCGACAAACACCATCGCCACATACAGATCGCTCATCGCCTATCTCCGCCGCCGGTCGCCCGCGCGTTGTGCGGCACTGTATGGGTCCAGCTTGCGCGCTTCGCCGGCGCGCCACGCGTCCTGTCCAGGCACACCAGGGGCGACGACGCTGACCGCCTTGCCTGTCTGCCGCTCCTTCGTCGCAGCAACCCGCAACTTCTCGCGTTCGAACATCGAGCGTGTCTCGAACCACGGCAGCAGTCGATCGAGCTTCGTTGCCCGGTAGCAGACGTACAGGGCGAGCAGCGTGGTGAACAAGATGGTCGCTATATCGATCATCGCCGAGCCTCGCTGGAGTTCCACCGTACGCGCGCTGTTTACACAGTATGAACACCCAGGTGTTAATAGATTCCATGGACCTTTGGCAGCGCTCCCCGCTTTTCCCCGGCCCCGCGGCCCCTGCACGTCCGGGTTCGCCGGCATGAAGCTTGTCGGAATCGAGGCGGCGCGCGGCTTCGCGGCGCTGCTGGTGGTCGCCTTGCACGCCTCGACGATGCTCGCCGGCGCCCGCTATTTCGGCGCCATGCCTTTCGCCGGCATCTTCAAGTTCGCCCATGCCGGCGTCGATTTCTTTTTCGTCCTCAGCGGTTTCATCATCTACTACATTCACGCCCGCGACATCGGCCGCCGGGACCAACTCGCCAGCTACGCCTGGAAGCGTTTCGTGCGCATCTACCCCACCTACTGGGTGATGCTCGCTTTGATGGGCGCGCTTCTCGTCGTCAGCCCCACTTTGGCGCGGGAGGAGCGGCAGATCGGCAACATCCTGACCAGCATCCTTTTGCTGCCGTGGGATGTCGGACCAATCCTCGTCGTCGCCTGGTCGCTCAAGCACGAGATACTGTTCTACGGGCTGTTCGGCCTGCTGTTTCTCGACCGCCGCCTCGGCATTGCCGCCCTCGGTATCTGGGCGCTGCTGATCCTGTGGAACATCGGCACCACGATGATCACCGGCACACCCTGGTTCGGCGGCATTCTCGGCGACCTCGTCTTCCGTATCTTCAACATCGAGTTCTTCTTCGGCATTCTCGTCGCCCATATCGTTCTGGCCGGACGTATCTGGCGGCCGAATGCGATGATCGCGGTGGGACTATTGTTGTTTCTCGGCACCGGCATTCTCGAATCCTGGGGGCCGCGCATGCCCAATGAATGGCCGCCGCTCCACCTCGCCTATGGCGCCGGCGCGGCCATGACGCTCTATGGTCTGGCCGCGGCCCAAAGCGCCGGCCGGCTCCATGTGCCGCGCATCCTGGTGGCAGTCGGCGCCGCGTCCTACTCGCTGTATCTGGTCCACGTCATCGTGATCCTGTTCCTCCAGCAGGCACTCCTGCTCCTGCGGCCGCACGTCGTACTGACCGCGGAGCTATGGTTTGTGATCTTCGTGGGCGTTTCGATCGCGGCGAGTCTCGTGTTTGCCCGGATCGTCGAGCAGCCGCTGATGCGCCGCCTGCGCGCCCGCCGCACCGCACCCGCGCCGGCGACAAGCAGCGTCTAGAGCATGCCGCGTCTAGAGCATGATCCGTGCTGATAGGCGCACGGAAAATGCTCTAGCTCTTTGTTTTGGCGAGCATCTTGATCCGACGGGTGATCCCGTCAGGTCGGATGATGCTCTAATCCTGCGTCGCCTTCCCGGTCACGCCCCAGGTATCCGCCACCAGATATCCGGCAGGCCAGGGGTCGTCGGGGTCGAGCAGATAGGTGTGCAGGCCGGTGATCCAAGCGCGACCCTTCAGCGACGGCAGGATCGCCGGACGCCCGGCCAGCGTGGTGGCGCTGCGAATGCGGCCCTCGAAGCGCGAGCCGATCAGGCTTTCGTGGATCAGCGTCTCGCCGACCGCCATCTGCCCGCGCGCGTGCAGCACGGCCATGCGCGCGCAGGTGCCGGTCCCCGTCGGCGAGCGATCGGAGCGTCCTGGTGCCACGATGCAGGTGTTGCGGGTGGGCACGCCTGGCCCGGCATAGGGGCGGTTGAGCTGCACGATCGACACCCCGGCAATGCCCGGGTTCTCGGGATGCACGACGTCAAGCTGCGCCCGCGCCGCCGCCCGTACCGCCTCGCCGAGTACCGCCAGTTCCCTGGCCTCGCCGGGCTCGACCGCAAAGCCGAGCTTGGTCGCGTCCACGATCGCGTAAAACATCCCCCCGAAGGCGATGTCGGCGGCCACCGTTCCGAAGCCCTCGACCTCCAGCATCGCGTCGAGGCGATCGACGAAACTTGGCACGTTCTCGAATTCGACGGACACGCATTTGCCGCCCTGGCATGCCGCCACCGCCCGCACCGGCCCGGCCGGCGTGTCCATCATCACCACCGTCTCCGGCTCGACCATCGCCAGGATGCCGGTTTCCAGCAGCACGGTGACGGTGCAGATCAGGTTCGAGCCGGACATCGGCACGTATTCCGTGGGCTCCATGATGATCACCCCGGCGTCGCAATCCGGCCGCGTCGGCGGCACGAGGATGTTCACGTGGCGGCCGACATGGCCGCGCGGCTCACAGATCAGGAAGCGGCGGACATCGTCGTGTTCGCGCCGCATCGTCTCCATTTTGTCGAACATAGTGGCGCCGGCCGGTGGCAGCAGCCCGCCGGTGACGACATCGCCGACCTCTCCCTCGGCATGGCAGCCGACCACGCTGATCGTTCGCCTGGTGCGCATCGCCTACCCCCCAATCGCACCGAAACTACCGGTGAAACCGGCGATGATCAGCCCGAGCGCGACATCCATGGTCACCAGCCCGGCGGCGACCATGCCGGGAAGGCCGAGCGCCAGACCGGTCATGAACCACTCCAGCCACAACGCCCAGCCCAAAGCGGCCAGCCAGGCAGTCTGGCCGATGATATCGGGCAGGCCGAGCAGGCCCGGAAGTGCGGCGACGACGAACATCACGTACTGTACGAGGTTGCACCAGTTCCACAGCGTGATGAACCGCGGCCATTGCGCCGCCCGGCCCAGTCGCCCGGCAAGCTGGTGGGACAGCAACGCGAAGGCGGCCCAACCCGCCACGAAGCCGATCAGATCGGCGGCCAGTCCCCGTGCCGACGGCATCCCCGCCCCGGTCTGCATCCATTCCAGCAGATGCAGGCAGATGAAGGCGGGCACGCAGAACGGCGCCGCCCAGAAGCTCTGCCGCGCGGATGCCATGGGGTCCGGCGCTGATCGGTCTCCGAGTGGCGGCAGCAGCGCCAGCGCATCGGCCCGCCCGCGTGCCAGCAGCAGTGCCGCGTGCAGACCGGGCAGCAGGGCGGTCATCACTGCGTGCCCAGCGCAAGCATCTGCGGCCCAAGCACCAGCAGTCCGGTGCCGAAATTCGTCGCCAGCACCGCAAGTACGGCCTTGCCGCGGCTGATCTCCAGACCGCGCCACGCCATGAACCAGCACAGCCCGAGCCAGTAGATCAGGATGCCGCCGACGACGGCCACGAACATGTCCATCCCGCCCGGCTTGCCGCCCGACGCCGTCACGAGGATCGCGATCACCGTCAGCAGCGTGATCGCCGACTGGCACCAGTTGAACGCGACCGCATAGCGCAGCCAAATCACATCTCGGCCCCAGATGCGCGCCAGAAAATGCGAAATCACCGCCGGCGCCAGCAGCGCCACCAGGCTGGTCAGCATGTGCAGCAGCACGGCATGGAAGGAACCGGAGATCAGCGGGCGGAAGCCGGCAACCACCCCGATCGCCAGCAGTGGCGCGAGGCTGTTCATGAACCCGAGCGGCGTCACGGTAAAATACGAAAAACCTTCGGCGCGAAAGCGCGCGAGCAGCAGAATTCCGGTCAGCGCACGCATCTCAACATGTCCTCACGAAAGAAACGCGTCGAGGATCGCGCGATACGTGCTGCTGAGCACCCGCAGCTCCGCCACCGGCACGCGCTCATCCACTTGGTGCATCGTCGCCCCCACCAGCCCGAACTCGGCGACCGGGCAGTAGCGCGCGATGAACCTCGCATCGGACGTGCCGCCGCCGGTGTCGAGCTTGGGGTCGATCCCCGTCGCGGTGGCGATGGCGTGGCGGAGCGTATCGACCAGTGGTCCGGGCTTGGTGACAAAGCTCTCGCCGCTGATGGCAACGTCCAGATCGAAGCGCTCGGCATGCTGGCTGATCGTCGCGCGCAGCCAGGCCGTCAGCGCCGTCCCGGTGTGCAGATCGTTGAACCGGATGTTCAGCTTCGCCCGCGCCGTCGCTGGAATGACGTTGGTGGCGGGATTGCCGACATCGATGCTCGTCACCTGCAGGCTCGATGGCTCGAACCAGTCGCTGCCAGCATCGAGCGGCGCGGCCGTCAACGCCCCCAACGCGCGCACGAGCCGATGCACTGGATTATCGGCGCGCTGCGGATAGGCGGCGTGGCCCTGCGTGCCATGCACGGTGATCGCCGCATTCAGGCTGCCGCGCCGGCCGATTTTGACCATGTCACCGATGCGGGCGGGATTGGTGGGCTCGCCGACGATGCAGAAATCGGGGATTTGTCCGTTCGCCGCCATCCATTCCAGTACCTTGACGGTGCCGTCGATGGCCGGGCCTTCTTCGTCGCCGGTGATGAGGAAGCTGATCGAGCCCTTCGGCGGCTTGCCGTTCAGATGCGCCGCGGTGGCGGCCACGAACGCCGCGATCGCGCCCTTCATGTCGCAGGCGCCGCGGCCGAACAGCACGCCGTCGCGCACCTCGCCGTCGAACGGCCCCGCCGTCCAGGCCGCCGCCGCCCCTTCCGGCACCACGTCGGTATGCCCGGCGAAGCAGAGATGCGGCCCCTCGGTGCCGATGCGGGCGAACAGGTTCTCGATGTCGCCGAAGCGCAGCTTGGTCACGGTGAAGCCGAGACTCTCCAGCGCGTCGATCAGCACAGCCTGGGCGCCGGCGTCGGCGGGGGTGACGGAGGCGCAGCGGATGAGGGCCGCGGCCAGCGCCAGCGGGTCCGTCCGCGGATCGGGTTCGTTGCTCAATCGCGCAGCAACTCGTTGATCGCCGTCTTCGCCCGCGTCCGCTCATCGACGGTCTTGACGATCACCGCACAGGACAATGACGGCCCCGGGCTGCCATCGGGCAACGGACGGCCAGGCAGCGAGCCGGGCACCACGACTGAATAGGCCGGCACCCGGCCGATATGGATTTCCCCGGTCGCGCGATCGACGATCTTGGTCGAGCCGCTAATGAACACGCCCATCGAAAGGACAGACCCTTTCTCAACGATCACGCCCTCGACCACCTCCGAGCGCGCGCCGATGAAACAATTGTCCTCGATGATCACTGGCGCCGCCTGCAACGGCTCCAGCACCCCGCCAATGCCGACGCCGCCGCTGAGGTGGCAGTCGCGCCCGATCTGAGCGCAGGAGCCGACGGTCGCCCAGGTATCAACCATCGTGTTGGCGCCGACATAGGCACCCACATTGACGAAACTCGGCATCAGCACCACGCCCGGCGCGATATAGGAGGAGCGCCGCACGACGGCGCCGGGCACCGCACGGAAACCCGCCTCGCGGAAGCGGTTCTCGCCCCAGCCCTCGAACTTCATCGGCACTTTGTCCCACACTGGCGCGCCGCCGGGGCCGGGCATGACGATGCTGTCGTTCAGCCGAAATGACAGCAGTACCGCCTTTTTCAGCCATTCATTGACCTGCCAGCCGCCGGCCACCGGCTCGGCCACCCGCGCCGACCCATCCTCCAGCAGCGCCAGCGCCCGCTCGACCGCATCGCGCGACGCGCCTGAGGTGCCCGAGTTGACCGTGTCGCGCGCGTCCCACAATGCCTCGATGGTCGCGCGCAGCGTGTCGTCTGTCATGCCCTGGAAATCCCTCAAATTGTCCGCGCAGCCCCCTGCGCCAATCGGGCGGACCATGCGCAGCGGGCCGCCCGCTGTCAATTCTCCGTCGCGCCGCTTGCGCGTCGTCCGTCGCGCCGCTTGCACGCCCTCAGGCGCGCCCTTCGGTAACCCGGAATTTACTTCTCTCCCCCGAAATACGCTCGAACAAGAGGTCCGGCCACGCATGAACCAGGCAATTGCCCCCTTCACGCCCCTTGCCGGTCCGGCTTCGGCCGTACCAGCCATGAGCAACGCCCCGCCCGCCAATGAGGCCCTGCGTGAGGCGCTGATCGATAGCCGTCAGCGGTGGCGTGATCTGGTGAGCATGGCGGCCGACATCGTCTTCGAGACCGATAGTTGGGGCCGCTTCGTCTTCCTGGCGCCGGACACCGTGCTCGGCTGGCAATCCAGCACCCTGCTCGGCCAGCCCGCTGAACTCCTGCTCGCCGAATCCGACGGTAGCACCGGCTTCAATCCGTTCCGCATCACCGCGCCGATCCGTCGCCGCCGCGCTTGGTTGCGCCGTCCGGATGGCACCAGCGTCTGCGTCACCATCGCCGCCGCCCCGTTGGTCGACGCAGAAGGTCACGTCACCGGCACGCGCGGCCTCGGTCAGGACGTCACCGAGCAGGACATTCATGACGAGCGCATCACCGCCGCCTTACGCCGGGGCGAACTGCTTGACCATATCCTCTGGCACATGCGCCAGGAGGTGATGGCCGACAAAATGATGAAGGCCGCACTGGAGGCTCTCGTCAACGCACTCGGCGCCGAAGGCTGCGCGGTGATCGACATGCTCGGCGACGGCGTTGCCTCCAGCGTGCTCCACAAGGTCGGCCATCCGCTGCCGGACGTGCTGAACACTGCCATGAACCTGCTGGAAAGTGGCGACATGGAGCCGAGCCATGCCAACGCCCCGGATGGCCACCTCGTCCTGGTTTGCCCGAGCCGGCAGAACTACAGCGAGCAGGCCGGTTTCGCCATCTGGCGCCTGCCCGGCGGCCGGATCTGGGACGAGGACGAACTCGCCCTCGCAGGCTCTGCCACTGGCATCATCCGCGTGATCCTCGAACACGACGCCATCCAGCGCGAAATGGCACGCCAGGCGCGCACGGATCCGCTCACCGGCCTGCTCAACCGCCGCGCCTTCCTCGACGAGGTCAGCCGCCGTGTCGATCGCCTCGAGCGCGAAGAACTGCCGGGGACATTGATGTTCATCGATCTCGACAACTTCAAGTCACTGAACGATCAGCGCGGCCACGATGTCGGCGACGAGGCGCTCTGCCTGGTTGCCGGCCTGCTGCGCCAGACCGTCCGCCCCGCCGATCTCGTGGCCCGTCTCGGCGGTGACGAATTCGCCCTGTGGATGGACGGCGCAGACGAATTCACGGCTGCCGAACGCGCCGAGAGCCTGCGGATCGATGGCCCCGCCACGTTTGCCCACCTCACCGAGGACGCTATCCCCGGCCTGGTGCCATCTCCGCCGCTCACGATGTCGATCGGTATCGCCACGCGCTGGCCAGGCCAGGGTGAGGATATCGACACGCTGATCAATCGTGCCGACCAGGTGATGTACGAGGTCAAGCGCTCTGGCCGTGCCCATTGGCGGGTCTCGCGGGTGGAGCGCGTCTGATGCCCCAACTCATCGATCTCCCCCACCCTGATCTCGATCTTACAAACTTCGATGTCGTAGCGCCTGCCCCGCCCATCTCCGCACAGCCCCGACAGCAACCCGCCCTGCCGATGATCGATGAGGCGACACGGGTCAAAATCGGCGCGAACCCGCAAACAGAGCCGGACGTGCTGCTCTCGCTCGCCAGCGACCCATCGGTCACCGTTCGCGCCGCCGTCGCCATTAACCGCGCAACGCCCTCCCATGTCGATCACATGCTGGCGCGTGACACCGACGAGCGGGTGCGCACGCTGCTCGCCCGCAAGCTCATCAGCCTCATCCCGGACATGCCGGAGTCCCGGCGCGACCAGATCCAGACTCAGGCCCTGACCATCCTGACCTCCCTCGTGGAGGACGAGGCCGAACGTGTGCGCGCGGCCATCGCCGGAGCCGTGAAGGACATGCCGGGCGCCCCACGCGAATTGATCCTGCGCCTCGCCCATGACAGCGCGGTCTCCGTTTACGACCCGGTCATCCGCCTATCGCCGCTGCTGACCGCCGAAGACCTGCTCGCCTTGCTTGCCACCCGCCCCTCGCCGGGCACGGCGACCGCGGTGGCGCGCCGGCCCAACCTGTTCGAAACCGTTGCTGATGCCATCGCCAATACCGCCGACACCGACGCCGTGACTGCGCTGCTCCACAACCACTCCGCTGCCATTCGTGAAGCGACACTCGATGCCCTGATCGTCCGCGCTGCCGAGATCACCCCCTGGCACGCCCCGCTCGTCCATCGCCCCCGCCTCACAGCCCGCGCGGCTCGCGCATTGTCGGAAATTGTCACTACCCAGCTGCTCGACGAGCTTGCCAGCCGCGGCGACCTCGAACCGAACGTGAATGCCGAACTGCGCCGCCGCCTCGCCAGCCGCCAGCAGGTCAAGCCCACCCGGCCCGAACCCGATATCGAACAGGCCATGGCCGAGGCACGTGTACTCTTTGCGGACGGCAAGCTGGACGAATTGGCCATGCTCGGCGCCATCCAGCGCGGCGAGGCGCGGCTTGCCACTGCCATGCTCGCGGTCGCCGCCGATCTCCCGGCGTCCGTCGTCGATCGCGCGGCGACACTGCGCAGCGCGAAGGGCCTGGTCAGCCTGATCTGGAAGGCCGGTTTTTCAATGCGCGTGGCCCCCCCTGCGCAAACCCTGCTCGCCCGCCTCGCGCCCGAGGTCGCCCTCCGGGCCACACCCGCAGGAAGTTTCCCTCTCGCCGTCGAGGAAATGCGTTGGCAGATCGATTTCCTCAGCCGCATGGGGCGCTGATCTACGCCCGAATGATCGTGCCGATGCCGCCCTCGGTGAACAGTTCCAACAGGCAGGCGTGCGGCTGCCGGCCGTCAAGAATAACAGCCCCCTTGGCGCCACGCCGCACCGCATCGACGCAGTTTTCAACCTTCGGGATCATCCCCCCGGTGATCGTCCCATCGGCGATCCGCGCCTCGACATCGGCCACAGTCATCTCCGGGATCAAATTCTTGTCGACGTCGAGCACGCCTGCGACATCGGTGAGCATCAGCAGCCGTGTCGCACCCAACGCCCCGGCGATCGCGCCAGCCACCGTGTCCGCATTGATGTTGTAGGTCTGCCCGTCCTCGCCCATGCCCACCGGCGCGATCACCGGGATCAGCCCGGCACCCGTCAGCGCATGGATGACGCGCACATCGACATGCTCCGGCTCACCGACGAAACCGAGGTCGAGAACCTGTTCGATCTGGCTGCCCGGGTCCTTCTTCGTGCGCCGCAATTTGCGCGCCCGGATGAGGCCGCCGTCCTTTCCGCAAATTCCCACAGCCAGCGCCCCGGCCTGGTTGATCAACCCGGCAACATGCTTGTTGACCGTGCCCGCCAACACCATCTCGACTGCCTCGACCGTCGCGGCATCGGTTACCCGCAACCCGTCGACGAAGCTCGACTGGATCGCCAGCCGCTTGAGCATCGCATTGATCTGCGGGCCGCCACCATGCACAACAACCGGGTTCACGCCGACCTGTTTCAATAGCGCAATGTCGCGCCCGAAACCGCGCGCCAGATCCTCCTCGCCCATCGCATGGCCACCATACTTCACCACGATGGTGGCGCCCGCATAGCGGCGGAGGAACGGCAACGCATCCGCAAGAGTTTCGGCCTGCTGCTGGGCGGTGCCCGTTCCGGTACTCATGCGGCATATCCTTCGTGCGCGTGGTCGGGCGTTTTGCGTCGCAGGCGTCGGATGGTCAAGTCAGGTGACAGCAAAGGCTCCGCCGGCCTGGGGCCGAGGGCCGTCACGCGACTGCGTGCTGTGCACGACGCCGGCGGAGCCTTGATTGCCTAGCGTCGTCTCAAGCGGCCATCGCGGCAAGTACGGCGCGCAATTCGGGGATGCCCACGCCGGTTTCGCTGCTGGTTGTCAGCATATCCATCAGCGCCGCCGGATGTTTGCGGGCCAGTGCGCCGACTTCGGCTTGTTTGGCGGCGAGGGCGGCAGGTTTTACGCCGTCGGCCTTGGTCAGCACCACCTGATAGAGCACGGCCGCGCGATCGAGCAGGTCCATCACCGCGTGGTCGGAGTCCTTCACCTCGATCCGCGCGTCGAGCAGGAGCACGACGCGCTGCAATGTTGGCCGTCCGCGCAGGTATTCGAACATCAGCCCCTGCCAGTCTTCTTTCACCGCCTTGGCCGCCTGGGCGTAGCCGTAGCCGGGCATGTCCACCAGCACAAGGCGGTTGCCGAGGTCGAAGAAGTTGAGCTGCTTGGTGCGTCCTGGCTGGGCCGAGGTGCGGGCCAGCGTGTTGCGCCCGGTCAGCGCGTTGATCAGCGAAGATTTGCCGACGTTGGAGCGTCCGGCGAAGGCTACCTCCGGCCGGCCCGGCGGCGGCAACTGGTCGAGCCGCTGGGCCGCGTAGAAGAACTGGCACTCCGCGGCGAACAGCAGCCGCCCTTTCTCGATCGCTGCGAGGCGTTCCTCCTCGGTCGGCACATGCTCGAAGTTGAGATCGGCCGGCAGGGCGTCCTCATCGCTCACGCCTTGGAGGCTCCGGGCTTCGACAGGCTGGTCTGGCGCATGATCAGCCACTGCTGGCAGATCGTGAGCAGGTTGTTCCAGCTCCAGTAGATCACCAGCCCGGCCGGGAAGCTCGCCAGCATGAAGGTGAAGATGATCGGCATGAACTGGAACAGCTTCGCCTGCACGGGGTCGGGCGGCGGCGGGTTGAGTTTCTGTTGCAGATACATCGTCACGCCCATGATGAGCGGCCAGGCGCCCATGTGCAGGAACGACGAATACACCGCCGGGTCGAACGGGATCAGCCCGAACAGGTTGAACACGTTCGACGGATCGATCACCGAGAGATCGTGGATCCAGCCGAAGAACGGCGCCTGCCGCATTTCGATGGTCACGAAGATCACCTTGTAGAGGCTGAAGAACACGGGGATCTGGATGACGATGGGCAGACATCCGCTCGCCGGGTTTACCTTCTCGGACCGGTAGAGCTCCATCATCTTCTTCTGGAGTTCCTGCTGGTTATCCTTGTACTGCTCCCGCAGCGTTGTCATTTTCGGTGCCAGCAGCTTCATCTTGCTCATCGAGCGGTAGGACTTGTTGGCCAGTGGGAAGAACAGGCCCTTGACGAAAATCGTGAAAACGATGATCGCGAGACCAAAGTTATGCAGCACCGAATTAAGCCAATCGAGCGCGTAGAAGATCGGCTTGGTCAGAAAATAGAACCAACCAAAATCCACCGCCTTGTCGAAGCTCGGCACGGAGGCGGTAGTTTCGTAGCGGTCGAGCAGATGGACTTCCTTGGCACCGGCGAACAGCCGGCTAGTGGCCTTTGCGGTCGCGGCGGGCGCGATCGCCTGCACGTCGGCGGCGAGGAAATCGACCTGAAATCCCTCCGGTGTACCGGGAATATGGCGAAAACTTGCCACCTGCTTGCTGCCCTGGTCGGGGACGAGGGCGGTCAGCCAGTACTTGTCGGTGATCCCGGCCCAGCCGCCCGACGCGGTCTGGGTGAGGGCCACGCCCTTGTTCTTCGCGCCTTCGCTCTTGGCGTCAGGATAGGTGGTCTCCTTCAACCGCCCATCGAGCACGCCGATCATGCCCTCATGGAGGATGTAATAGCCGGCGGTGACCGGCGTGAAATCGCGGCGGATGCGGGACCACGGATAGACGTTCACGGCGGTAGCGCTGTCGTTGCGCACGCGCTGCTCGACGGTGAACATGTAGTTCTCGTCGATGGCGAACACGATCTCGAAGGTTAGGCCGCCGCCGTTCGCCCAGGACAGCGTCATCGGCTTGGCGAGGCCAAGCTCGCCAGAGGCGGTCCACAACGTGTCCTCGCCGGGCATTGCCGCCTTTTCGCCCTCGGCGGCCGTCCAGCCGAATTGCGCAAAGGTTGGCTCCTTGTCGCCGCGCGGCTCCAGCAAGCGGACGTTGGCCGAACCCTTCTCGATCGTTTCGCGATAGTCACGCAGCACCAGCGTATCGAGCCGGGCGCCCACCAGGGAAATGCTGCCCTCGACGCGCGGCGCGCTGAACTTCACCCGGGGCAGGTCGCGCGCGGCGACCGGGGCGGATGCGGCCAAACCGGAAGCGCCGACGCCCGGCGCACCAGCGGCGGGTGTTCCCGCGGGCGCCGCCGGTGTGGTCTCGCTGGCGGCGATCGGGGTGACGGGCTTCGGCGGTGGCGGCATCAGGAACTGGAAGCCGATGAGAATCGCGATCGAGAGCGAGATCGCGAGGAACAGGCGTTTCTGGTCCATCAGGGGGCCGTCCGTTCCGTCATATGAGGGGTGGGAGAAGCGGGAACCGGGTCGTAACCACCGGGGTTCCATGGGTGGCAGCGCAACACACGCCGCGCCGCGAGGGCCGAGCCGCGCACTGCGCCGTGGGTATGCAGCGCCTCGATCGCGTAGTGGCTGCAGGAAGGCTCGAACCGGCAGTGGCTGCCGATGACGCCGCGCAGGGTCAACTGATACGCCCGCACGCAGCCGGCGAGAACATGTCTAACGGCCATCGGACACGCCGGCCTTGGCGAGCGCGCGCCGCAGATCGTCCATTAAATCAACAAAGGGCCGGCTCCGCGTCGTGGCCCGACCGACCAGCACGAGGTCCGCGCCATGCGCCGGCGCGTCACGCAGCAACAGGCGAGCGGCTTCCTTCAATCGGCGGCGGGTGCGGTTGCGGATCACGGCGTTGCCGATCTTGCGGGTGACGGTGAAGCCGAGCCGGACGGGTGCGCCGTCGTCACGGGGAAGGGCTTGCAGCACCAGGCCATGCACGGGAACCTTGCGGCCCTTGGCGGCCACGCGCAGGAACTCGGCACGGCGCGTCAGGCGTCCCGGCTGAATGATGCCGGCCGGCAGTTGGCTTTCCGGCCGATCGGACGTCATGGCGGCCTCCGTCAGCTCAGGCCGACGGAATGTCAGGCCGAAAGGCGCTTGCGGCCCTTGGCGCGGCGGTTCGCGAGAACCTTGCGGCCACCGACAGTTTCCATGCGGGTGCGAAAGCCATGGCGGCGCTTGCGGACGAGCTTCGAGGGTTGGTAGGTGCGCTTCACGACACTCTCCGGTTTGGAACTATAAGGCGTAGCGGAACGGGCATGCGCGGGAGCCCTGATACGGGTCCCGTTGCAGGGGCCGGCTTATAGGCGGTGGCATGCTGATCCGTCAACCGCGGCGTGGCGCATGGCGTATGGCCCGTGGCGGATCTCCGGGCCGGCCTGCTATACGACCGGATGCGCACCCTTCTCCGTCTCTGGCCGTTGCTGCCCGTGCTGCTCATCTTGGCGGCAGGCTATGCGTCGGGCTTGCAGGACGAGTTGAACTGGGCCTCCCTGGCGCGGCGGGAGGTGGCGTTGCGGGCCCTGGTGGAGAGCCATCCCGCCGCCATGGCTGCCGGTTTCGTCGCGCTCTACGCCACTGCCGTCGCCGTTTCCTTCCCTGGCGCGGTTGTCCTGACTGTCACCAGTGGGCTGCTGTTCGGCACCGTCCTGGGCGGCATGCTGACGGTGTTCGGTGCCACCGCCGGTTCGGTCATCATCTTCCTCGCCGCCCGCAGCGCGCTCGCACCTTTCCTTGCCGCCCGCGCCGGCCCCTTCATCGAACGCTACCGCGCCGGCATTGCCCGAGACACCTTCTCCTATGTCATGGCGCTCCGGCTCATTCCAGTCATCCCTTTCTGGCTGGTCAATCTCGCGCCGGCATTGCTCGGTGCCCGCCTGCTGCCGTTTGCCGCCGGGACGTTCCTCGGCATCATTCCCGCCACTACCGTCTTCGCCTCGCTCGGTGCCGGGATCGGCGCAATTCTGGCGGCGGGCGGGCGACCGGATTTGACCGTCATCCTGTCGCCGCCGGTATTGCTTCCGCTGCTCGGCCTGGCCGCCCTGGCGCTCGCGCCGGTGGCGTGGCGGGCGTGGAAGGGACGCGATGTCGTCTAATCATCATGGCTGACTATGATCTCGCGGTCATTGGCGCCGGCGCCGCCGGCCTCTCGATCACCGCCGTGGCCGCCCAGCTCGGCCTGCGCGTCGTGCTGGTCGAGCGCGACCGGATGGGCGGGGATTGCTTGAATACGGGCTGCGTGCCGAGCAAAGCCCTGCTCGCCGCCGCACATGCCGCTCAGGACGCCATCGCCGCCCACCGCTTCGGCATCCGCGCCACGCCCGCCATCGACTGGGACGCCGTACAGACGCACGTCCGCGGCGTCATCGCCGCCATCGCGCCGATGGACAGCATCGCCCGGTTTACCGGCCTCGGCGCCGAGGTCATCGAGGGCGAGGCGCGCTTCGTCGGCCGCGATGCCTTGGCCGTCGGCACCCGCCGCTTCAGCGCGAAGCGTATCGTCATCGCCGCCGGCGGCCGGGCGAGCATCCCGCCGATCCCCGGCCTTGCCGACATTCCCCATCTCACCCACACCACGCTGTTCGACCTTCCCGAACGCCCGGAGCACCTGCTCATTCTCGGTGGCGGCCCGATCGGATTGGAGATGGCGCAGGCGTTTTCCGGCCTCGGCAGCCGCGTGACCATCGTGGAAGCCGGCCGCATCGCCGGCAAGGACGATCCCGAACTGGTGGACGGGCTGCGGACGGCGCTGGTCGCCGGCGGCGTGACCGTCATCGAGGGCGTCGGCGTCACCGGCGTCGAACCCGGCCCAGCGCTGCTGCTGGCTGACGGACGGCGGATCGAGGGCAGCCATCTGCTGGTCGCCGCCGGCCGCCGGCCGAATATCGAAACCCTCGACCTGGAAGCGGGCGGCGTGCAGGCGACCAAGCTCGGCATCGCCACCGACACCGGCCTGCGCAGCCGGACCAACCGGCGCGTCTATGCCGCCGGAGACGTCGCCGACCCGGTCGGCATCGGCCCGCGCGCCTTTACCCATGTCGGCAGCTACCACGCCGGCATCGTCATCCGCCGCGCCCTGTTCCGCCTGCCCGCCCGGCTCGACTACGCCGCCCTGCCGCGCGTTACCTACACCGCGCCCGAACTCGCCCAGGTCGGCCTGACCGAGGCGGAGGCGGTCGCGGCAGGCCATGACGTGCAGACCCTGCGCTGGCCGCTCGCCGAGAATGACCGCGCCCAGGCCGAGCGCCGGCCGGAGGGCCTGGTCAAGCTCGTCGTCACCAAGCGCGGCAAGGTGCTCGGCGCCGGCATCCTGTCCGCTCATGCCGGCGAGATGATCGGCACCTGGACGCTGGCGATCGCGCGCGGCATTCCGCTCTCCGCCCTCGCCGGCATGATCGTGCCCTACCCGACCCTCGCCGAAGCCGGCAAACGCGCGGCCGGTAGCTTCTATACCGCCCGGCTGTTCGCGACCGGCACGCAGCGCCTAGTGCGCTGGCTCGCCCGCTTGCCCTGATCACCCCACCTGCCCTGATCGCATTGCGTTGCGGGACCAGCCGGCTCAGTTTGCCGCGATGACGACTCGGAAGCAGCCCGGCCATGATTGAACTCGGCATTCTCGCCGCGGCCCTGCTGCTCGGCGCGGTTCTCGGCGCAGGCGCGATTTGGTTCATGCACCGGAATGCCGAAGCGGTGGCCCGTGCCGAAGTGGCGGAACTCGCCGCCGCCGTCGGCGCGTTGACGCACGACCTCCGCGGTGCGCTCTCCCCCTCCCTGCTGATGGCAGAGCGGCTAGAGCGGCACGGCGACCCCGCGGTGCGGCAAGCCGGCGAGACGATCAGCAAGGCGATGGACCGCGCGACCTCGTTGTGTCGTGATGCATCGACCAACGCGAAACGGTATCGACAGCAACAAACCGGCCACAACTAAGAGGGCAGCGACGATGCAGTGGGACCCCCAACAATATCTCCGCTACACCGACGAACGCCTCCGCCCGGCGCTCGATTTGCTGGCCCGCATTCCCGCGACCGCCCCCGGCCAAGTGGTCGATCTCGGTTGCGGCCCCGGCAACGTCACAGCCATTCTCGCCGCCCGCTGGCCCGGGGCCGACATCCTCGGGGTCGATGGCTCGGCCGCGATGCTGGAGAAGGCGCGCGCGGCGGCCCCGGGGTGCCAATTCGTCAAGGGCGACTTCTCCATTTGGTCGCCTGATGCCCCTGTCGACGTCCTCTACTCCAACGCGGCGTTGCACTGGCGCGGCGCGCACGACACCCTGTTCCCCCGCCTGCTCGGCCACCTCGCGCCCGGAGGCACGCTGGCGGTCCAGATGCCCGCCATGCACAACGCGCCACTGCGTGCCCTGCAGAACGAGATCGCCGCCAACGGTCCCTGGGCCGAGCGCCTGATCGACGTCGATGCGGCCCCGCCGATCCTCACCCCCGCCGCCTATTACGACCTGATACGCCCACTCTGCGCCACGCTGGACATCTGGGAGACCACCTATCTGCACGTCCTCAAAGGCGAGGACGCCGTCGTGCAATGGGCGACCGGCACCAGCCTGAAGCCGTTCCTCGACAAACTGCCCGAACGCCTCCGCCGCGACTATCTGCGCGCCTATGCCGACGCGATCCGTCCCGAATACCCGCCCCGCCCCGACGGCACCACGCTGCTGCCCTTCCGCCGGCTGTTCATCATGGCGACGCGGTAGGCGCGGCAAGCCACACTGCGAGAGTATCTGCCGCAGCCTCAGCGGCGGGGCAGAGGCCTTCTGAACCTGCATTGCACTCCCTCCCATCCGGGCTACGCTCCCCCACCGACACCGGAGAGCAAAAATGCCCGCCTTCACCTTCGACCACATCCATCTGCGCAGCCCCGACCCGGAGGCGACCGCCGCGTTCTATGAACGCATGTTCGGCGCCGAGGTGATCCGCAGCGCCCCCAACGGCGTCGCCCGTATCGACCTGCGCCTCGGTGGCCAGGATATCTTCATCGCGCTGGCCGCTCCAGGCAAAGCCGCAGCACCGCCGGTCTCCCCCTATCAGGGCCTCGACCATATCGGCCTCTGCGTGACCGGGATCGACGCGGTTGTCGCGGCGCTGAAAGGGAAGGGGGCGGAATTCACCATGGAGCCGAACACCATCCGCCCGGGCACCCGCATCGCCTTCCTGCGCGGGCCGGAGAGCGTGTCCATCGAACTGCTCGAACGTACCTGATCGCGCGGCCCTTGTGACATTTGCGCGGCTAGGCTAATTCCCCGCCTTCACGGCCGAGGCCGGCTACTCGCGGGCGTGGTGAAATTGGCAGACACGCCAGATTTAGGTTCTGGTGGCGCAAGCCGTGGGGGTTCAAGTCCCTCCGTCCGCACCACTCCGGCCTGGCTCGGCGCTTAAACTGAGGGTTTTCCGACTATGCAGGTCACCGAGACGCTGTCCGATGGGCTTAAGCGCGCCTGGAGCGTGATCGTTCCTGCCGCCGATATCGCGGGACGGCGCAGCAAACGCCTGAACGAGATCGTGCGCACCGCCAGTATTCCGGGCTTCCGCCCCGGCAAGGTGCCGATGACCGTGGTGACCAAGCGCTTCGGCACCGCCGTCATGGCCGAAGTGCTCGAAGAGAGCGTGAATAATGCCACCCGTCAGGTGCTCGACGACCGTGGCCTGCGCGCGGCGTCGCAACCGAAGGTCGATGTCGTCAGCCTCGACGCGGACAAGGACCTTGAGTTCAAGGTCGAGGTCGAGCTGCTGCCCGAGATCACGATGCCCGACTTCTCGGCGATCGAGCTGACGCGGATGAAGGCCGAGCCGGCCGCCGAGGCAGTCGACAAGGCGCTCGGCGAGATCGCCGCACGCAACCGCGACCTGGTCGACGTCGAGACTGCGCGCCCCGCGATCAAGGGCGACGTGCTGAGCGTCGATTTCGTCGGCAAAGTCGATGGCGTCGCCTTTGAAGGCGGCACCGCTTCGGATATCGACGTTGAAGTCGGCGGCGGCGGGTTCATCCCCGGCTTCACCGAGCAGGTCGAGGGCCTCTCCCCCGGTGAGACGCGCACGATCGACGTCACCTTCCCCGAGGAATACGGCGCCAAGGAACTGGCCGGCAAGGCCGCGACCTTCGAGATCACCGCCAAAAAGCTGAAGCAATCCGTGGTCCCCGCCGTCGATGACGAACTCGCCAAGAAGCTCGGCTTCGAGGAGATCAGCCGCGTGCGCGATCTCATCACCCAGCAGATCCAGCGCGAATACGACCAGATCTCGCGCCAGCGCATCAAGCGCCAGCTGCTCGACGCGCTGGCCGGCATCGCGACCTTCCCGACCCCCGAGAGCATGGTCACCGCCGAGTTCGACACCATCTGGCAGCGGATCGAGGCCGATCGTGCCCAGGGCCAGCAGGACGAGGACGACAAGGCCAAGGACGAAGACACGTTGAAGGCCGACTACCGCGCCATCGCCGAACGCCGCGTTCGTCTCGGACTTCTGCTGTCTGAGATCGGCCGGGCCAACAAGATCGAAGTGGCGCCCGAGGAGATGATGCGGGCGATGCGCACCGAGGCCGGCCGCTATCCCGGCCAGGAGCAGATGGTGCTCGATTTCTTCCGCAAGAACCCGCAAGCCGCCGATTCGCTGCACGGCCCGATCCTCGAAGAGAAGGTCGTCGATTTCGTTCTCGAACTCGCCAAGGTGACTGACAGCGTTGTTTCCGTTGAGGAACTGACCCGCGTGCCGGAGCCGGCCGGCTGAGCCGCGTTCCCGGTCAAACGCCCGGGCGGGGAAATGTGAGGCTGACACCGTATGGTGGAGCCCTTATTTACACGGCATTGATACCCCCCGGTGTACGGTCTGGCCGCAGGGTTGCCCGCTTGCAGCTCTCCGGCTTGGCCTCGGATCGGTATCCGGGTGGAGAAACAAACAGGTGATGAGCATGGCCGACAGGCACCCGATCGAGATCTACAACAACAGCCTCGTGCCGATGGTCGTCGAGCAGACCGCCCGCGGCGAGCGTGCCTATGACATCTATTCGCGCCTGCTGAAGGAGCGGATCATCTTTCTCACCGGCCCGATCTACGACCAGGTGGCAAGCCTGATCTGCGCCCAGCTGCTGTTCCTCGAGAGCGAGAATCCGAACAAGGATATTTCGTTCTATATCAACAGCCCGGGTGGCGTGGTCACCGCCGGCCTCGCGATGTATGACACGATGCAGTATATCCGCAGCCCGGTCTCGACCGTGTGCGTCGGCATGGCCGCCTCCGCCGGCAGCCTGCTGCTGACCGCCGGTGCCAAGGGCAAGCGTTACGCCCTGCCGAACAGCATGGTGATGATCCACCAGCCCAGCGGCGGCGCCCAGGGCCAGGCCTCCGACATCGCCATCCAGGCGCGCGAAATCCTCAAGACCCGCGCGCGGCTGAACGAGATCTACGTCAAGCATACCGGCCAGGAGCTTGCCCAGATCGAGGAGAAGATGGAGCGCGACACCTACCTCACCGCGAACGAGGCGAAGGATTTTGGCCTCATCGATGAGGTCGTCGAGAGCCGTCCGCTGCCCGCCGATCCGGACGCCAAGACCTGAACGACCCTGACTACCGCCGCGGTGTTGTCGCAATCGCGGCGGCGGGGCTAGACTTGCCGACTTTGGTGCCCGGCGATCCGGGTCAGGAGTGCTGATGAGCAAATCCGGCGACTCGAAGAACACGCTTTACTGCTCGTTCTGCGGCAAGTCCCAGCACGAGGTCAGGAAGCTCATTGCTGGACCGACGGTATTCATCTGCGATGAATGCGTCGAGCTGTGCATGGACATCATTCGCGAGGAGCACAAAACGCACCTCGTGAAGTCGCGCGACGGCGTGCCGACTCCGAAGGAGATCTGCAAGGTCCTCGACGACTACGTGATCGGCCAGGCGCACGCCAAGAAGGTCCTGAGCGTGGCGGTGCACAACCACTACAAGCGGCTGGCGCACGGGCAGAAGAACAACGACATCGAGATCGCGAAGTCGAACATCCTCCTCCTCGGTCCGACCGGCTCCGGCAAGACGCTGCTTGCGCAGACCCTCGCGCGCATCATCGACGTGCCGTTCACGATGGCCGATGCCACCACCCTCACCGAGGCCGGCTATGTCGGCGAGGACGTGGAAAACATCATCCTCAAGCTGCTGCAGGCGGCCGACTACAACGTCGAGCGCGCCCAGCGTGGCATCGTCTATATCGACGAGGTCGACAAGATCAGCCGCAAATCGGACAACCCCTCGATCACCCGGGACGTTTCGGGCGAGGGCGTGCAGCAGGCGCTGCTCAAAATCATGGAAGGCACCGTCGCTTCGGTTCCACCGCAAGGCGGGCGTAAGCATCCGCAGCAGGAATTCCTTCAGGTCGACACCACGAACATCCTGTTCATCTGCGGTGGCGCTTTCTCCGGGCTGGAAAAGATCATCGGCGCGCGCGGCAAGGGCTCGGGCATCGGCTTCGGCGCCGAAGTGCGCAGCCCCGACGAGCGCCGCACGGGGGCGATCCTGCACGGCGTCGAACCGGAGGACCTCCTGCGCTTCGGCCTCATCCCCGAGTTCATTGGCCGCCTGCCGGTAGTCGCGACGCTTGAGGACCTCGACGAGGCCGCCCTGATCGAAATCCTCACCAAGCCCAAGAATGCGCTGGTGAAGCAGTACGGCCGGCTCTTCGAGATGGAGGGCGTGAAGCTCAGCTTCACCGAGGACGCGCTCAGCTCCGTCGCCAAGCGGGCCATCGCCCGACGCACCGGCGCGCGCGGCCTGCGCTCGATCATGGAGCAGATACTCCTCACGACAATGTTTGACCTCCCCGGTCTCGACGGGGTCGAGGAGGTGGTGATCAATCAGGAAGTGGCAGAATCACGTGCGAGTCCGCTGTTTCTCTATGGCAAGGAGCGGGCAGAAGGCGGCGCTTGAGCCAACCCCTCCTCTGCCTCTTGGTTTCAAGGCCTTGCGGGATGGAGTGCGGGTAGCGATATCGGCAGCGTCCATCGGCCCTGTCCTACTCTTCTGCGCCATTGATCGTATTTGAATTTTGGGCATGAGAGAGGTTTCGCCTGGGATGTGCGCCGTGCCTGATATCAGGGCGGAGTGCGTGCCGACTGTCCATAAGGAGGTCATGTTATGTCGGATTCGAAGAAACCGCGTCCTGATGACGCTGAGATTGATGCCGATCTGCCCGATGCGGATGACACCGCGGCGGCAACCCCGGCACCCCCGAAGGCGGTGAAACCCGTCCGGGCGCCGCGCGCCACCAAGGCGGGTGCCTCAAAGGCGGGCACGGCCAAACTGGCGGCCGAAGGCGATTCTACGACGCCGGCCACCGAGATCATGGCTGTGCTGCCGCTGCGTGACATCGTGATGTTCCCGCACATGATCGTCCCGCTGTTCGTCGGGCGCGACAAATCCGTCCGCGCACTTGAAGCGGTAATGAAGGAAAACAAGCAGATCCTGCTTGTCGCCCAGAAGAACGCCGCCCAGGACGACCCGACCGTGGAGGACATCTTCCGCGTCGGTACCGTGTCGACGATCCTGCAACTGCTGAAACTTCCTGACGGCACCGTAAAGGTGCTGGTCGAAGGCGGCCGCCGCGCCCGCGTGGTCTCGTTCAAGGACACCGAGAGCTATTTTGAGGCGTTCGTCGAGGCGATGCCGGACAAGGCCGGCGACGCCAAGGAACTCGAAGCTCTCGGCCGCACCGTCGTCACCCAGTTCGAGCAGTACATCAAGCTGAACAAGAAGATCGCGCCGGAGGTGCTGGTCTCACTCAACCAGATCGAGGAGCCCTCCAAGCTCGCCGACACCGTCGCCTGCCACCTCAACCTCAAGGTCGGCGAAAAGCAGGACCTGCTGGAGGTCCAGGGTATCGGCGCCCGTCTCGAGCGGGTTTTCGGCCACATGGAAGCCGAAATCGGCGTGCTCCAGGTCGAAAAGCGTATCCGCAGCCGCGTCAAGCGGCAGATGGAGAAGACCCAGCGCGAGTACTATCTGAACGAGCAACTCAAGGCGATCCAGAAGGAGCTTGGCGACGGCGAGGACGGCAAGGACGAAACCGCCGAACTCGAAGCCAAGATCAAGAAGACCAAGCTGTCCAAGGAAGCCCGCGAGAAGGCGATGGGCGAGCTGAAGAAGCTGCGCACCATGAGCCCGATGAGCGCGGAAGCGACCGTTGTGCGCAACTATCTCGACTGGATTCTCTCCATCCCCTGGAAGAAGCGCAGCAAGGTCAGCAACGACATCACCGCCGCCGAGAAGGTGCTGGACGCTGACCACTATGGGCTTGAAAAGGTCAAGGAACGCATCCTCGAATACCTCGCCGTGCAATCGCGCAGTGGCAAGATCCGCGGCCCGATCCTGTGTCTCGTCGGCCCGCCCGGTGTTGGCAAGACCTCGCTCGGCAAGTCCATCGCGCGTGCCACCGGCCGCAATTTCGTCCGTATGTCCCTAGGCGGCGTGCGCGACGAGGCCGAGGTGCGTGGCCACCGGCGCACCTATATCGGCTCGATGCCCGGCAAGGTCATCCAGGGCATGAAGAAGGCCAAAACCTCCAACCCTTTGTTCCTGCTCGATGAAATCGACAAGCTCGGCGCGGATTGGCGCGGCGACCCGTCCTCGGCCCTGCTCGAAGTGCTTGACCCCGAGCAGAACGCGACCTTCGCGGATCACTACCTCGAAGTCGATTACGACCTGTCGGACGTGATGTTCGTCACCACGGCCAACAGCCTGCGCATGCCGCAGCCACTGATGGACCGCATGGAGATCATCCGCATCCCCGGCTACACCGAGGATGAGAAGGTCGAAATCGCCAAGCGCCACCTGATCAGCAAGCAGGCCGAGGCGCACAGCCTCAAGCCCGCGGAATGGTCGATCAGCGACGAGGCCTTGCGCGACCTGGTTCGCTACTACACCCGCGAGGCGGGCGTGCGGAACATGGAGCGCGAGATCGCGAACCTCGCCCGCAAGGTGGTCAAGGAACTTGTGACCACCGACGTCAAGAAGATCGCGCTTACCTCGGAGAACCTGGAAAAATACGCCGGGGTGAAGAAATTTCGCTATGGTGAGGCGGAACTCGAGGACATGGTCGGCGCGGTGACGGGCCTGGCCTGGACCGAGGTGGGCGGGGAAATCCTGACCATCGAAAGTGTTCTGCTGCCTGGCAAGGGCAACATCAAGCACACCGGCAAGCTCGGCGATGTCATGCAGGAAAGCGTGTCGGCGGCACTCAGCTATGTGCGTAGCCGCTCGATCAGCTTCGGCATCAAGCCGACCCTGTTCGAAAAGCGCGACATCCACGTCCACGTGCCCGAAGGGGCGACGCCGAAGGACGGCCCGTCCGCCGGTATCGCGATGGCGACCTCGATCGTCAGCATCCTCACTGGCATCCCCGTCCGTCGCGACGTGGCGATGACCGGCGAGATCACGCTACGTGGCCGCGTGCTGCCGATCGGCGGCCTGAAGGAGAAGCTGCTAGCCGCCCTGCGTGCGGGCATCAAGACGGTGTTTATCCCGAAGGACAACGAGAAGGATCTCGCCGAGATCCCCGACAACGTGAAGAAACACCTGCAATTGATCCCTGTCGCCCATGTCGATGAGGTGATCGCCCAGGCGTTGGTGCGCAAACCGGAGGCCATCGAGTGGGTTGAACCGCCGGAAACGCCGGTCGCCGCCCCCCTCGCCGGAGCGGCCGCCCTGCCGCACTGAACACCGCACGACTCGCAGCCGCCGGCCGCGAGTCGTGTCGCTTCTTTTTCTATTCCCGCCATTCTACTCATGGTTGTATTGCGCGTGCGGATTGGCCATAACCGCCCGCAGCGCGATTTTATTGCGATCAATTCCGGAGTCTGGGCCATGAACAAAATGGATCTCATCGCGGCAGTGGCGGCCAACGCGGACATGCCAAAAGCCAAGGCGACCGAAGCGGTTGAAGCCATGCTCGGTGCGATCCAGGCATCGCTCAAGGGCGGCGACGAAGTCCGGCTCGTCGGCTTCGGCTCCTTCGCCATCACCCACCGCAAAGCCTCCAAAGGCCGCGATCCCCGCACCGGCAAGGAAATCGACATTGCCGCCACCACCTCGGTGCGATTCAAGGCCGGCAAAGGCCTCAAAGACGCGGTAGGCTAGCCTCCACACGGCGCAGCGGGCGGTTAGCTCAGCGGTAGAGCGTCTCGTTTACACCGAGATGGTCGGCGGTTCGATCCCGTCACCGCCCATGCGCGCTGATTTGGATGTGGGGCGATCGGAAGGAAGGCGGGGGCTTTGCCCCTCGACCCCAATAAGTCCGTTGCGCGCCTTCGCGCGACGGGCAAGGCCCTCATCATCCAGAACCTTAAAGTGTTGGATTCCAAAGGCTCCGCCTTTGGCGGGTCCAGGGCAGAGCCCTGGCCTTGCTTCCCTTCGCCCCACATTCCCGAAATCTTCGCGCCATGCGCTTGACGGCGCCGGCGGGGCGATCTACACGCTGCGCCCTGCCGCTGCGGGTGTAGCTCAGTTGGTTAGAGCGCCGGCCTGTCACGCCGGAGGTCGCGGGTTCGAGCCCCGTCACTCGCGCCAGCAGCGGCCCATTAATCTCATGTTTTCACATGCATGGCCCTATGGCGGCTCGCATTGGATAGGGCTAATGTCCGGCCGCGCTGGGTGCGGTAGGGACCGGCTTGCAGGGCGTGCGTGGCAGATTGAAATGAGGATCAGCGAATGGCCTCCGTGCTGGCGGATTACTTCCCCATCCTGGTGTTCCTGGGGATTGCGGCGGTCATTGCGATCGCCATGGTCGCGGCGTCATTGCTGATCGCCCGTCAGAAGCCGTATCCGGAAAAGCTCACAGCGTATGAATGCGGCTTCGAGGCCTTCGGCGACGCCCGCCGCCGGTTCGACGTGCGCTTCTACCTGGTCGCCATCCTGTTCATCATCTTCGATCTCGAAGTCGCGTTCCTGTTCCCCTGGGCCGTCAGCCTGGCGGATATCGGCGTATTCGGCTTCCTCTCCATGCTCGGCTTCCTCGGCGTGCTGACGATCGGGTTTATCTACGAGTGGTGCAAGGGCGCCCTGGAATGGGAGTGATCCGATGAGCGATTTGGTCATGCGCGGCAACGCCGACGCGCTACCCCCCGGGGCCGCGCAGGATGCGGTCATCAAGGGCATCACCGGCGAGATCGGCGACAAGGGCTTCGTCGTCGCCAACCTCGACAAACTCGTGAACTGGGCGCGCACCGGCAGCCTCTGGCCGATGACGTTCGGCCTTGCCTGCTGTGCGGTCGAGATGATCCACGCCTACATGCCGCGCTACGACCTCGACCGCCTCGGCATCATCCCGCGCGCCAGCCCGCGCCAGTCCGACGTGATGATCGTGGCGGGGACTTTGACCAATAAAATGGCGCCCGCACTGCGAAAAGTCTACGACCAGATGCCGGAGCCGCGCTGGGTGATCTCGATGGGCAGCTGCGCCAATGGCGGCGGCTATTACCACTATTCCTATGCGGTGGTGCGCGGCTGCGATCGCGTCGTCCCCGTCGACATCTACGTCCCCGGCTGCCCGCCGACCGCGGAGGCGCTGGTCTACGGGATCATGCAGTTGCAGAAAAAAATTCGGCGCACCGGGACCATCCTCCGTGGCTGAACACGCAGACACCCCACCGATGACCCCGACCGAGGCGCTGGCCGCCGCCATCTCAGCGCTGCCCGGCGTCACCTCCGTCACCATCGAGAAGGGCGAAATCGTCGCCCTCGCATCGCGCGCCTCGCTCCTCCCGCTGATGACCGCCCTGCGCGACGGCGAGAATTTCGCCTTCGAACAGGTCATGGACATTTGCGGCGTCGATTGGCCGGAGCGGTTGGAACGCTTCGACGTGGTCTACAACCTGCTGTCGGTGTCGCTGAACCAACGCGCCCGCGTTATTGTCACCACCGATGAAGTGACCCCGGTCGCCTCCGTCCACTCGATCTGGCCGGTCGCCACCTGGTGGGAACGCGAGGCGTGGGACATGTTCGGCATCATCTTCTCCGGTCAGCCCGATCTCCGCCGCATCCTCACCGATTACGGCTTCGAGGGCCACCCGCTGCGCAAGGATTTTCCGCTCACCGGCTATGTCGAGGTGCGCTACGACGAGGACCGCAAATCGGTGATCTACGAGCCGGTCAAGCTGACGCAGGATTTCCGCAACTTCGATTTTCTGTCCCCGTGGGAGGCGATGACGTCGCTGCCCGGTGACGAGAAAGCCAAGGTGGCAAAACCATGAGCGACGCCCCGGTGACGACGAAGAAAACCGTCGAGATCGACAGCCACGCGATCAATTTCGGCCCCCAGCACCCCGCTGCCCACGGCGTGCTCCGGCTGATCCTGGAGATGGACGGGGAGGTCGTCGAGCGTGCCGATCCGCATATCGGCCTGCTCCATCGCGGCACCGAGAAGCTGATCGAATACAAGACCTACATCCAGGCGCTGCCCTATTTCGACCGGCTCGACTACGTCAGCCCGATGAGCCAGGAGCACGCGTTCTCGCTCGCCACCGAGAAGCTGCTCGGCATCGCCGTGCCCGAGCGCGGCAAGTGGATTCGCACCCTGTTCAGCGAAATCACCCGGGTTCTCAATCATTTGCTGAACCTCACCACCTACGCGCTCGACGTCGGCGCCATCACCCCCGCGCTGTGGGCGTTCGAGGAGCGCGAGAAACTCATGGAATTCCATGAGGCCGCGTCCGGCGCCCGGCTGCACGCGAATTATTTTCGCCCTGGCGGCGTCGCCAAGGACCTTCCGGCGGGGCTGGAAGACAAGATCGGCGAATGGGCGCGGGTGTTTCCGAAATTCATCGACGATCTCGAAACCCTGTTGACCTCCAACCGCATCTGGAAGCAGCGCACCGTCGATATCGGCATCATGACCGCCGAGCAGGCGCTGGCCTGGGGCTTCTCCGGCCCTTGCCTGCGCGCCTCCGGCGTGCCGTGGGATTTGCGCAAATCGCAGCCCTACGAGATGTACGATCAGGTCGATTTCCAGATCGCCGTCGGCCGCAACGGCGACTGCTATGACCGCTACCTTATGCGCGTCGCCGAAATGCACGAGAGCGTGAAGATCATCGTGCAGTGCCTGGCCAAGATGAAGCCTGGCCCGGTCAAGACGCAGGATCACAAAGTCTCGCCCCCCTCGCGCGCCGAGATGAAGCGCTCGATGGAGGCGCTGATCCATCACTTCAAGCTCTACACCGAAGGGTTCCACGTGCCCGCCGGCGCCACCTACACCGCGGTCGAGGCGCCGAAAGGCGAATTCGGCGTGTATCTGGTCTCCGACGGCACCAACCGGCCCTATCGCTGCAAGATCCGCGCGACCGGTTTCGCCCATCTGCAGGCGACGGAGACGATGGCGAAACGGCACATGCTGGCCGATGCGGTGGCGATCGTCGGATCGCTCGACATCGTGTTCGGCGAGATCGACAGGTAGGCCATGACGGAACACAGCGAACCGACCGCCTTCGCTTTCGATGCCGAGAGCGAAGCTGGAATTGAGAAAATTCTGGCCAAATATCCGGCCGGAAAACAGGCCAGCGCCGTGCTGCCCCTGCTCGACCTCGCACAACGGCAAATGGGCCGCGCCACCGGTAGCGCCTGGATCCCCCGCATCGCCATGGACGTGATCGGCGCCCGCTTGGGCATGCCGTCCATCCGCGTCTATGAGGTGACGACGTTCTACCTGATGTTTAATACGGCGCCGGTCGGCAAATACCATTTGCAACTCTGCACGACGACGCCGTGCTGGCTGCGCGGCTCCGACGAGGTGGTTGCCGCCTGCCGCAAGGCGACGGGCATCAAGGGCTGGAAGGAAACCAGCGCCGACGGGCTATTCACCATGACGGAGGTGGAATGCGTTGGCGCCTGCGTGAACGCGCCGATCCTGCAAGTGAACGACGATTTCTTCGAGGACATGGACGCCGAGTCCACCGAGGCACTGCTGGCCGCCCTCAGGCGTGGCGAGTCTCCGCGGCCCGGCTCGGTGAAGGGCCGCCAGACTTCGGCGCCCGAGGGTGGCCCGACCACCTTGACCTCGCTGAATTTTCCGGCCGGGGAGTGAGACGATGCTGAGCGACGCGGACCGGATTTTCACCAACCTCTACGGCATCGGCGACCCCGGCCTCAAAGGCGCCCGCGCGCGCGGCGACTGGGATGGCACCAAGGCCATCATCGAACGCGGCCGTGAGGCGATCGTCGAGGAGATGAAGGCCTCCGGCCTGCGCGGCCGTGGCGGCGCCGGCTTCCCCACCGGCCTCAAATGGTCGTTCATGCCCAAGACCATCGGCGCCCTGCCGCACTACCTCGTCGTCAACGCCGACGAGAGCGAACCCGGCACCTGCAAGGACCGCGACATCCTCCGCCACGACCCGCACAAGCTGGTCGAAGGCTGCCTGCTCGCCTCCTTCGCGATGGCCGCGCATGCTTGCTACATCTACGTCCGCGGCGAATTCTACAACGAGGCCGTCGCCCTCCAGAAAGCCATCGACGAGGCCTACGAGGCCGGGCTGATCGGCGCCGATGCCTGCGGCTCCGGCTGGAAATTCGATCTCTATCTGCATCGCGGCGCCGGCGCCTATATCTGCGGCGAGGAGACCGCGCTGATCGAGAGCCTCGAAGGCAAGAAGGGCATGCCCCGCCTCAAGCCGCCCTTCCCGGCGGCGATGGGCCTCTACGGTTGTCCGACCACGGTGAACAACGTCGAAAGCATCGCCGTCGCGCCGACCATCCTGCGCCGCGGCGCAGGATGGTTCTCCGCGCTGGGCCGCCCCAAGAACGCCGGCACGAAACTCTTCTGCATCTCCGGCCACGTGAACAAGCCCTGCAACGTGGAGGAGGAGCTCGGCATCCCTCTGCGCGAACTGATCGACCGGTATGCCGGCGGCGTGCGCGGCGGCTGGGACAACCTGCTCGCCGTCATCCCCGGCGGCGCCTCGGTGCCGTTGCTGAACAAGGCGACCTGCGACACCATCCTGATGGATTTCGACAGCCTGCGCGAAGTGAAGTCCGGCCTCGGCACGGCGGCCGTCATCGTGATGGACAAATCCACCGACATCATCAAGGCGATCGCCCGCCTGAGCCAGTTCTACAAGCACGAATCCTGCGGCCAGTGCACGCCCTGCCGCGAGGGGACGGGCTGGATGATGCGCGTCATGAACCGCATGGTCGAAGGCCGCGCCTCGATCGACGAGATCGACACGCTCGAACAGGTGACCCGCCAGATCGAAGGCCACACCATCTGCGCCCTCGGCGACGCCGCGGCCTGGCCAATCCAGGGCCTGATCAAGAATTTTCGGCCGGTGATGGAAGAGCGCATCCGCACCTATAAGACGCAGGCTGGCAAAGCGGGCCAATCCATGAAGCTGGCGGCGGAGTAGCATTATGGTCAAAGTCACCGTTGACGGCATCGACGTCGATGTCCCGCCCGGCTCCAACGTGCTGCAAGCCTGCGAGGCCGCCGGCAAGGAAGTGCCGCGCTTCTGCTATCACGAGCGCCTTTCGGTGGCGGGAAACTGCCGCATGTGCCTCGTCGAAATCGAGAAGGCACCGCCGAAGCCGTTCGCTTCCTGCGCCTATCCGGTCAACGAGGGCATGGTCGTCCACACCGACACGCCGATGGTCATCAAGGCCCGCGCGGGGGTGATGGAATTCCTCCTCATCAACCACCCGCTGGACTGCCCGATCTGTGACCAGGGCGGCGAATGCGACCTCCAGGACCAAGCCGTCGGCTACGGCGGCGGCTCGTCGCGCTACGACGAGAACAAGCGCGCCGTGAAGGACAAAAATCTCGGCCCGCTGGTCAAGACCGTGATGACGCGCTGCATCCACTGCACGCGCTGCATCCGCTTCTCCTCGGAAATCGCCGGGGTCCCGGAACTCGGCGCCACCGCCCGCGGCGAGACCATGGAAGTCGGCACCTACGTCGAAAAGGCGCTGTCTTCCGAACTCTCCGGCAACCTCATCGACATCTGCCCGGTGGGCGCGCTGACCTCCAAGCCCTACGCCTTCGTCGCCCGTCCGTGGGAGCTCAAGAAAACCGACAGCATCGACGTGCTCGACGCCGTCGGCGCCAATATCCGCGTCGATGCCCGCGGCCCGGAAGTGCTGCGCATCCTGCCGCGCCTCAACGAGGACGTGAACGAGGAATGGCTCGCCGACAAGTCCCGTTTCGCCGTTGATGGTCTGAAGCGCCGCCGTCTCGATAGCTGCTGGGTCAAGCGCGACGGCAAGCTGGTCAAGGCCAGTTGGAACGAAGCCTTCCAGGCCATCGCCACCAAGCTTGCCGGTCTCGCCCCCGACCGCATCGGCGCCCTCGCCGGCGACCTTGCGGACGCCGAAAGCATGCTCGCGCTGAAGGACCTGATGACGTCCCTCGGCTCGGCCAATCTCGACTGCCGCCAGGACGGTGCAGCGCTCGACGCCAGCCGCCGCGATTTCTATGTCTTCAACACCTCCATCGCCGGCATCGAGGAGGCGGACGCCCTGCTGATCGTCGGCAGCAACTCGCGCCGCGAGGCCCCGCTGGTGAACGCCCGCATCCGCAAGCGCAGCATCGCCGGCGGCTTCCCGATCGCCACCATCGGCCCGCAGGCCGACCTCACCTACGCCGCCGCCTGGCTTGGCGACTCACCCACGGTGCTGGCCTCTCTCCTCGACGGCACGCACCCCTTCGCGCTCACGATGAAGACGGCAAAAAGGCCGATGATCGTCGTCGGCCAGGGCGCCCTGCGCCGCCCCGACGGCGCCGCCATCCTCGCTGCCTGCTGGCAACTCGCCGCCGCCACCGGCGCCCTCACGGCTGACTGGCACGGCTTCAACGTCCTGCACACCGCATCCGCCCGTGTCGGCGCGCTTGATCTCGGCTTCCTCCCCGGCGCCCACGGCAAGGCGCTGCCGGCCATGCTCGGCGGCGGCGTCGATCTCCTCTGGCTCCTTGGCGCCGACGAGTTCGACACGGCGCGCATCGGCAAGACCACCTTCGTCGTCTACCAGGGCCATCACGGCGATGCCGGCGCCGTCCGCGCCGACGTTATCCTTCCCGGTGCCGCCTATACCGAAAAGAACGGCACCTACGTGAACACCGAGGGGCGCGTGCAGCGCGGCCAACTCGCCATCTACCCGCCCGGCGACGCGCGCGAGGACTGGAAAATCCTGCGCGCCTTCAGCGCCGGCATCGGCAAGCCGCTCCCCTATGACGACCTCGCCGCCCTGCGCGCCCGGCTCGAACAGGCCAATCCCGTGTTCGCCCGCATCGACATCCTGCCCCGCTTCGGCTGCCCCGACACCACCGGCCCTGCGGCCGGCGGCGCGATCGCCAACGCGGCCTTCATCCCCGCCGTCCCCAACTACTACATGACCGACCCGATCAGCCGTGCCAGCCCGACCATGGCCGAGTGCACTGCCGCCTTCGCTCCCTCCCTCGCCGCGGCGGCGGAGTAGACGGCGATGGCGACCCTCATGGAATTCCTGGCCACCCCCTTCGGCATCCTCGTCCTCACCGTCGTCAAGGCGCTGGCCCTGCTGGTGCCTCTCCTGATCGGTGTGGCCTATCTCACCTTGGCCGAGCGCAAGGTGATGGCCGCCATGCAACTGCGCCGCGGCCCCAACGTGGTTGGCCCGTTCGGCCTGTTCCAGCCTTTCGCCGACGCCATCAAGATGATGTTCAAGGAAACCGTCATCCCCTCCGGCGCCAGCCCGCTGCTGTTCCTGATGGCGCCGATGCTCACCTTCGGCCTGGCCATGATCGCCTGGGCCGTCATCCCCGTGAATGACGGCTGGGCAATCGCGGACATCAATGTCGGCGTGCTCTACCTCTTCGCCATCTCCTCCCTCGGCGTCTACGGCGTGATCATCGCGGGCTGGGCGAGCAACTCGAAATACGCCTTCCTCGGCGCGCTCCGCTCGGCCGCGCAGATGGTGTCCTACGAAGTCTCCATGGGCTTCATCATGGTCACCGTGCTCGTCTGCGCCGGCAGCCTGAACCTGACCGCCATCGTCAACGCGCAGAAAACCATCTGGTTCGCTATCCCGCTGTTCCCGATGTTCATCATGTTCTTCATTTCCACCCTCGCCGAAACCAACCGCTCACCGTTCGACATCCCGGAGGGCGAGAGCGAGATCGTCGCCGGCTTCTTCGTCGAATACAGCTCGATGTCCTTCGCGCTGTTCTTCCTCGGCGAATACGCGAACATGATCCTGATGAGCTCGATGACCACCATCCTGTTCCTCGGCGGCTGGCTCGCCCCCTTCGGCATCGAGCCGTTCACCTGGATCCCCGGCCCGGTCTGGTTCATCCTCAAGGTCTGCGCGATCCTGTTCTGTTTCATCTGGGTGCGCGCCACCTTCCCGCGCTACCGCTACGACCAGTTGATGCGGCTCGGCTGGAAAGTGTTCCTGCCCGGTTCGCTGGTCTATCTCGTCCTCGTCGCCGGCGTGATGCTGTTCATGGGATGGCTCCCCCATGCCGCATAGCGCTCACGACCGCAAAGGATCCTGATGATGGGTTTTCTCGACCGCACCGCGCGGACGCTGCTGCTCGGCGAACTCGTCAGCGGCATGTCCCTCACGCTGAGCTATTTCTTCAAGCGCAAGGTCACCATCAACTACCCCTACGAGAAGGGGCCGCTCTCGCCGCGCTTCAAGGGTGAGCACGCCCTGCGCCGCTACCCCAACGGCGAGGAACGCTGCATCGCCTGCAAACTCTGCGAGGCCGTTTGCCCCGCTCAGGCGATCACCATCGAGGCCGAACCGCGCGATGACGGCTCGCGCCGCACCACGCGCTACGACATCGACATGACCAAATGCATCTATTGCGGCCTGTGCGAGGAAGCCTGCCCGGTCGATGCCATCGTCGAAGGTCCGAACTTCGAATTCGCCACCGAGACCCGCGAGGAACTGCTCTACGACAAGGACAAGCTGCTCGCGAACGGCGATCGCTGGGAGACGGAAATCGCCCGCCGCCTCGAACTCGACGCGCCCTACCGGTGAGCACGCCATGATCGCATCCCTCGCCTTCTACGCGTTTGCCGCCGTCCTGCTCGGCTCCGCCGCCATGGTGGTGACCTCGCGCAACCCCGTGCACTCCGTGCTCTTCCTCATCCTCGCCTTCTTCAACGCCGCCGCGCTGTTCCTTTTGGCCGGCGCCGAGTTCCTGGCGATGATCCTGGTCATCGTCTATGTCGGCGCCGTCGCCGTGCTGTTCCTGTTCGTCGTGATGATGCTGGACATCGACTTTGCCCAACTCCGCGAGGGCTTCCAGCGCTATCTGCCGATCGGGCTGACCGTCGTCGTCGTGCTGCTGGCCGAACTGGTCATGGTCCTCGGCGGCTGGAAGATCGCGCCGGAGGCGATGAGCCTGCGCTTCGCCCCCGCGGTGGCCGGCGTCAACAACACCGTGCAGATCGGCAAACTGCTCTACACCGACTACATCCTGATCTTCCAGACCAGCGGCCTCATCCTCCTCGTCGCCATGATCGGCGCCATCGTGCTCACCCTGCGCGATCGCGGCCTGACGCATCGCCAGAACATCGGCCGCCAGATCGCCCGCACCGCCGCGGATACGCTGGTGATGATGGACGCGCGCAGCGGGGCAGGGGTCAAGGAACTCGGCATCCTCCGCCCCAAGGCCCCCGAACCCGTGGCAGCCAAAGAAGACCATGGCAGCGCCCATACGCATGGCGGAGGACACCACTGATGCTCGCAGTCGGACTGGGCCACTACCTCACGGTCGGCGCGCTGCTGCTCGTGCTCGGCATCTTCGGCATCTTCCTCAACCGCAAGAACGTCATCGTCATCCTGATGTCCGTCGAGTTGATCCTGCTCGCCGTCAACCTCAACCTCGTCGCCTTCTCCGCCGCGCTGAACGACCTCGCCGGCCAGATCCTGGCGATGTTCGTGCTCACTGTCGCCGCCGCCGAGGCCGCCATCGGCCTGGCCATCGTCGTCATCTACTTCCGCAACCGCGGCTCGATCGAGGTCGAGGACGTGAATATGATGAAGGGCTGAGCGCATGCTCTACACCGTTGCCGTCTTCGCGCCGCTGCTCGGCTCGGCCATCGCCGGGCTGTTCGGCCGCGCCATCGGCGATCGCGCCGCCCAGGCCGTGACGATCCTGTGCATGATCCTCGCCTCCATCTGCGGCGTGATCTCCTTCGTCTCCCTCGTCTATGGCGGCGCCTCCCCTGGCGTCATCACCCTGGGCACCTGGGTCGAATCGGGCGATTTCGTCGTCTCCTGGGCGCTGCGCTACGACACGCTCGCCGCCGTCATGGTCGCGATGGTCACCTGCGTGGCCACGCTGATCCACATCTACAGCGTCGGCTACATGAGCCACGACGCCTCCATCCCGCGCTTCTTCTCCTATCTCTCGCTGTTCAGCTTCGCCATGCTGATGCTGGTCACCGCCGACAACCTGCTGCAACTCTTCTTCGGGTGGGAAGGCGTCGGCCTCGCCAGCTACCTGTTGATCGGCTTCTGGTACGACCGCCCGAGCGCCTGCGCTGCGGCCATCAAGGCCTTCATCGTCAACCGCATCGGCGATCTCGGCTTCGCCCTCGGCATCGCGCTGGTCTTCGTTACCTTCGGCTCGATTGATTTCGCCACCATTTTTTCCACGGTCGGCAAACATCAGGCCGAAACCTACACGCTTTTCGGCACTTGGCGCGCCTACGAGGTCATCGGCATCCTGCTGTTCATCGGCGCAATGGGCAAGTCCGCGCAATTGGGTCTGCACGTCTGGCTGCCGGATGCGATGGAAGGCCCGACCCCCGTCTCCGCCCTCATCCACGCCGCCACCATGGTCACCGCCGGCGTGTTCCTGATGGCCCGCTTCTCCCCCGTGCTCGAATTCGCCCCGGGCGCGCTGTCCTTCATCACCTTCATTGGCGCCAGCACTGCTCTGTTCGCGGCCACCATCGGCTGCGTGCAGAACGACATCAAGCGCATCATCGCCTATTCCACTTGCTCCCAGCTCGGCTATATGTTCATCGCCGCCGGCGTCGGCGCCTATCAGGCCTCGGTGTTCCATTTGCTGACGCACGCCTTCTTCAAGGCCCTGCTGTTCCTCGGCGCCGGCTCCGTCATCCACGCCATGTCCGACGAGCAGGACATCCGCAGGATGGGCGGCATCGGGGCCAAAATCCCGCTCACCTGCGCGGTCATGTGGATCGGCAGCCTCGCTTTGGCCGGCGTGCCGCCCTTCGCCGGCTTCTACTCGAAGGACGCCGTCCTCGAAGCCGCCTGGGCCGCCCATTCCGGCATCGGCCAGTACGGCTTCTGGTGTGGCCTGATCGCGGCCTTCCTCACCGCCTTCTACTCCTGGCGCCTGCTCATCCTCGCCTTCCACGGCAAAACCCGCGCCGACCATCACACCTTCGCGCACGTCCACGAAAGCCCGGCCGTCATGACCGTGCCGCTGATCCTGCTCGCCATCGGCGCGGTCACCACCGGCTGGGTCTTCCACGAACAACTGCTCGGTGAACACTGGCAGCAATTCTGGGGCGCCTCGATCGTCAACGGCCCCCACAACCATGTGCTTCACGCCATGCACGAAGTCCCCGCCTGGGTCGCGCTCGCCCCCACCGTGGTCGGCATCGTCGGTATTGTCCTGGCCTACGTGATCTACATGGGCAACCCCGGCCTGCCGGCATGGGCCGCCGCCCGCTTCAACGGCGTCTACCGCTTCCTGCTGAACAAGTGGTATTTCGACGAACTCTACAATGCCGTCATTGTGAAGCCGCTGATGGCGCTCGCCCGCACCCTCTGGCAGGTCGGCGACGCCACCATCATCGACGGCATCCCCAACGGCCTCGCCGCCATCACCGCCAGCGGATCGGCGCGCATCGCCAAAATCCAGACCGGCTCGATCGCGGTCTACGCCTTTTTCATGCTGATCGGGCTCGTCCTGCTCGTCAGCATTTCTCTCCTCTTCCGGTGAACGTGATGAACGCGGCTGGCTTTCCCCTCCTCTCGCTGGTCACCTGGCTGCCGCTCGCCGGCGGTCTCGCGATCATGTCCATCCGCGGCGACGAAGCCACGATCGCCTCCAACGCCCGCTGGGCCGCCTTGTGGACGAGCCTGATCGTCTTTGCCCTCTCGCTGATCCTCTGGACCAAGTTCGACCAGGCCGATGGTGGCTTCCAGTTCGTCGAAAGCGTCGCTTGGCTGCCGCAATGGGGCATCACCTACAAGCTCGGTGTGGACGGCATTTCCGTTCTTTTCGTCCTGCTCTCCACGGCGCTGACCCCGATCTGCATCCTCGCCAGCTGGGAGTCGATCACCACCCGCGTGCGCGAGTTCATGCTCTCCTTCCTCATCCTGGAAACGATGATGGTCGGCATGTTCGCAGCACTCGACTTCGTCGTCTTCTACATGTTCTTCGAAGGCGTGCTGATCCCGATGTATCTGATCATCGGCGTCTGGGGCGGCCCCCGCCGCGTCTATGCCGCGTTCAAGTTCTTCCTCTACACCCTCGCCGGCTCCGTCCTGATGCTGGTCGCCCTGCTCGCCATCTGGGCGCAGACCGGCACCACCGACATCGTCGAACTCCTGCACGCCGCCATCCCCGTCTCCATGCAGACCTGGCTGTTCATCGCCTTCTTCGCCTCCTTCGCGGTCAAGGTCCCCATGTGGCCCGTCCACACCTGGCTGCCCGACGCCCATGTCGAGGCGCCGACCGCGGGATCGGTGATCCTGGCGGGTGTGCTGCTGAAGATGGGCGCCTACGGCTTCCTCCGATTCTCGGTGCCGATGCTGCCGGAGGCCTCGGCCCAGTTCGCGCCGTTCATCTACTCGCTGTCGGTCATTGCGATCATTTACACGTCCCTCGTCGCGCTGGCGCAGGACAACATGAAGAAGCTGATCGCATATTCTTCGGTCGCGCACATGGGGATGGTCACGATCGGCATCTTCTCGTTCAACATCCAGGGCATCCAGGGCGCTTTGTTCCAGATGCTGTCGCACGGCATCGTCGCCGGCGCGTTGTTTCTCTGCGTCGGCGTCGTCTATGACCGCATCCACACCCTGGAGATCAACCGCTACGGCGGCCTCGCCAACCGCATGCCGGGCTACGCGCTGGTGTTCATGCTGTTCACCATGGCCAGCGTCGGGCTGCCCGGCACCTCTGGCTTCGTCGGAGAGTTTCTGGTCCTCACTGGCGCCGTCCAGGTTAATTTCTGGCTCGCCATACTCGCTGCCACGACGATGGTTCTGGGTGCCGCATATATGCTTTACTTGTATCGGAGAATAATTTTTGGCTCGCTGACCCGGGCGGACCTACGCGCCATCCTTGACCTTTCCCCGCGCGAATACGCCGTGTTCATGCCGCTGGTCATCCTGACGCTGTGGATGGGCATCTACCCCTCCGCCTTCACTCATTTCTTCGATGCCAGCGTCGAGGCGATGGTCAGCCACCACGCCGCGGCGATGGCGCACCAGATCCAGGTTGCCGGAGTGCCCTTGCGATGAACTGGACCACCGCGATCCCGGAAAT
>JAYTUU010000092.1:0-22223 GCA_043744375.1 Rhodospirillales bacterium | reverse complement strand
GGGTTCCAAGGGCCACTGGCCCTTGGCCGCCGGAGGCGCGCTTGCCGTCGCTACAAACGCACGCCCTTCCGTTGGCCAACCTGCGAATCTCTGCTTAGGTCGTGCCGACTCTACGCCGCCGCCGCACCCGCCGCCAGCCACGCCGCACATTCCGCCCCGAGTTTCTCGCGCGCCACAGCCTCGTAGCGACGGTTGTCCTCGGCGGTGAGAACGTCGCGCCAGCGGCCGTTGGTGCCCTTGTTGATGAAAACTTCGGCGCCGCCATCCCAGAACGCGCCACCCAGCGGAGTGCTCTTGGTGGCGTGCTTCTTCATGTAGTCGAAGCCACAATGCTCGACCATCGTTGGGAAGCGCGCTTCGTCGATAGGAGTGCCGAGGAAGCCCGCGACCCGCCGCATCGCGCCGGGCAGGTCGCGCTTGAGGTCCGCGAAATGCAGCAGCAGCAGGTTCGGCAGGTCGCGCGCGCTCCACCATGTCGCGATGTTGTCCCAGAACGGCCAGAAAGGGTGGCCGTCGCGGTCCATCCAGTCGAGGTAGTACTGCCGGATCGACTCCGGAGGGCGTTCGATCGGCGGGCCGACGCGGCCAGGGGTGTCGTTGAGAATTTGGTACCACAGGTCGTTGGCATTGGCGTGGTGGTTGTACATGCTCCACACCACATCGCGCCCGTCGCGGGCGATATAGATGTACTTGGCCTGCGGGGAGTAAACCAGTGCGTCGAGCGGCAGGTGGGTCTTGATGAAGCGGCGGTGGGTCTGCGCTTCCAGCGCGGCGAACTTCACCTCGGCCGGCGGCACCCGCAGGTCGAGCCAGGGCGACATGTTGGCCACCTCAAGATCGTCGGCACCGGCGAACAGGATCTGGGCGATGATCTGCTGCGTCCAGGTCGTGCCGGATTTGGCGTAGGTGCCGACGACGATATCGTCGTCGCGGAACCGAAAGTCGTTCCACACGGTGCTGTCGAAATGGTGATTGTGGAACTCGCGGGTTTTGACTGGCCAAGTGGTCATCAGCATGTCTCCCTATTGGATGGCGCCGGAATATCGCGGGCGAGACGGCGCGCCATGATCCAGCCGGCGAGCCCGCTGACCGGCGCCGCCGGAAGCAGCAGGAGCCAGCCGATATTGGCGCCGGCGATGACGAGGTTCATGCCGATGCCGAGCAGCAGCCCGCCGATCAACCCGCCGGAGACACCGGCACCGAGACCGAGCATGATGATGTCGCCGCGTTTGACCATTCGTTGCTCATACGGGGCCGCATCCGGTTTGACAAGCGCCCGCCTCCTTCCTATACCCCGTGCATTGCCGGGAACGTGGACGGGCCCTCGGGGTCCGCGCCCGCCTTTTGCGCGTGCAAAAGGCCTACCGGTGCAACAACGCCGATCCGGGCACTTCGCGTGCCCGGGGTGATCGCTACAAGGCGGCGCCAGGCTGGATATGAAGGGATACCGCGCATGACCAAGCGCGCTGAAAGCAAGTACAAGATCAATCGCCGTCTCGGCGTGAATCTCTGGGGCCGCCCGAAATCCCCGATCGCCAAGCGCGACTACGGCCCCGGGCAGCACGGCCAGCGCCGCAAGCAGAAGCCGACCGACTTCGGCGTCCAGCTGATGGCGAAGCAGAAGCTGAAGGGCTATTACGGCAACATCGGCGAGAAGCAGTTCCGCAAATATTACGACGAGGCCGTCCGCCGCAAGGGCGACACCTCGGAGAACCTGATCGAACTCCTCGAGCGCCGGCTCGATGCGGTGATCTACCGCATGAAGTTCGCGATCACCCCGTTCGCCGCCCGCCAGTTCGTCAACCACGGCCACGTGATGGTGAACGGCAAGCGCGTCAACATCTCCTCCTATCAGGTGCGCGACAACGACATCATCGAGGTGAAGGAGAAATCCAAGCAGCTCGCCATGGTGCTCGATGCCTCGCAGAGCGCCGAACGCGACGTGCCCGAGTATCTCCAGGTCGATCACCGCGCCATGAAGGGCGTGTTCGCGCGCGCCCCGAAGCTGACCGACGTGCCGTATCCCGTGACGATGGAACCGAACCTGGTCGTCGAGTTCTACTCGCGCTGATCAGATAGTCGAGTTCTACTCGCGCTGATCGGACCCGCTGGATCGAAATGCGCCGCGGCACACCCTGTGCCGCGGCGTTTTTGATGGGCGGAAGGGCCGCGCCATGGAAGCCTCCCAGCGCCGCCAGCCGGTCGGCGCGAGCGGCGCGTATTGCGGATCGGCGACGACACCGAGGCGAAAGAGCGGGGCAGGGTGGGGCATAAGCAGCGTCCGGCCGGGGGTGCGAGCGTTCAGCGCATAGCATGGCGGGCGCGCGCGGGGATATGTAGGCTGCGGGCGCGTGTGGTTGTATGCCGCCACAAGGATGCCCCCCCCGCCGGCGGGCGCAACGCAAGGATGTGGATCATGGACCCTGTTCTGGTTGAAGTAACGCGCGGCGGGAGCGTCGAATCTGCCCATTGCGGCGCGGCGGCGGTGCTCGATGCGTCCGGCGCCGTGGTGTTCTCCGTCGGCGACATCGACACCCCGATCTTCCCGCGCTCGGCGGTCAAGTCCATGCAGGCGCTGCCGCTGGTCGAAACCGGCGCGGCTGCCCGCCTCGGCCTGACCGACGCCGAAATCGCACTCGCCTGCTCGTCCCACAACGGCGAGGAAATCCACACGGCCGCCGCCGCCTCCATGCTGGCCAAGGCCGGTCGCGACTTTTCCCAACTCGAATGCGGCACGCATTGGCCGAGCCACGACGCCTCCGCCCGCGCCCTGGCCGCCGCCGGCCGCACGCCGAGCGCGCTGCACAACAACTGTTCCGGCAAACATTCCGGCTTCATCTGCCTCGCCTGCGATCGCGGCGATGACCCCAAGGGCTATATCGGGCCCGATCACCCGACCATGCGCCAGATCACCGCGGCCCTGTCGGAGATGACCGGCACCGTGCTCGACGCGCGCAATCGCGGCACCGACGGCTGCTCGATCCCGACCTTCGCCATCCCGCTCCGCGGCATCGCGCACGGCTTCGCCCGCTACGGCACCGGCAACGGCATGGCGCCCGACCGCGCGGCCGCGGCAGCGAAAATCCGCGCGGCCGTCACCGCCAACCCGATGATGGTCGCCGGCACCGGCCGGTTCGATACGCTGATGATGCAGGCGATGGGCGCCCGCGTGTTCTGCAAGGGTGGCGCGGAGGGCGTGTTCTGCGCCTCCCTTCCCGAACTCGGCTACGGCATCGCCGTCAAATGCGATGACGGGGCAGGGCGGGCCGCCCAGGTCGTCGGCGCCGCGCTGATCGAACGGCTCCTGCAACCCACCGGCGAGGCTGGCGCCGCCGTCGCCAAGCTCGCGCGTCCCCGCCTGGAGAACTGGAACCGCATCCATGTCGGCGACCTCCGCCCGGCCTCGGCACTCGGCTGACTGACTGCAACAGCACTGGGAACGGCACTGGGAACAGCACTGGGAACAGCACTGGGATTGGCGCGGGCGACACTGTATAAGCCCGCGCCATGAGCCAGACCCTGATCCGCGACACCGCCGTGGAAATCGCCCGGCGGCGCACCTTCGCCATCATCTCCCACCCCGATGCGGGCAAGACGACGCTGACCGAGCATCTGCTGCGGGCCGGCGGCGCCATCCAGCTTGCCGGCAACGTGCGCGCCAAGGGCGAGCGCCGCCGCACCAGGTCGGACTGGATGGGCATCGAACGCGAGCGCGGCATCTCCGTCGTCACCTCCGTGATGACCTTCGAATACGCCGGCTGCGTCTTCAACCTGCTGGACACGCCGGGCCACGAGGACTTCTCCGAAGACACCTACCGCACGCTGACCGCCGTCGATGCCGCGGTGATGGTGATCGACGCCGCCAAGGGCATCGAGGCCCGCACCCGCAAGCTCTTCGAAATCTGCCGCCTGCGCGACATTCCCATCCTCACCTTCATCAACAAGATGGACCGCGAGGCGCAAGACCCCTTTGCCCTGCTCGACGAAGTCTCCAGCGCCCTCGCGCTGGACACCGCCCCCGTCACCTGGCCCGTCGGCCGCGCCTCCGAATTCGCCGGCACGTTCGACCTGCGCAAGAACGTCTACAACCTCACGACCGACCTCCCCGCCACCGACCCGCGCATGCTGGCGATGGCCGGCGAGCTTGAACTGGTCCGCGCCGCCCTGCCCGAATTCGACGAAGCCTCCTTCGCCGCCGGCCACCTGACCCCGGTGTTCTTCGGCAGCGCGATGAAACATATCGGCGTGGCCGACCTGCTGGACGGGCTGGCCGAATACGGCCCCAAGCCGCGCGCCCAACCCGCCGATACCCGCACGGTGGAGGCGACCGAGCCCGGCCTGACCGCGCTGGTCTTCAAGATCCAGGCCAACATGGACCCGAACCACCGCGACCGCATCGCCTTCGCCCGCGTCTGCTCCGGCCGCCTGGTGCGCGGCATGCGGCTGAAACAGGTTCGCACCGGCAAGCTCATCCCCCTGCACGCGCCGCAGTTCTTCTTCGCCCGCGAGCGCGAAATCGCCGACGAGGCCTTCGCCGGCGACGTCGTCGGCATCCCCAACCACGGCACTTTGCGCATCGGCGACACGCTCTCGGAGAACGAGGACATCAACTTCGTCGGCGTCCCCTATTTCGCCCCGGAAATCCTCCGCCGCGTGCGCCTGGATGACGCGATGAAGGCCAAGAAACTGCGCCAGGCCCTGCAGGAACTGGCCGAGGAGGGGGTGGTGCAACTGTTCCGCCCGCAGGACGGCTCCCCGCCGATGGTCGGCGTCGTCGGCACCTTGCAGCTTGACGTGCTGGTCGCCCGCCTCGCCGCCGAATACGGCGTCAAGATCGGCTTCGAGCAGACGCCCTACCAACTCGCCCGCTGGGTTTCCGGCGACCGCGCGCTGATCGAGCGTTTCGTGACCGACCAGCGCAGTGCCATGGCCGACGACGTGGACGGAGACCCGGTTTTCCTCGCCACCTCCGCCTTCATGCTGCGCCGCACCGCCGAACTCCACCCCGGCCTGACCTTCCGCGACATCAAGGATTTCCGGGCCGACAAGTCTGCGACCTGAGCGCCTTGATCCTGATCAACGCAACGCCCCCCCATGCGTGCGAGGCTGCCTCATCAAACCGAGGAGCCTGCCGACATGAATACCGCCAAGCAGCCGAAAGTCTGGGTGCTCGTCGCCGATGGTGACCATGCCCGCGTGGTCACACCGCAGGCCGTCGAGGGCCGGTTCGCGACCGTCCAGGAGTTCAAATCCGGCGACGCCGGCGCCGCGAAACATGCCGCCGGGTCGCGTCTCGATCCGCACGCCCACGCCAAACAGGTGTTCCTGGCCGACATCGCGCACCAGATCGATCATCACGACCAGTTGCACGCCTTCGATCAGCTCATCCTCGCCGCGCCCCCGCACGCGCTGCACGACCTGCGCGAGGCGCTCGGCAAATCCGCCCAGGCAAAGGTCGTCGGCTCCTTGCACAAAGACCTGGTCAAGCTGAACGACCACGATCTCAGTCTGCATCTGAAGGAGTTCTGGCTCGCGCCGGGTGCTGCCACGCCCTGACCGAATCGGCTATCCTCGGTATCCAATACACAAGGGGAGAGTGCCATGACCGCAACCACCGTCCATCACGCCGCAGGCGACGCGTTCGAGCGTGGCCTGCGCGCCTTTTTCGAATACCGCGACCTCGGCATCACCGGCGCGAGCGGCGGCAAGGTCGGCGCGCATGTCATCCGCGCCGTGCCGGGGGAGGGGGCCAAGCCCGAATGGCACACGCATGATCTGCACTTCCAGATGGTCTATGTGCTCAAGGGCTGGGTCGAGTTCGAATACGAGGATGCCGGCCTCGTCCGCCTCGAAGCCGGCTCCTCCGTCTACCAGCCGCCGATGATCCGCCACCGCGAAGTCCGCCACAGCGACGACGTCGAGATGCTGGAAATCACCTCTCCGGCCGCGTTCACCACAGCGGTTGTCGCGGCCCCCGCACAGGCCGCGTGAGGTTCGCGCATATCCGCCATTTTACATCGGGCGCGTGGCCAGCCGCCCATACTTCCGCATCACCTCCTGCAACCGATCGAGCGGAATGGCGTGCGACACGCGCCCCATCTGCCCGTGCATCGTCTCCGCCATCGTCAGCGCGTTCAGGATCGCCTCCTCCGTCGCCTCCGCCGCCGCCTCGAACAGTGACGTCATCGCCGGCGGCGCGATCATCCGCACATCGCTCACCCCCGCCTCGGCGTTCACCCGGTTCCCCGTCGAGAAGGCGAGGAAGATATCCCCGCTGCCATTGCCGCCAATGCCGCCCACCCAGGCCAGCCCCGTGGTCGCCCGCCGCGCCAGCCGCTGGCACTGGATCGGCAGCAACGGCGCGTCCGTCGCAAGCACCACGATGATCGACCCCGCCTCCGCCGGCGTGTCGCGCACCGAGGGCACGACGCCCGTGCCGATCTCGCGCCCCACCGGCACGCCATCCACCCGCAGCAGCGCCCGCTCGCCATAGTTCGCCTGCACCAGCGCGCCGACCGTGTAGGACACGCCACCCTCGCTGACCACGCGCGAGGCGGTGCCCGTGCCGCCCTTGAACTCGTGCAGGTTCATCCCGGTCCCGCCGCCGACATTGCCTTCCGCGATCGGCCCGGACGTCGCCCCGTCCATCGCCGCCAGCGCCAGTTCGGTGGTCACCGGAAAACTCGCGCTGTCCGACAGCCAGCCGTCATACGTCTCGGCGGCCACCGGCAGATGCCACGGCTGCGGCGCATTGTCGCGCACCGCCAGCGCGCAGATGGCATCGCGCACCAGGCCGACCGAATAGGTGTTGGTGATGCAGATCGGCGCGCTGATCATGCCCTGCTCGGCGATCCACGCCAGCCCCGTCATCTCGCCATTCCCATTGAACGAATGCGCGCCGGCGAACACCCAGTCGGTCCAGATGTCATCGCCCGCCGGCCAGATCGCGGTCACCCCGGTCCGCACGACGCTCGGCACGTCGCGGATCAAACTGGCGTAACCGACCTTCACGCCAGGCACGTCGGTGATCGCGTTCCAAGGCCCCGGCGGCAGCCGTCCGGTGCTGATGCCGAGGTCACGCAGGCGTGCACGTTTCATCGCTGTTCCTATCTGGCGCCCTGTAACAAAGCGTCCCAACCCTCCCACGCCTCGCGGAATTGGTCTATACGCGCCGGCAACGCGATCCGAGGCGACAACCATGACCATCAAACGCCGGAATTTCATCGCCACAGCCGCCGCGGCCACCACCCTGGCCCGCTTCGCCTTGGCCCGCCCCGCCTTGGCCCACCCCGCCTGGGCCCAGTCCGCGGGATCGCGCACGCTCGTCTTCGTGCCGCAGGCCAACCTCACCAGCCTCGACCCGATCTGGACAACCGCGACCGTGACCCGCAACTACGGCTTCATGGTGTTCGACACCCTGTTCGGCCTCGACGCCGAACTCAACCCCTCGCCGCAAATGGCCGAGGGCGCCCTCGTCGAGGACGACGGCAAGCGCTGGACCATCAAGCTGCGCGATGGCCTGATGTTCCATGACGGCACCAAGGTCCTTGCCCGCGACTGCGTCGCCTCGCTGAAGCGCTGGATGATGCGCGACGGCGTCGGCCAGACCATCGCCGCCCGGATGGACTCGCTCGAAGCCACGGACGACCGCACCCTGGTGTTCCGCCTGCGCAAGGTATTCCCCCTGCTGCCCTTCGCGCTCGCCAAAACGCAGCCCAGCCCGCCCTTCATCATGCCCGAGCGCATCGCCAACTCCGTCGATGCCTCCAAGCAGATCGCCGAGGTGGTCGGCAGCGGGCCGTTCCGCTTCGAGCACAAGGAACTGGTCTCCGGCAGTCTCGCCGTGTTCACCAAATTCGCCGGCTACGTGCCGCGCGACGGCAAGCCCAGCTTCACCGCCGGCGCCAAGAACGTCCTCGTCGATCGCGTCGAATGGAAAGTCATCCCCGACGCCTCAACCGCCAACAACGCCATCCGCGCCGGCGCGGTCGACTGGATCGAAATCCCGCTGCCCGATCTCATTCCGCAGTTGAAAGCCGACCGCAACGTCGTCGTCGACCGGCTCGATCCGTTCGGGCTCTATCCGGTGATGCGCCCGAACATGGCCGTCGCCCCCACCGACAACCGCCTGCTCCGCCGCGCCATCCTGGCGGCGATCAATCCGGTCGACGTCATGCAGTCCTTCATGGGCGATGACGCGACCAGCTACACGGCACCCATCGGCTGCTTCCTCAAGGGCACGGCCTACGAGAACGACGCCGGCATGGACATCGTCGGCGGCAAGAAATCCGACGCCGACGTGAAAGCGATGCTGAACGAGGCCGGCTACACCGGCGAGCGTGTGGTCCTGATGCACCCGACCGACCAGCCCTTCTACGACGCAATGAGCCAGGTCTGCGGCGCCCGCCTCAAGCAGGTCGGCATCAATCTCGACGACCAGGCGATGGACTGGGGCACCGTCGTGCAGCGCCGCGCCAAGCGCGACCCGCTCGACAAGGCCGGCTGGTCGCTGTTCTGCACCTCATTCCCCGGCGCCGACTACGTCGATCCGCTCGCCGCCCCCGCCATGCGCACCAACGGCGCCAAAGGCTGGTACGGCGCCCCCGAAATCCCCCGCATCGAGGCCCTGCGCGAGGCCTGGATCGACAGCGCCGACATGACCGAAAAAAAGCGCCTCGCCCGCGAAATCCAGGCCGCCGTGTTCGAGGAGGCACTCTACGTCCCCCTCGGCAACTACCGCCAATCAGCCGCCTGGCGCAAAAATCTCACGGGCCACCTCAAGGGCCCAGTGCCGGTGTTCTGGAACATCGCCAAGACCTAGGACCTAGCCAAGCGCGCCTCCGGCGGCAAAGGGTCAGGGACCCTTTGATCCCGGGACTGCTTGCGGCTGGATCAATGGCCTCTCGGTGATAACGCCTTCCTTACTTGCGCCGCAGGCAATCGACCTAGCGGATCGCGCGGGGGGTGGGCTTCGCCAGTAGCGGCGGCGAGGTCAATGGTGCTCAACCAAAGGCCCTTGCCATAGCCGGAGAAGTCGGGGGGATCAAAGGGGCATGCCCCGTCGCGCGAATGCGCGCTGCGCACGACGCCGCCGGAGGCGCGCTTGCCTTATCCTTTACTGAAGTCGGGAGTCCTACGGCGCGAGCAGGCCCCGGTGGATCTGTTCGATCGTCCGCACCCCTGTATTTGCCATTGCCGTGCTCAACTCGTGGCGCAGCAGGTCGAGCACGCGGGTCACCCCCGCCTCGCCGCCGGCCGCGGCCCCCCACAGCGTCGCCCGCCCGGTCTGCACCGCGTCCGCACCCAGCGCGAGCGCCTTGAGGATATCCAGGCCACGGCGGATGCCGCTATCCACGATGATCGTCGCCTTGCCACCAATCGCCGCCGCGATGCCCGGCAGCGCGTCGAACGTCGCCATCGCCGCGTCGAGATTGCGCCCGCCGTGATTGGAGACCACCACCCCATCCGCCCCGGCCGCGACCACGTCGAGCGCGTCCTGCGGGTGCATGATCCCCTTGACCAGCAGCTTGCCGGGGAACATGTCGCGCAGCCGCTTGATCTCCGGCAGATCGACGGTGTCGCACAGCGTCAGCCGCGGCGCGATGGCCGCCCGGGTCCGGGCGTTGTTGAACTCTGCCGGATGGTTGCGCATCTTCGGCATCCCGTCGGCGATCAGATATTTCAGCAGCGTGCCGAGCAGCCAGCGCGGATGCAGCGAAATATCGGTCACGTTGGCAACGGTCGGGCGGAACGGCAGGCCGAACCCGTTGCGGGTGTTGTATTCCCGATTGGGCGGCACCGGCGTATCGACCGTGACCACCAGCGTCTCCGCCCCGGCCGCGGCAACCCGGCGCACCAGCTCATAGGTCGCCGCCCGATCCGGCCAGACATAAAGCTGGAACCACAACCGCCCGCCGACCTCCTTGGCCACCCGCTCGAACGGCACCATCGATCCGGTGGCCATCGTGTATGGAATCCCCGCCGCCTTGGCAGCGCGCGCGAGTTCAAGCTCGGCCTCGTACCACATCAGCCCAGAGGCCCCAGTCGGCGCGATCGCCATCGGCAGACCCACCGGCTTGCCAAAGATGCTGCTCGACAGCGACCGGTTCGAAACGTCGAGCGGCGCGCGCGGCAGAATGCGAATACGCTCGATGGCCGCGCGGTTGTTGCGCACCGCCAACTCGTCCTCGGTGGCGCGGTCGATGAACTCGAACAGCGACTTCGGCAGGCGCCGTTTGGCGGCCATGCGGATGTCGGCGATATTGAAGCAGTCAGCGACGTTGGTCATCCTGGATCCCCGGCGCGCTATCCCGGCGCGAAGTCAGGCAAGTGGGACACGCGGCGCCCGGCCGGTCAAGGGAGACGGTGGATCAATGCGGCCATTCCGCGCATGATCGCCATGCGCAGGAGGAACCAGCCATGCCCAACCCGTTCTCGCTCGATACATTCTCGCTCGCCGGCAAGGTGGCCCTCGTCACCGGCGCCTCCCGCGGCCTCGGCCGCGCCATGGCCGAGGCGATGGCCCGCGTCGGCGCCCATGTCATCCTCAACGGCCGCGACCAGGCCGCCCTCGATGCCGCCGTCGGCGCGTTGGCCGCCGCCGGTCTCAGCGCCGAAGCCGCCCGCTTCGACGTCACCGACGAGGAGGTCGCGAAGGCCGCCATCGCTGGCATCGCCGCCCGCCACGGGCATCTGGACATCTTCATCGGCAACGCCGGCATCCAGCACCGTAAGCCCCTGCTCGAATGGGAGACCGCCGACTGGACCCGCGTGCTCATGACCAACCTCACCAGCCAGTTCGTCCTCGCCCGCGAAGCCGCCCGCCCGATGGTCAAACAACACAGCGGCCGCATCATCTTCATCACTTCCATCATGGGCCCAAAGGTCGCCCGCCCGACCGTGCCCGGCTACGCCGCCGCCAAAGGCGGCCTCGATGCGCTCACCCGCGCCCTCGCCGTCGAGCTTGGCCCACAGGGCATCACCGTCAACGCCATCGCCCCTGGCTTCTTCGCCACCGAACTGAACACCGCCCTGGTCGCGGACGCCGCCTTCACCACCTGGGTCTCCGGCCGCACCCCGCTCGGCCGCTGGGGCGACCCGCCGGAGATCGCCGGCGCCGCGGTGTTTCTGGCCTCCGCCGCCGCCTCCTACGTCAACGGCCACGTGCTCTACGTGGACGGTGGGCTGACGGCCGCGATGTGATGGTCTAGCTTCGCCGCAAGCATCGAGGAAACCCGCATGACCGAGACCCCCGGCCTGCCCACGCTGAGCGTGGACGGCCATTGCGCCGCCATCCGGTTCAACCGCCCGGAGGTCCATAACCGCATCGAACCCGATGACATCGTCGAGATGCTCAAGCTGTTCGACGTCGTCGATGCCAACACCAGCATTCGCGTCCTCGTCATCACCGGCGCCGGCAAATCCTTCAGCTCCGGCTTCTACATCAACGCCATCGGTACCCGCGCGGAATCCACCACCGCTGGGTTCGATGCCATGACCGACCGTCTCGAACGCGTCCGCCCGCCCACCATCGCGGCGATGAACGGCGGCGTCTATGGCGGCTCGACCGACCTCGCTTTGGCCTGCGACTTCCGCATCGGGGTCACGGGCATGTCGATGTTCATGCCCGCCGCCAAGCTCGGCCTGCACTACTACCCCGGCGGCATGCAGCGCTACATCAGCCGCCTCGGCGTCGATACCGCCAAGCGGCTCTTCCTGCTCGCCGAACGCCTCGATGCCGCCGAACTCCTGCGCATCGGCTTCCTCACCGAACTCGTGGCGCCCGAGGCGCTGGCCGAAACCGTCGCCGCCCGCGCCGCCACGCTCGCCGCCAACGCGCCGCTGGCCGTGCAGGGCATGAAAACCGCCCTCAACGACATCGCCCGCGGCGACGCCGATCTCAGCGAGATCGCCGACCGCGCGGCAACGGTCGCGGCCTCGGCCGACTTGCGGGAGGGACGAGCGGCCTGGATGGAAAAACGCGCGCCCCGTTTCGTCGGCGCCTGAGGGGAACTACGAACATGAAAATCGGCTTCATCGGCGTCGGCAACATGGGTGGCCCCATGTGTCGCAACATCATCAAGAACACCAATCACGAAGTGATCGTGTTCGACAACAATCCAGCCGCCATGGCCGCCTGCGTCGGCGCCGCGGCCGGCGCCTCCGTGGCCGCCCTCAGTGCCGCCTGTGACGTCGTAATCACCTCCCTGCCGATGCCCGCCGTGGTCGAAGCCGTCGTCCTCGGCCCCGACGGCGTCGCCGCCAACATGCGCCCCGGCACCACCTTCATCGACCTCTCGACCAACGCCCCCGCCACCGCCCAGCGCCTGCTCGCCGGCCTCATTGCCCGCGGCATCCGCATGGTCGAGGCCCCCGTCTCCGGCGGCGTCGTCCGCGCCATCGACGGCTCCATCACCATCATGGTCGGCGCCGAGGAAGCCGACTTCGAAGCCCAACGCCCCCTGCTCGCAGCCTTCAGCGGCGCCGTCATTCATGTCGGCGCCGTCGGCATGGGCTCGGTCGCCAAACTCATCAACAACCAACTCGCCTTCTCCAATATGGCGTCCGCCGCCGAAGGCCTGATGATGGGCGTCGCCGCCGGCATCGACCTCGCCAAACTCTCCGAGGTCATCCTCGGCAGCAGCGGCGCCAGCGCCTCCTTCAAGAGCATGACCACCCGCGCCCTCAGCGGCGACTTCACCGCCAGCTTCGCCCTCGACCTCGCCCACAAAGACCTCCGCCTCGCCCAGCAACTCGCCGACGAAATCGGCGTCCCCAGCCCGATGGGCGCCCAGACCCTCGCCCTCCTGCGCATGGCCCGCGGCCTCGGCCTCGGCCCCTCCGACGTCACGGCGATGATCAACGTCTACGAGAAAATCCTTGGGCGCGAGGCCAGACTGAAGGGCTAGGCAGAGATTCGCAGGTTGGCCAGCGGAGGGGCGGGCGTTCGCAGCGACGGCAAGCGCGCCTCCGGCGGCCAAGGGCCAGTGCCCCTTGGAACCCTGGACTGCTCGCGGCTGGACAGACGGCCTTCGGATAAGCACCCGCGATCTCGCCGCATTCACGGGCGAAGCCCAAACCCCCGCGCGATCGCAATGCGGTCCGTGATGCCGATGGCCTGCGGCGCAAGCCAGTCGGGGGGATCAAAGGGGCGTGCCCCGTCGCGCGAATGCGCGCTGCGCACGACGCCGCCGGAGGCGCGCTGCCTTCCCTGGACTGCCGTGGCGGAGCCTTGCTTCCCAACCCGCCTGCCCTACCAGCTTGCCGCATCCCGCGCTTCCCCGTAACAGGAGCCACTGGACATACGGGGTAACGGCTGTGAGTGAGACGAGCGGCGAAGCCGGGCGGGACTTCATCCGCGACATCATCAAGGCGGATCTCGACGCCGGCCGCGTGCAAGCCGTCGTCACCCGGTTTCCGCCCGAACCCAATGGCTATCTGCATATCGGCCACGCCAAGTCGATCTGCCTGAATTTCGGCGTCGCCCAGGATTTCGCCGGCCGCTGCCACCTGCGCTTCGACGACACCAACCCGGTGAAGGAGGAACAGGCCTTCATCGACGCCATCACCCGCGACGTCCGCTGGCTCGGCTTCGACTGGGGCGAGCACCTCTATCACGCCTCCGACTACTTCGATCAGCTCTACGCCTGGGCCGAAATACTGATCGGCAAAGGCCTGGCCTATGTCGACGACCAGCCCGCCGACGAAATGCGGACGATGCGCGGCACCCTCACCGAGCCGGGACGCAACAGCCCGCACCGCGATCGCCCCCCCGCCGAGAACCTGGCCCTCTTCCGCCGCATGCGCGCGGGCGAATTCCCCAACGGCACCAGCGTCTTGCGCGCGAAGATCGACATGGCCTCGGGCAATATGAACCTGCGCGACCCCACCCTCTACCGCATCCTGCACGCCACCCACCCCCGCACCGGCGACACCTGGTGCATCTACCCGACCTACGACTACGCGCACGGCCAGTCCGACGCGATCGAGGGCATTTCGCACTCCATCTGCACCCTCGAATTCGAGGATCACCGCCCCCTCTACGACTGGTTCATGGACCATCTGCCGGTCCCCTCGCGCCCCCGCCAATACGAGTTCGCCCGCCTCAACATCGGCTACACCGTGCTCTCCAAGCGCGTCCTCACCACCCTCGTGCGCGACGGCCACGTCAACGGCTGGGACGATCCGCGCATGCCCACCATCGCCGGCCTGCGCCGCCGCGGCGTCCCCGCCGCCGCCATCCGCGATTTCGCCAAGCGCATCGGCGTCGCCCGCGCCTATTCGGTGGTCGATTTCGCGTTGCTGGAACATTGCATCCGCGAACACCTCAACAAATCCGCCCCTCGCCGCATGGCCGTCCTGCGCCCGCTCAAGGTTGTCATCGAGAACTACCCGCAAGGCATGTCGGAATCGCTGCCAGCGATCAACCACCCCGACGACCCCGAGGCCGGCACCCGCGCCATCACCTTCGGCCGCGAGCTTTACGTCGAGCACGACGACTTCATGGAAACGCCGCCGAAAAAATTCTACCGCCTCTCCCCCGGCCGCGAAGTCCGCCTGCGCTACGGCTACTTCATCACCTGCCGCGACGTGGTCAAGAACGCCGCCGGCGAGGTCATCGAACTCCTTTGCACCTACGACCCCGCCACAAAAGGCGGCAACGCGCCGGACGGCCGCAAGGTCCAGGCGACCATCCACTGGGTCGAGGCCGCCACCGCCAAACCCGCCGAAATCCGCCTCTACAACCAGCTTTTCAACCGCCCCGACCCCGGCGCCGACGGCGAAATCTTCGCCGATATCAATCCCGCCTCGCTGGAAGTCCTCGCCGGCTGCCTCGTCGAACCCGCCCTCGCCGCGGCCAACACCGACGAGACCGTGCAGTTCGAGCGCACCGGCTATTTCTGCCCCGACCCCGACAGCACCTCCGCAAAATTGGTGTTCAACCGCACTGTCGGCCTGCGCAATAGCTGGGCAAAGGTGAAGCCCGGCGCCTGACTCACGCGCGCTGCCGCGGCACACTCACGTAGACGGCCACCAGCGCCAGCCCCAGCAACCCCGCGGTCACCAGGAACACCCAATGGTGCCCCCAGAGGGCCCCCACCACACCCCCGGTCATCGGCCCGAAGGAGTTGCCGAGGAAATACGCCGATGACGTCAGGCCAAACGTGAACCCGCGCTCCGCCGGCGAGGTCAGTTTGGCGATCAACACGTTCGCCGTCGGCACGATCGCGCCGACGAACAGCCCCACCCCGAACCGCTCCACCACAAACAGCCAGTACGACTCGGCGAACGCCTGCGGCGCCGTCGTCAGCACCGCGCCAAGCAATGCCACCAGCAACACATGCCGCTCGCCGATCCGATCGCTTAACCGTCCGAGCAGTGGCACCGCGACCACGCCCGCGACCCCCGCCGCCGAGAAGGCGAGCCCCGAGAGCGTCGCGATATCCGCCCGCTCGCCCACGAGGTCGATCACGAACAGGCTGACGATCGGGAAAATCGCCTGCAACCCGAACTGCGACAGCAGCAGCACCGCCAGCAGCGCGGTCATGCCCGGCACACGCGCCAGGCTGCGCAGCGACGTGAACACGGAGGGCCGGGATTTCGGCGCGCCCGGCGTGAACCGCTCGGGCACCAGAAACCAGCACAGCGCGAAAGCCAGCAACGAGATCGTTCCGGAGAAAAAGAACGGCTGCCGATAACTGCCCGTAACGTCCGCCAGCACCCCGCCCACCACCGGCCCGATCAGCGAACCGACCAACTGCCCCGTCGACAACCAGCCCAGTGAGGCGCCCAGATGCCCGCGCGGCACCTGCGTCGTCACCAGCACGATCGCCGCCGACGAGAACCCCGCCAGCGCCCCCATCACCATCCGCAACGCCAGCAACTGCCACGGGCTCTGCGCCAGCCCCATGACAATCGTGATAAACCCGATCGCCGCCGCGGCACGCAGCACCATCGGCTTGCGCCCTGTGCGATCCGACAACCGGCCCCAGATGGGCGAGGCGAACGCCGCAATGAACGAGGTGATCGACGCCAACGCCCCCGACCACAAATCAATCGCCACGATGCTGGTGACACCAACCTCCGGCAGGAACAGCGGCATGATCGGGCTGATGATCGAGAACGACAGCGACATTACCAATTGCACCGTCACCATCGCCCAAAGCGTCACCCGCCAGGTCGGCGATATCCCCTCCTCAAGCGGATCGGTCGAGGGCATCCCGGGCAGCATCCTTGCAACGTTTCAGCCCCCCACGTTCGGCGCCCGCACGCGTCGTGTAAAGCGCGCACAATCAAGGCTCCGCCGGCAAGCCCGCGTCAGGCGCGCGCTTGCGTGCCGAAAGCGGCTGGGGCAACCGAAGGCCGTTGCCCCAGCCGCGAGCAGTCGGGGGGATCAAAGGGGCGACTGCCCCTTTGCCGCCGGAGGCGCGCTACCCGACCAGATGGCAAGCCACCGACTGTCCCGCCCCGAGATCGCGCAACTCCGGCTCCTCCGTCCGGCACCGGGCCTCCGCCAGCGGACAGCGCGGATGGAAGCGGCAACCCGGCGGCGGATTGAGCGCGCTCGGCACCTCGCCCTGCACCACCACATGCGGCCGCCCCGCTTCCACCTCCGGATCGGGGATCGGCACCGCCGCCATCAGCGCCCGCGAATACGGATGCATCGGCCGCGCATAGAGTTCCTCGCGCCCGGCGATCTCCACGATCCGACCAAGATACATCACCGCGATGCGGTCGCTGATATGGCGCACCACCGCGAGATCATGGGCCACGAACACATAGGTCAGGCCGAATTTCGCCTGGAGTTCCTGAAACAGGTTGACGATCTGCGCCTGGATCGAAACGTCGAGCGCCGAGACCGGCTCGTCGCAGATCAGCAAGTCCGGCCGCATCGCCACCGCCCGCGCGATGCCGATGCGCTGCCGCTGCCCGCCCGAAAATTCATGGATATAGCGCCCGGCCATATCCGGCCGCAGCCCGACCATATCGAGCAATTCGCGCACTTGCTCGGCCCGCCCCGCATTGTTGCCGTGTAGACCATGCACGATCATCGGCTCGGCAATGATCGCGCCCACCGTCATGCGCGGATCGAGCGCGCCGAACGGGTCCTGATACACCATCTGCATCCGCCGCCGGAACGGCCGCATGGCGGCGCGGTCAAGATGCGAGATATCGGTGCCGTCGAACACGATCCGCCCGGCGGTGATGTCGAGCATCCTGAGTATCGCCAGCCCGGTCGTCGATTTCCCGCACCCGCTCTCGCCGACCAGGCCCAGCGTCTCGCCGCGCTGCACGGTGAACGATACGCCATCGACTGCTTTGACGGCGGCAACCTGCCGGCGCACGACCAACCCACCATAGACAGGAAAATGAACTTTCAGGTCCTCGACCTGGAGCAGCGGCGCGTCAGGCGGCGGCATCGGAGAAACAAGCCTTCCAGTGGTTGGGCGTGGCCTCGGTCAGCACCGGGCGCTCGGTCTCGCAGCGCGCGCTCGCCATCCGGCAGCGCGGTCGAAACGCGCAGCCAGGCGGCAGCCGCGCCAGGTCCGGCGGCTGCCCGTCGATCGGCAGCAACCGGCGCCCGGCGACCTGATCGAGTCGCGGAATGGAGGCCAACAGCCCAGCCGTATAGGGGTGCCGCGGCGTGCGATACAGGTCCCGCGCCGACGCGGTCTCGACGATCCGCCCGCCATACATCACCGCCACCCGGTCCGCGTAGCGCGCGACCACGCCAAGATCATGCGTGATCAGAATGAGCGCCGCCCCCGTCTCGCGCGTCAACTCCTTCAGCAACGCCAGGATCTGCGCCTGCACGGTCACATCAAGCGCCGTCGTCGGCTCGTCGGCCACGATCAGCTTCGGCTGGCACGCCAGCGCCATCGCGATCATCGCCCGCTGCCGCTGGCCGCCGGAAAACTGGTGCGGATAAGAATTGACCCGCGACGCCGAGTCGGGCGTGCGCACCCGGGTCAGCAACTCCTTGGCCTTGGCCAACGCCGCCGCCCAACTGCTGCCGCGATGCAGCACCATCGGCTCGCCCACCTGCACGCCGACGGTGAGCGACGGGTTTAGCGACGTCATCGGCTCCTGGAAAATCATCGCGATGCGGTCCCCGCGCACCGCCCGCATCTCCTCCTCGCTCAGCGTGAACAGGTCCCGCCCCTCGAAGAGCGCAGTCCCCGCCACGATCTTTCCCGGCGGATCGGGGATCAGCCGGAGCAGCGAGAGCGCCGTGACGCTCTTGCCCGAACCGCTCTCCCCCACGATCGCCAACGTCTCGCCCGCCGACAGATCGAACGAGACGTCATCCACCGCCGTGAGATTGCCGCGATCCGTGCGGAACCGCGTGGTCAGTCCGCGAACCTGAAGAAGCGGCGTGCTCAATGGCCCAGCTTCTTCTTCATTTCCTGGTCGAGCCAGATGCGCGCATAGATCGGCCCCGGCTTCACCGCGCCCACCCGCAACTCGCCATCGTAGTTCTTCACCCACGGCCACCACGCCGTATAGAGATACGGCACGGGCAGCCAGATATAGGGTGCCTGATCCAGAATTTCGCGCGTCAACTCGCGGATCAGAACCTGCTGCTGCTTTTCATCGCGCGTGGCGTAGGCCAGGTTCATCTTGGCGGTGTATTCCGGCGTGCTCCACATTGACGGCCCCCAAAGCTGGCCGGGCGTGAAGCTCTTATGCAGCGTGCGGGTCGGGTTGGTGTGCCCGTTGGTCATGAAATAGCCGGCCGAATGCGTGGCCGTCGTCATCGCCGACAGGAAGGCGCCATACTCCATCGGCTGGATCTCGATCTTCACGCCGATCTGTTCGAGGTAGCCCGCGATCAGCGGCAGCAAATCCATATTGTCGGGCGAGCAGGAACAAACCTGCGTCTTGAAAGTAAAACCATTCGGATACCCCGCCTCAGCCAGCAGTTTCTTCGCCTTCACCGGATCATAGGTGAACAACTCCTTCACCGAATCCGGCATCGACTCCAGCGGTTCGAAAAACCCGATATAGTCGGGATGCTGCGGATAAGCGAACAACTCGGCATTCCCGCCATAGTATTCTTTCACGATCTCCTGTTTGTTGACCGCATAGTTCAGCGCACGGCGAACCTGAATATCGCTGAACGGCTTCTGATCGACACGCATCGACAGGAACACGCCCGAATAGTTCAGCCACTTCGCCCATTTCAACTGCGGGGCGCTGCGCTTCAGGCTGTCCACCGCCTGCCAGCGGATCGCCTCGAGAATGTCGAGCTTCGCCGTCCGCAACGCGGCATGCTGCGTCGCCTCGTCCTTCATAATGCGGTAGGTCACCTTGTCGACAAACGGCAGCTTGTACTCGGTCCCGCCGATCTTCTCGCGGTCCCAGTAGATCGGGTTGCGCGTATAGCCCTGCGCGTTGCCCTGGACATATTCGGTCAACTGGAACGGCCCGGTGCCGACCGCATTCCTCCAGTTCCCCGCTCCGGCCTTGGCAAGCTCAGGCGGAATGATCTGCGAATAATATCCCCATCCGAAACGATAATCCCAATCCGAGTTGAACACCTTCATGTAGAACACGACGGTGTGGCGATCCTTCGCCTCCACCCGGTCAACGTGATCGTAGTAGCCGGGGAACCGCTTCGGGCTGGTATTCTGCCGGTTGAAGCTGAACACCACATCATCGGCAACAAATTCGCGGCTCTCCATCACGCCCGCCTTCGCCGGCCACATGATGCCCTTGCGCAAATTCACCACCACGGCCAGCGGCGCCTCGGTCCAGTGCCAGCTTTCCGCCAACTCCCCGCGCATCGCATCGCTGGACAGCCAGGCGTCCGGCTTGAAGTTGTACTTGCCACCGTTGCGCACGCTCTTGGACAGATCGCCGGCGAACAGCGTCTCCAGATACAGCCCGGTATCGTGGTTCAGCTTCCAGGCGAAATCCGCCGGGTCCCATGACAGCGCCGAGATCGTCGCGCTGACCGTGCCGATTTCCAGGTTCCCGCCATAAACAGGTGCCTGCTGCGCCGGCGCGGCGCCGGCCATCAAGGCAAATGCGGTCGCGGTCAGTGCCGTCCGCCAGATCCCAGTGCGCATGCGACTCTCCACAAGAAATGTCATCGGCTGCCGCGCATCCGCGGATCGAGCAGATCGCGCAACGCATCGCCAAAGACGTTGATGCCATAAACAACCATCGTCAGGCACAGCCCCGGTGCCAAGGCCAACCACGGCGCCAGATACATATAGGTCCGCCCCGTCCCGCTGAGCATCCCGCCCCAGGTCGGCGCCGGCGGCGGCACCCCGAAACCGAGGAACGACAGGCCGGACTCGACCAGGATCACCGCCCCCACGCGCGTGCTGAACAGCACCAGAATCGGCGCCATGATGTTGGGCAGGATATGCCGCAACAACACCCGCGGCGTGCCCGCCCCCATCGACTGCGTCGCGTGGATATACATGTTCTCGCGCACCGAAATCACCGCCCCGCGAATGATCCGCGACCCGCCGATGCCGAACGTCAGCCCGAGCACCCCGATCACCTGATACATCCCCGGCCCGACCACGGAGACCACGACGATCAGGATGATCAACTCCGGAAAACTCATCCACGCATCGACCACGCGCTGCATCACCATGTCGATCCGGCCGCCGAAATAGCCACTGATCACGCCCACCGATACCGAAATGAGCGTCGCCAGACTGGCCGCCGAAAGCCCGATGATCACCGACAGCCGTGCGCCATACAGAATGCGCGAAAACATGTCGCGCCCAAGATGATCGGTGCCGAACCAGAACCGCCCGGACGGCGGCTTCAGCCGGTTCGCTGGCGAAATCTGGTTGATCCCGAACGGCGCCAGCCAGTCCGCAAAAATGCCGCACACCAGAAAAATCAGCACGATCACGAACCCGATCGCCCCCAGCGGTTTCTCGCGGAACAGCCGGATCACCCCGGTGGCAAACGCCCCGCGCGGCACCGGCATCGCCTCTGCGCTCGCGGACATCAGCGGTACCGCACTTTCGGGTCCAGCAGCCCATAGCTGAGATCGACCAGCAGGTTGATCAGCACCACCACCACGCCGATAATCAGGAACACTCCAGTAATGATCGGATAATCCCGCCGGCTGACCGCCTCCAGCAGCAGCAGCCCCATCCCGGGGATCACGAAAATCTGCTCCATGATCACCGCCCCGCCGATCAGGATCGGCGCCTGCAAGCCCACCAGCGTCACCACCGGAATGAGCGCGTTGCGCAGCGCGTGCCGCAGCACCATGCCGCGCTCCGTCTGCCCCTTCGCCCAGGCGGTGCGGATGTAGTCCTGGCGCAGCACTTCCAGCATCATCGTGCGCGTCATCCGCATCGTGATCGCCGACAGCGAGGTGCCGAGGATCAGCGCGGGGATCGCCATCTGCGCAAGATTGCCGAGCGGATCCTCGCTGAACGGCACGAACCTCACTTGCGGCGAAATGCCCCACCAGATCGACGGAAACACCATCACCATTGTGCCCATCCAGAACCCGGGCACGGCGAGCATCAGAATGGAAAACGAGCGCCCGAGATAATCGCTCCAGCTATCCTGCCGCAACGCCGAAATGATCCCGACCGGGATGGCCACGATCAGCGCCACCGACAGCGCCATCAGGCCCAGCTCGAACGTCACCGGCATGCGCTCCAGTATGTCGTCCAGCACCGGGGATTGTTGCCACAGCGAACTGCCGAAATCGCCGCGCAGCAATATCGCACCGATCCAGGCGAAATACTGCGTGTACATCGGCCGATCGAGCCCAAGTGCCGCCTCCAGCGCATCGCGGCTGACTTTCGATCCGATGTCGTTCTGCGCAATCATCATATCGATGATATCGCCAGGGATCAGCCGCACCGTGGTGAACACGATCAGGCTGGCGAAAAACAACGTCGGTATCAGCGCCAACAACCGTCGGACCAGGTAGGCCCGCATATCCGATCTCCTCCCGATGCGATGGCCTTGAGGCCCCGCGTTGCGGCGACGCTAGCGGAAGACTCCGAGGCACGCGAGGGGGGGGAAATCGCCCAGGGCAATCGGGTGAAGGGGAAAGGCGGTACTCAACCGTCATTGCGAGCCCTTGCGAAGCAATCCCGCATCGCCATGAGACCGTTGGGGCGGCTCTGGATTGCTGCGCAAGGGCTCGCAATGACGGTTGAGTACCGCCTTTCCCCTTCACCCGATTGGCCTGGGCGATTTCCCCCCCCTCGCGTGCCTCGGAGTCTTCC
>JAYTUU010000091.1:0-22237 GCA_043744375.1 Rhodospirillales bacterium | reverse complement strand
GGCGAAGCCCAAACTCCCGCGCGATCGCAATGCGGTCCGAGATGTCGATGGCCTGCGGCGCAAAAAGTCGGGGGGATCAAAGGGGCGTGCCCCTTTGCCGCCGGAGGCGCGCTTGCCGTCGCTGCAAACGCACGCCCTTCCGTTGGCCAACCTGCGAATCTCTGCTTAGCCGGCGACGCGTTCGATGTCGGCGCCGACGGCGGCGAGTTTGAGTTCGGCGGCTTCGTAGCCGCGGTCGAGGTGGTAGACGCGGTTGACGGTGGTTTCGCCCGCGGCGGCGAGGCCGGCGACGATGAGGCCGAAGCTGGCGCGCAGGTCGCTCGCCATCACCGGGGCGCCGGAGAGGCCGTGCGGGGTGCCGCGGATGATGGCGGAGGCGCCGTGGACCTTGATGCTGGCGCCCATGCGGCGGAGTTCGTCGGCGTGGCCGAAGCGGTCTTCGAAGATGTTCTCGGTAATCATCGAGGCGCCGTCGGCGACGCACATCAGGGCCATCAGTTGGGCCTGCATGTCGGTCGGGAAACCCGGATAGGGTTCGGTGATGAAGTCGATGCCGTGCAGGCCGTTGCGGCGCTTGACGGCGAGGCCGTCGCCCTCCTCGGTGATCTCGACGCCGGCTTCGTGCAGGGTGCGCACGACGGCGCCGAGATGGTCCATGCGGGCGTGGCGCAGATGCACGGCGCCGCCGGTGATGGCGGCGGCACAGGCGTAGGAGCCGGTTTCGATGCGGTCGGGGATGATCGCGTGGGTGGCGCCGTGGAGGGATTTTACGCCCTCGATGGTCAGCCGGTCGGTGCCGATGCCGGTGATGCGGGCGCCCATGGCGACCAGGCATTCGGCGAGGTTGGTGATTTCCGGCTCGCGGGCGGCGTTGGCGAGGATGGTCTGGCCGTCGGCGAGGCTGGCCGCCGTCAGCAGGTTCTCGGTGGCGCCGACGCTGGGGAAGGGGAACACGATGGTCGCACCCTTCAGGCCCTGGGGCGCCGCGGCGATGACGTAGCCGGCATCGAGCCGGATGGTCGCGCCCATCTGCTCCAGCCCCTTGAGGTGCAGATCAACGGGCCGAGCCCCGATCGCGCAGCCGCCGGGCAGGGAGACGCGGGCCTCGCCGGTGCGCGCGACCAGCGGGCCGAGCACCAGGAAGGAGGCGCGCATCTTGCGCACGATGTCGTAGGGCGCCTCGGTATTGGTGATCGGGCCGCCGAGCGACAGCGTGCGGCCGTCATTGCTGGCGCGTTCGACGGCGATGCCGTGCTGGGCGAGCAGTTGGCCCATGGTGTGGATGTCCGCGAGTCGCGGCACGTTGGTCAGCACCAGGCGCTGATCGGTCAGCAGGCCGGCGGCCATGAGGGGGAGGGCGGCGTTCTTGGCGCCGCCGATGACGATGTCGCCGGAAAGCGGCCGGCCGCCGCGAATGCGAAAACGATCCATGGGTCTTGATATATCACTTTAACCGAGCCGTGGAAGTGCCACGCCACGTTGATGCATGTATTTTCCGGCCTTCTCGGCGTAGCTCGTTTCGCACTGCTCGTTGCCTTGCAGGAAAAGGAACTGGCAGATGCCTTCGAAGGCGTAGATTTTGGCCGGCAGCGGGGTGGTGTTGCTGATCTCGATGGTCACCTGGCCTTCCCATTCCGGTTCCAGCGGCGTCACGTTCACGATGATGCCGCAGCGCGCATAGGTCGATTTGCCCAGGCAGACGACGAGAACATCGCGGGGAATGCGGAAATACTCGACGGTATGGGTAAGGACAAAACTGTTCGGCGGGATGATGCAGACCGGCCCGGAGCGGTCGACGAAGCTCGCCTGGGAGAAGTCCTTCGGGTCGACGATGGCGGCGTCGACGTTGGTGAAGACCTTGAAGGCGTCGGCGCAGCGCGCGTCATAGCCGTAGCTGGAGAGGCCGTAGCTGATCACGCCGTCGCGCTTCTGGGTTTCGACAAACGGGGTGATCATCGCGTGTTCGGTGGCCATGCGGCGGATCCAGCGATCGGACATGACGGGCATTGGGCTTCTCCTTGGGCGGCGCGGTTTAGACCGGGCTGGCCGTGCCGGCAAATTTTCTTCCGGCGCGGTGAAACGTTTTGCCCGCTGGGACGGACCTAGTCATGTAGGCACCAGAAGGAGGGCGGGCGATGGACGGCTTCTACCAGCGCCCGGAGGCGATGGTCCTGGTTGTGCCGGCGCGCCCGGCGCGGGACACGCGGCTTGATATCGTGCGCGGCTGGCTGCAATTGTCGATCTTCGCGAGCCATGCCACGGGCAGTATCGTTGGCGCCTGGCTGATCCATGGTGCCTGGGGATTTTCCGACAGTTCGGAGCAGTTCATCCTGCTCAGCGGATTTACCCTTGGCAGCGTGTTCGCCCGCAAGCAGGCGCGCGACGGGTTCCGGGCGGCGCGGCGGGACCTGCTGGGGCGGGTGTGGCGGCTGTATCGCATTCATTTGCTGGTGTTTGCGCTGTTCGGACTCATGGTCCTGGCGGCGACGCAGTTGGGGTTGGCCGGCGAGGCCGCGCGGCTCGGCTGGATGGCGCTGCGCGATGATCCCTGGCATGCGATCCCCGGTGTGCCGCTGATGCTGTTCCAGCCGGATTACATGGGCATTCTGCCGAGTTTCGTCTGGTGCATGCTGTTGCTGCCGGTGTTTGCCTGGATGTCGGCGCGATGGGGCGACCGGGCGTTGCTGATGCCGCTCTCGTTCTATGTGGCGGCCTGGGGCTTTGGGCTCGACATGCCCGCGTTGCCGGCGTCGGGCGGCATCGCGTTCAATCCGTTCGCGTGGCAGCTGCTCTACCTCACCGGGGCCTGGCTTGGCGCGCGGGCGTTGCGCGAGGGCCGGGCGCTCGACTTGCCGGTGCGGTGGGACCGCGCGTTGACTGCCGCCGCGGTTCTGCTGGTGGCCGGGGCGTTGTGGACGAAGCTGGCGTGGCATGGGGTGCCGCCGCTGCCGGCGCCGGATCCGCTGACGAGCCGGATCGACTGGAAGCCTGATCTGGCGCCGCTGCGGGCGTTGCATGCCTTCGCCCTGGCCTGGCTGGTCGCGCGGTTCGTGCCGCGGCAGGCGGCGTGGATGAACGGCCGGGTGGCGCAATGGATGGCGCGGGTCGGGCGGTGGAGCCTGGAGGTGTTCTGCCTCGGGATTTTCCTCTCCTGGGGCGTGGCGACGCTGTTCCGCTTCCTGCCGCCGATGGTGATGCTGGCGATCGACGTGCCGGTGATCGTGGTGGGGTGCCTGGTGCTGGGCTGGTTCGCCCGGCGTTTGGAGCGCAAGCGATTGGTCACGGGGAATGGTGCTGCACGACAGGATTGAACTGTCGACCTCTCCCTTACCAAGGGAGTGCTCTACCACTGAGCTAGTGCAGCCCATCACCGGCGGGCGCGGCTACGTAACGCCACGCGCGCCGGTGTGCAAGTGTTACACGTCGTCTGCGGTGAGGACAAAGGCTCCGCGGGCCGCCGCCAGGGCAATCGGGTGAACAAGGACGCCTCCGGCGGCAAAGGGGCACGCCCCTTTGATCCCCCCGACTTCTCGCGGCTGGATCAGCATTCCCGCGTGCTCGGCATTTCGGCTTGTGTGCAATGCGGAAACGGGACAAGGATTCCTTGGCTTCGCCAGCGCCCCGGGGGCTTCGCCAGCGCATCGGGCGAGAATGTATCATGTCAACCGAAGATCATCGATCCAGCCGCGAGCAGTAGGGGGGATCAAAGGGGCGCGCCCCCCAGCCGCTTTCGGCACGCAAGCGCGCGCCTGACGCGGGCTTGCCGGCGGAGCCTTGATTGCAGCTTGAGCCTTCACCCGATTGTCCTGGGGCCGCCGCTGCCGTCCCTTGACGACGGACGGTGCTGCGGGAATGTTTGCCGTATGTCCGGATCTCCGCCCAGCATGACCGATGCCGCCCGTGCCCGTGCCGCCGAGCGGATTGCGCGGGAGGCGGCGGCGTTGCGCGACAATCTCAGGCGCCGCAAGCAGCAGTCGCGCGGCCGCGATGCCGAGCCGGTACCGCGCCGGCCGGTGGTATTGTTCATCTCTCAGCTCGGCGAGCCTGGCAGCTATGATCCGCGCGCCTTCTGCCGGCTGCCTGGCGGGGATGACGAGACGGTGTGGATGCGCGGCTGCCTGGACAGTCTCGGGCTGCTCGATCGGATCGAGTATCGCGCCGTGCGGACCCATCTCGGCGAGGTGTTGCCGGAGGATCTCGGCGCGATCGATGCGGTGATCCTGGGCGGCAGCGTGGCGTCGGTGCATGACGGGCATGCGTTCCAGGCGCGCATTCTCGATTTCCTGCGGGCGTGGCGGACGACGGGGCGGCCGTTTTTTGGCATTTGCGGCGGGCATCAACTGGCGAGCGTGCTGGAGGGCGGGACGGTCGGGCGCAATCCGGCGGGGGTGACGGCGGGGTCCTATCCGCTGACGCTGACGGCGGCGGGGGCGGGACATTTCCTGTTCGAGGGCTTCGGGCCGGATGCGCCGTTCCATTGGGGCAATTACGACCGTGTGGAGACGCCGCCCGCCGATGCCGTGGTGCTCGCGACTCGCCCGGACCTGCCGGCCGCGGCGCTTGACCATGGTGGCAACTGGTTGTCGGTGCAGTTCCATCCTGAAGCGACCGCCGATCTGTTCGGGGCCGTGTGGGCGGCGAGCGAGCCGGAGCGGGCCGCCGCCTATCGGCCGATCCCGTTCTGCGAGCGGATGCTGGGGAATTTCCTGTCCGGCACGGGGGTGATCGTCGGATGAGCGCGACGCTGATCCGCCGGGCCGACCTTGCGGTTTCCCTGTGGCGCAACGGCGCGGGACGGAAGGCGGATATCGCGACCGGGCCGGGTTGGCTGATTGGTTACGCCTTCCTGGATGCCGACGCGGCGTTCTCCGACTATGCGGGGCATGAACGCACGATCACGCTTGTCGAGGGCCCCAGGTTTTCGCTGGTGGATGCCGAGGGCAAGGCGTTGGACGTCGCTACGCGGCATCGCCCGACGCCGTTCGATGGTGGCTGGCGGGTGGAGTGCCGCATCCATGGCGCGCCCTGCATGGTGCTGAACGCCCATACCGAGCGGGCGCGCTGGCGCCACAGCGTCACGGTTGGGCCGGCGCCGTCCGCAGTCGATCCGCGCGATGCGGTGGCGGACGTGCTGGTCGTGCTGGCGGGCAGCGTGACCGTCGGCGCGCTGACGGCGGGGCGGCATGATGCGCTGCGGCTGGATGGTCCCGTTGGCGTGCATGCGTCCGCCGATGCTCTTGTGTGCCGGATCAGCGTGCGCGCGGCCTGAACCCCTCCTAGCCGCGCCGCCTGGGGTTCGGTATCCTCCCCCAACATATCTCGGGAGGGCACCATGAAGCTCGCATATTTCAATGATACTCAGCGTGGGGACTTCCGCCTCGGCGTCGTCAAGGGCGACAGCATCGTCGATGTCACCGACGTCGTGCGTGACATTCCGCATACCGGGCCGCATGACCTGATCAGCAACCTCATTGGGCGGTTTGCCGAGTATCGTGGCCGGATCGAGGCGGCTTCCGCTGGCGCCGGGGTGAAGCTGGCGACCGTGACGCTGCGCCCGCCTTTGCCGCGCCCGGCCAACATCGTGTGCATGGCGGTGAACTACATGGAGGACGGCACGCGCAGCGAACCGGCCGCCATCAACGCGTTCCAGAAGGCGTCCACCTGCGTCATCGGGCCGGGCGGCACGATGGTGCTGCCGGATGTGGCGGCGAGCATCTTCGAGGGCGAGGCCGAACTGGCGCTGGTCATCGGCAAGACCGCCGCCAACGTGAAGGCGGCCGACGCGATGGACTACGTGTTCGGCTATACCTGCTTCATCGACGGCTCGGCGCGTGGCGTGCCGGCCTTCTACCAGATGAAGTCGCGCGAAACCTTCGCGCCGATCGGGCCGTATATCGTCACCGCCGACGAGATCGCCGATCCGCAGAAACTTCAGGTGAAGCTGTGGAACAACGGCGAGTTGAAGCAGAATTTCAACACCGATGACATGGCGCACAAGATCCGCCGCTGCATCGAGTGGGTCAGTTCCGTTCACACGCTGCTGCCCGGCGACATTCTGGCCACCGGCACTAATCATCGCGGGCTGCACGCCTTCCAGCATGGCGACAAGATCGATCTCGAGGTCGAGAACGTCGGCAAGCTCTCGATCACCGTGTCCGACGCGCTCGGGCGGACCTGGGGGCGCGACACGCGGCTGGAGCGTGCGGGCATGAAGCCGGAGACGTCGCCGCAACGCACCGGCAAATACGCCTGAGCACGGACATCCCCATGAAGATCGAAATTCTTTGCACCGGCGACGAGGTGCTGACCGGCAAGATCACCAACACGAACTTCTCCTACATGGCCCAGAAGCTCGAAGACGTGGGCTTGTCGGTCTATTGGGGAACGACGGTCGGGGATGACCGGGATGCGCTGTTGAGTGCGTTCCATCTGGCTTCCCAGCGGGCCGATGCCGTCATCGTCAATGGCGGTCTCGGGCCGACGGTCGATGACCTGTCGCAGGAGATCGCGGCACAGGCGGCCGGGGTCGGCCTGGTGCTGGACGCGGAATGGCTGGCGCGGATGGAGCATTTCTTCACCAGCCGCGGGCGGACCATGCCACCGAACAACACCAAGCAGGCGATGCTGCCGGAGGGGGCCGAGTTCATCGACAACCCGATCGGCACTGCCTGCGGCTTCGCGCTCGATATCGGACGGGCGCGATTCTTCTTCACGCCGGGCGTGCCGCGTGAGTTGCACCGGATGCTCGAACAGCAGTTGATCCCGCGGCTGCTGGCGCGCAGCGGGGCGCCGGGGGTGATCAAGCTCAAGCGTTTCCACTGTTATGGCCTGGGTGAGTCGCATATCGACCAGATCCTGGCGGGGGTCGAGGACCTCGCGCCGGATGGCTCGGTGAAGCTCGGGTTCCGCGCGCACTACCCGCAGATCGAGATCAAGCTGACCGTGCGCGGCGTGGATGCCGACGATATCGCGGTCAAGCTGGCGCCCGTGCAGGCGGAGGTGCAGCGGCGCATCGCCAATTTCATCATCGCCGAGGATGACCAGTCGCTCGAAGGCGTGGTGCTCGCGTCACTGACGCGCCAGGAAGGCACACTGGCGATCGCGGAGACCTATACGGGGGGCGTGATTGCCTCGCGCATGGTGCCGCTGCCGGCGGCGCGCCATGTCATCCGCCGCGTGCTGGTGTCGCGCGACAAGGAGGAGCTGCATCGCGCGGCGGGGCTGGCCGGTTGCCCGGCGCCGGACGGCTATACCGGGGAGGAGGCCGCGGCGATGGCCGAATCCCTGGCGAAGGAGTCAGGGTCCACCCATGCGCTGGTGGTGCTGATCGACGTCGATGAGGGGCCGGATCGGCGCGATCTCGGCGGCACCATCCAGATCGCCATTGCCAGCCCGATCGGCACGGTGATCCGTGGCACGCGCATGCTCGGCGGCCATGAATGGATCCGCCTGGGTGCGGCCGAATTGGCGCTCGACTGCCTGCGCCGGCATCTGCACGGGCTGCCCGTGCATGAGCGGACGGATTTCGAGAAGCGCTGATCAGGCGGCGGCGATCAGATGGCGGCGATCAGATGGCGGCCGGGCGGGTCAGCACCAGCGTCCGCCAGGTGACGACGCAGGCGGCGAGCGGCACGATGGTCAGCACGCCGAACAGCCACGCCGAGGTGGTGGCGATCTCGGCGGGGGTGGTGGCGTCGGCGATGCCCGCGATGTTCGCCACCAGCCCGGCGATCGCGGAGCCGAAGACGGTCGCCAGGGTTTGGGTGGTGGAGATGAAGGGGCCGGCGACGTCGCGGTCGTGCGCCGGTGCGACCTGCATCAGCAGGGCACACAAATGCGCCCAGCCGAGGCCGATGCCGGTGCCGAGCAGGAGTTGTCCGGCGATGACCGCGGGCAGCACGCCGGCGGACAGGCCGGCGGCATCCAGGATCAAGCCGGCGAGCATCACGAAGGGTCCCGCACCCATCGCCAGCCGGGCGCCGCGCTGTTGTGCCGAGCCGGTGAAAAACGAAACGAACGTCCAGGATAGCGCGTAGAGTGCGCTCACATAGCCGGCCGCCAACGGTGACACGGCATGGCCGGTGCGCAGGATGTACGGAATGAACGTGCCGGGCGCCGCCGTCAGGATGAGCAGGCCCATCGCGGCGGACACCGCGCCGAGTGGCACGCGTGGGTCGAAGGCGCCGGCCGGGAGCATGCGCGGGTTGGAGCGTCCCTCCAGGCGGAGCATGAGGACGATCAGCGTCGCCGCGGCGACGACCCCGAGGGCCGCCGGCACAGCGCGGGCGGTGGCGCCGCCAGCACTGAGGGCCAAGGCGGCGAGCGCGAGCAGGATCAGCCGCAACCCGGGGAACGGCCGGTGCACTGCATTCGCGTCGGGTTCGTGGCGCGGCAGCACGCGGCCGGATGCCAGGGCGAACACCAGCGCAATCGGAACATCCACCCAGAACGCCGCGCGCCACGCACCAAGTTCGGCAAACACGCCACCGACCGCCGGGCCGGCCAGCGCCGCGATCCCCCAGACCGAGCCCACCACCGTGATCGCGCGGGCATGCAGCGCGGGGGCGAAGATGGCGCGGATCAGCGCGTAGCCGAGGGCCGGGAGCATGCCGCCGCCGAAGCCCTGCACCAGCCTTCCCGCCAGCAATACGCCCATCGACGGGGCGAGCGAGCAGATCAGGCTGCCGGCCAGGAACAGCGCGCAGGCGAGCCGGTAGGCAGTCCGCGGCCCGATCCGCGACAGCAGCAGCGGCACGGCCGAGGCGCTGATGAGGGAGCCGACGACGTAGAGAGTCGCCGCCCAGGCGAAGAACGCCATGCCGCCGATCTCGCCGACCACGATCGGCATGATCGTCACGACGACGTAGATCGACACCGCATGCAGCGCCACACCGCCGGTGATGACGAGCGTGCGCAGCGCATTGCCGCCACGCATCAGGGCGCCCCAGCCATCGGGCGCGCTGGCGTCTTGAGGATCGGTGTTTGTCACGGTGATCGAGGTGGTCGCACGCAAGGTGCAGGCGGTCAAGCGGAGCCTTGCTTGCGGCTTGGGCTGGCATCGCAAGCGTGCGATCCTGCCACCATGGGAGAAACGGCAAGCCGCTGGGCGCTGTTCGCGGTCGCCGATTTCCGTCGGTTGTGGGTCGTTGGCCTGATGCTGTTCGTGGTGCGCTGGCTGGAGATGATCGCGTTCGGGGTGTTCACCTACGAGGCGACGAACTCGGCTTTCGTTGTCGCGATGGTGACGATGCTTCGGCTGTTGCCGATGGGGTTGTTCGGGGCGTTCATCGGCGCGTATGCGGAGCGGATGGAGCGGCGGACGGCGCTGCTGGGGGTGGTGGCCGGGCTGTTTTTGGCCTCCGCGACGCTGGCGGTGTTCGCGTTCACGGGGCAGCTTGCGGTCTGGCAGATCGCGCTGGCGAGTTTCATCAACGGCATCGGCTGGGCGGCGGACAACCCCGTGCGCCGTGTCATGATCGGTGAGACGGCCGGGGCGGAGCGGATGAACGTCGCGATGTCCATCGATGTCGGCTCCAACAATGCCAGCCGCATGCTCGGCCCCACCGTTGGCGGCGCGTTGCTGGCGGGGATCGGGATTGGTGGGGCGCTGGTGCTGGGGGCGCTGCTGTATCTGGTCGCGATTGCCGTTCTGCTGCGGGTGCGCCACCGCAATCCGCCTGATGAGGCGGTCGTGGGGTCGGTGTTCGCGACGATCGCCGAGGGTTTGGCCTATGGGTGGCGGGACCGGCGGATGTTCGCGATCCTGTGGGTGACGGTGGTGTATAACCTGTTTGGTTGGCCGTTCACCGGCATGATCCCGGTGATCGGGCGCGACAGCCTCGATCTCGGGCCGCAGGGGGTCGGGTTGCTGGCCAGCATGGATGGTCTCGGCGCGTTCGCGGGGGCGTTGGTGATGGCGCGGTATTCGCGGCCGGAGATGTTCCGCCTCGCCTATGCCGGCGGGTGCATGGCCTATCTGGCGGCGATCGCGGCCTTCGCGCTCAGCCCGGGCATGGGGACGGCGAGTGTGGCGCTGGTGTTCACGGGGTTTTGTGGCACCGGCTATACGGTCATGCAGGCGACGCTGATCTATCAGGGAGCGCCGCCGGCGATGCGCAGCCGGATGCTGGGCGTGCTTTCGGTGTGTATCGGCCTCGGCCCGATCGGATTCCTGCTGCTTGGGGGACTGGCGGAGTTGTTTGGCGCGCAGGTTGCCACCGCGGCTTGCGCGCTGGCCGGCGTCGGCAGCCTGGTCTTGACGTGGCGGGTCTGGCGCGTGATCTGAGAGGATAGCAGCGTCGGAGCAGTGCCATGAAACGGATCGACATCATCGCCTACCTGGTGGCGCCTAACGGGTAAAAAAGTTTTTGCTTCTTTTTTCAAAAAGAAGTGCTTGTTCTTTTTTGAAAAAAAGAACCAAAAAACTTTTATCCGTTGGAGTGTTGGATGTCAGCTTTCAGGATTGCGATCGTTCCCGTCACCGTGTTTCAGCAGAATTGTTCGTTGCTGTGGGAGCCGGAGACGATGCGTGCTGCCGTCGTCGATCCGGGTGGCGAGCCGGGCAAGATCCTCGACGGGATCAATCGGTTGGGCCTGAAGGTCGAGTTGATTCTGCTCACGCACGGGCATCTCGACCATGCCGGCGGGGCCAAGGCGCTGAAGGGCGTGATCGACCAGGAACGCGCGGATGCCGGCCTGCCGCCAGTGCCGCTGCTCGGACCGGACGTCCGCGACCAATTCCTGCTCGATGGGATCGAGGAGGCGCAGAAGGCGTTCGGGATGCAGGGGATGCGCAATGTTACGCCGGATCGGTTCCTCACCGAGGGCGAGACCGTGGAGCTTGGCGCGTTGCGTTTCGACGTGCTGCACGTGCCAGGCCATTCGCCGGGGCATATCGCGTTCATCGAGAAAACCCACCGTTTCGCGTTTACCGGCGATGCGGTGTTCAAGGGTTCGGTCGGTCGCACCGACTTCCCCTATGGCGACGGGCCGGGCCTGATCGCGATGATCAAGGAGAAGCTGTTGCCGCTCGGGGACGACATCGCGTTCGTGCCCGGCCATGGCCCGGGTTCAACGTTTGGGCAGGAGCGCGAGACTAACCCATTTCTGCAAGGCTGACGTATTTCAGGAGGACGCGCATGAAAGTTCTGATCCTGTGCGGCGGGCGCGGCATTCGCAGCTTTCCGTTCACGCAATATTTGCCCAAGCCGATGCTGCCGATCAACGGCACGCCGGTGGTCGTTCACCTCATTCGCAGTTTCATCGCGCAGGGCTACACCCGTTTCATCCTGGCCGCCGGCTACCGGCAATCCGTGCTGCGCGATTATTTCGAGGGCAAGCAGTTCGGCGCGGAGATCGAGATCATCGATACCGGCGAGGATGCCGATACCGGGGACCGCGTATTCTTCTGCCGCGACCAGGTTGAGCGTGGCTTTATCGTCACCTACGCCGATGGGCTGTGCGACGTGCCGCTGACGAAGCTGGTGGATTTCCATCGCCAGAGCGGCGGCCTGGTGACGATCACCAGCGTGCCGATGCGCAGCCAGTACGGTATATTGGATGTGGCCGACGATGGCCGCGTCGAGGCGATCCGGGAAAAGCCGCTGATGCAGGGGCAATGGATCAACGCCGGCTTCATGGTTGTCGAGCCGGCGGCGTTCGACCACTGGCAGGGCCACAGCCTGGAGCGCGACGTGCTGCCGGCGCTGACGGCGCGCGGTGCCGTCTACACCTACCGGCACGACGGATTCTTCAAATCCGTCGACAGCTACAAGGACGTGATGGAGTTCGAGGAGCTGATGGAGAACGGCGCGGTGCCCTGGATCACGAAGACCTGAAGCGGCCCTACTTGTAGACAAACGCTCCGTCATCGAGGTCGATGGCGGGGAATTCGTTCTTCTCGGTCCAGTAGTCCTGCGTGTGCTGCCATTCCGGTTTGTCGCCGCGTTTGGGCAGCAGATGCATGCCGCGCATCAGGTAGCCGGGATTGAAGTTCTCCGGGTCGATCCAGGGCAGCAAGGGCATGTCCTTGTCCTCCGCCCGCAACGTCGGCGTGACCTGCTGGGCGCCCTTGGCGTGCATGTGGTTGAGCAGGCGGCAGACGAAATCGGCCACCATGTCGGCGCGCAAGGTCCAGCTGGCGCGGAAATAGCCGAACACCCAGGCCATGTTGGGCACGCCGGTGAACATCATGCCGCGATAGGTGACGGTGTCGGAGAACACCAGCGGCTTGTCGTCGATGGTGAATTCGATGTCGCCTAGCACGTTCAGATGGAAGCCGGTGGCGGTGATGATGATGTCGGCTTCGAGCGTCTTGCCGGACTTCAGGGCGATGCCGGCCGCAGTGAAGCTTGCTATCTCGTCGGTGACGACCGAGGCCTTGCCACTGCGGACGCCCTGGAAGAGATCGCCGTCGGGGATGAACGCGATGCGCTGGCGCCAGGGCCGGTAGCCCGGGGTGAAATGCGTGGCGATGTCGTAGTCCTCGCCGAGATAGGCGCGCACGCCGGAGAGCAGTTCCTGCTTCACCTTCTCGGGTTCGCTGAACGAGCGGGTGGTGAAGACGGACTGGTCGAACAGGATTTTCTTGCGCACGATTTCGTGGATCCACTCCTCGGCGATTTCGAGCTGGCGGAGTTCGTCGGCCAATGCGATCGCGTTGCGCCCGGTGCGGAAGAAGGTCGGCGAGCGTTGCAGCATCGTCACGTGGCCGGCGGTGTTGGCCATCGCGGGAATGAGCGTGGCCGCGGTGGCGCCGGAGCCGATCACGATGATTTTCTTGCCGGCGTAGTCGAGGTCCTCGGGCCAAGTTTGGGGATGGACGATGCGGCCCTGGAAGCGCTCCATGCCCGGCCATTCCGGGGTGTAGCCGACTTCGTGACGGTAATAGCCCTGGCACATCCACAGGAAGGTCGCGGTGATCAGAACCGCTTCGCCGGTGTCGGTGCGGGTCGCCTCGATGGTCCAGCGCTGGTCGGCGCTCGACCAGCTTGCGGTCAGGATTTTGTGGCCGTAGCGGATATGGCGGCCAAGATCGTTCTCCTCGATCACCTCGCCCATGTAGGAGCGGATTTCCTCCGCGGTGGCGATCGGCGTGCCCGTCCAGGGCTTGAAGCGGTAGCCGAAGGTGTAGAGGTCGCTGTCCGAGCGGATGCCGGGGTAGCGGTGGGTCAGCCAGGTGCCGCCGAAGCTTTCCTGCGTTTCCAGCACGACGAAGCTCATGCCGGGGCATTGGTGGGTCAGGTGATAAGCGCCGCCGACGCCGGATATGCCGGCGCCGACGATGAGCACATCGAAGTGCTCGGCGGCCTGGCGGGCGGGGCGGGCGAGAGTTGCGGCTTCGCTCATGGCTTGCGTTTCCTGCTCAAATGGCGGGTCGAAGCCTACACCGCAAACGCCGAACACCCAAGCCGGGCGGCGCCGGTTGCAGAAGTTGCCACCCCATGGCGGGCATGCGCACGATGCGGCCACGCGGCCACGAAGGAGGAAACGCATGGCAATGCAACGCATGGTGCTCGAGATCGGCATGGGCACCGATATTCGCGGCCAAGACTACACCAAGGCCGCCGTCCGCGCGCTGCGCGACGCGCTGTGGCACAACGCGCTGACCATCACCAACGCGCTCGGCGTCGATATCGATACGATGCGCGTGGACATCACCATTGGCGTGCCGCACCCTGAGCTGGTCGACAGGGCGCAGGTTCTGGCGGTGCTGCCGCATGGCACGGGAACGGTCACCGTCGTCGAGGGCGGCCTGGAAATTCCCAATGAGTCGGGCACCGGCGCCACCGTGATGGCCCACGCCGCCGCCATCGTGCGGCTGGATATCGGGTAGGAGCGCGCCGATGGCACTCAAACGGATCATCCTGGAGATGGGCGCCGGCAACGATCTGCATGGCGGCGATTACACCAAGGCGGCGTTGCGCGCGGTGCAGGACGCGCTGCACCACTCCTCGCTCTCGTTCATCCGCGCCCTCAAGCTGGACATCAAGACGATGCAGGTCGCCGTCACCATCGGCGTGCAGCGGCCCGACCGCGTCGATGCGGCACGGGTGCAGGCCTCGCTGCCGTATGGGGAGGTGACCGTCAGCGTCGTCAAAGGCGGGCTGGACGTGCCCGACGATGACGGCCGCGATGTCGCGGTGATCGCCAGTGCCGCGGTGATTGTGCGGTTCGACCTGCCGTAGCGCCGCATGGACCCGGCGCGGGATTGGCGATATCGGTAGCCATTGCCACCGCAAGGACGACTCTGATGGCCGAGCTCAAGACCCCGGATTTGCTTCATACCATGGATTTCGCGGTGTTCGGCGTTGCGCGCTCGGGAACAAGCGCGCTTGGGCGAGCCATCAATCACGACCCCGGATGCTTCTGCGGCATCGAGTATTTCCATGCCGAATGGCGCCTGGACTATGCCACGCTCGGCATGCCCGAAAGCTTCTTCAGCCCGGACCACAAGGCGACCGTTCCGCGGAACACCCAGCGCACGCAGGATATCCTGCGCGCGAAACTCGATGCCGGCGAGGTCGTCGCCTATGGCAACAAGCATCCGCACTATTTCGTGATGCTGGAGCAGCTGCACCGGCAGTTGCCGAATTTGCGCAGCATCTGCATCCACCGGCGTGCCAACGACGTTGCCGACTCCTTCGATCGCCGTGCCGCCAACCCGCTCGACAGCTGGTCGGAAGGCCGCACCGGCGTATTTGGCATTCTCAGCTGGATGTTCGCCCTCGCCCGCCTCGCCGACACCAGGATTCCGATCCGGATGCTCGACTACAAGTCGCTGTTCTTTGGTGACCATGAGTTGATGAGCCGGGTGATCCGGTTTGTTTCCGGCCGGCCGCCTTCGGCGACGACACTCGAACGGATCGCGGCGACCGAGTATCGCGGCGGCGGCATCGCCTCGGTGCAGAACAAGGCGACGCGCTACGACGATTTCCTCAACCGCATTGGCGCCGCCGACCTCGATGCCGCCGTCGAGAAGGCCGCATTCGCGCCGGTGGCGCGGCTGCGCGAGGTGTTCCAGGACTTCACCGACGACCACATGGACGCGGTTTTCACCTTCGTGATCGATGCGTTGCGCAAGGACGGCACCGACGCGGAGCTGCATTTCGCGCTCCAGTGGGTGCATGAGATCGCGGCAACCTTCGATGATCCCGCCAGCCGCACCTTCGCGCGCCTGTGGCCGCTGATGCTCGGGCTCACCGACGCCGTCCTGCCGCGCGCCGGGGACAGGGAGAGGCTGGTCGCGCGCAATTTCGCACGGGTGCTGCGCAAGCGCCTGCAGGGCGTGGGCGACGACGCGCCGGTCGATCATCTGTTGAAGCTCGGCGCAGCCTAAGCAGAGATTCGCAGGTTGGCCAACGGAAGGGGTGCGTTTGCAGCGACGGCAAGCGTGCCTCCGGCGGCCAAGGGCCAGTGGCCCTTGGAACCCCGGACTGCTCGCGGCCAGCCCGCCGGCCTTCGGATAAGCCCCCGCGATCTCGCCGCATTCACTGGCGAAGCCCAAACTCCCGCGCGATCGCAATACGGTCCGAGATGTCCATTGCCTGCGGCGCCAGCAGTCGGGGGGATCAAAGGGGCGTGCCCCTTTGCCGCCGGAGGCGCGCTTGCCTTCCCTGGACTGCCGTGGGGGAGCCGATCGGTCTCTGCTTAGGCAATCAAGGCTCCGCCGGCAATGGGCATTTCGGCCCCATGCCGGCGGAGTGCCTCGCTACGACGCGCGCTGCAAAACCGGCAGCCCGGTCGCGTTGTCGACTGCGAGCCGCAGCGGCAACCCGATCCGCAATTCAGTGGCGTCCACACCCACCAACGGTGCGATCACGCGGACACCCTCGGGCAGATCGGCGGTCACCAGCGCGTAGGGCAATGCGGCTTTGAAGGCCGGGTGGAAGGCGTGGTGGGTCACCGTCCAGCTATGCACGGTCGCATCGCCGCACGCCGGAACCCAGTCATGCGCCATCGAGCAACACGCGGCGCAGACCGGGCGCGGATAGTGGCGGATGGTGCCGCAGCCGGTGCAGCGCTGGAGCAGTATTTTTCCCCGCGCCAGACCGTCCCAGTACGGCTGGGTATCGGCGGTCGGCGGTGCGCGCGGGCGTTCAGGGATCGTGTCGGACATGCTGCTCAGCCCCTCCGCATGATGGCGATGGCGCCGTCGCCAAGGTCGCCATAGCCGGTGACCAGGCCGATCTCGGCCCCCGCCACCTGCGCCGCCCGCGCCTCGCCGCGCAACTGGCGAACGAGTTCGACGATGTGGTTCATCCCCGCCATATGCGCCTGCGACAGCAGCCCGCCATGGGTGTTCACCGGCAGCCGTCCGCCGATCCCCAGCGCGCCGCCCTCGACGAAGGCGCCGCCCTCGCCCTTGGCGCAAAAGCCAAGGTCTTCCAACTGGCACAGCACAATATAGGTGAAGCAGTCGTAGATCTCGGCCACGTCGATGTCGGCGGGCGTGATCCCGGCCATCGCGAAGGCACGCGGCGCCGCCTTGGCGATGCCGAGGCGCGTCAGGTCCGGCCGCTGGGTGATGGTGGAGGGCGAATCCGGATGCCCCTCCGCGAGCCCGGTCACCAGCACGCGTGGCTGCCGCAGGTCCCGCGCGCGTCGGGCGCAACTGACGATCACGGCCGCGGCACCATCGCTCTCCAGGCTGCAATCGAGCAGCCGCAGCGGGTCGGAGATCATCCGGCTGTCCTGATGATCCTCGATGGTGATCGGCTTCGTCATCGCCGCGTTGCCGTTGAGGATGGCGTGGGCGCGCGTGGTCACGGCGATTTCGGCCAATTGGCGGCTGGTGGTGCCGTAGAGCTCCATGTGGCGGCGGGCCATCGGCGCGTAGAGCTGTGCCGGGGCGATGGCGCCGATCGGCATCTCGAACTCGCCGACCACCTTGAACTGCGGCATCTGATGCACCCGCGCGCCGATCCGCGCGCCGCTCTGCCCGTTCCGCCCGATCGGCAACAGCACATGATTGCAGATGCCCGCCGCAATCGCCGCCGCCGCGCACTGGATCGCGGCCACGCAGGAGGCGCCACCCATCGGCGTGGTGGCGGAAAAGCGCAGATCGGGGATGCCGAAATTGGTGATGAAATCCTCCGCCACCGCGGCGCCCAGCGACATCGGGATAATCCCGTCGATATCACGCGGTGACAATCCGGCATCGGCGATGGCGGCCAGCGAGGCTTCCATTTGCAGCGCCAGCGAACTGCCGCGCTGCGCCCCCCGCGCGTAGCTGGTTTCGCCGATCCCGCTGATCGCGGCGGCCTCGCGCAGTGACATTGAAATCCCCTCCCGCCGTTGCGGCCGACGATTATGCGGTCCCAGCCCTCCACTTCGTCAACATGTGCATCGCCCCGCCGGCGATCAGGCCCCAGAAGGCGCCGCTGACGCCGAACCAGGTCAGACCCGATGCGGCGACGAGGAAGGTGACCAGGGCGGCCTCGCGCCCTTTCGGGTCGGCCACCGCGCCGGCGATGGCCCCACCGAACGCCCCGAGCAAGGCGAGGCCGGCGACCGCCTCGATCAGCAGCGGCGGCGAGGCGGCGATGAAGGCGGTCGCCGCTCCGGCCAACAGGCCATAGAGGATATAGCCGGTGCCGGAGACGACGGTTGCCCAGTAGCGCCTGGTACGGTCGGGATGGGCGTCCGGGCCAGCGCACAGGGCGGCGGTGATGGCGGCGAGGTTGACCGAGAGGGCGCCGAACGGGGCGGCGAGCACGGAGAGAACGCCGGTCGCGGTGAACAGCCGGCCGGCGTTGGGGCGGTAGGAATTGAGGTTGAGGATCGCCAGGCCGGGGATGTTCTGCGAGGCCATGGTGACGATGAACAGCGGAATGGCCAACCCGACCATGCCGCTCAGCGAGAACTCTGGCGCGATGATCATCGCGGTCGGACGCAGATCGGCGAGCGTCAGGCCGCCAAGATCGGCGGTGGCGCCGATCAGCAGCGCGGCCACCAGCACGGCGGCCGGCACCGCGTAGAGCCGGTTGAATTTCGCCACCACCGCCCAGGCCACCACGATCGCCAGCCCCATCGCGGGCGTCGCGGCCACCGCGCGGGCGGGGGCGAGGCAGAGCGGCAGCAGCACCCCGGCCAGCATCGCGTTGGCGATCGGCGCGGGAATGGCGGCGACCGCGCGGCCGAGCGGGCGGATCTGCCCGGCCAGGACGATCAACGCGCCAGCAATCAGGAACGCGCCGATCGCGCCGGCGAACCCGCCCTCGACCTGCGCCGAACTGGCCATCAGCGCCGCCCCCGGCGTCGACCACGCGATCGAAATCGGCTGGCGCGTGAGCAGGCTCAGCACGATCCCGCCCAGCCCCATCGCCACGGAGACGGCAAGCAGCCCCGAAGCCGCCTGCTCCGGACTGGCGCCCATGGCGGTGAGGCCGCGGATGATCACGGCGAAGGTGCTGGCGAAACCGACGAAGCTCGCCAGCATCCCCGCCGCCAGGGCGGTCGAGGAGAAATCAGCGCGGAGGGACATGCCGGGGTCTACGCGAACCCGGCCGCCGGCGTCCAAACCTCGGGGATGACGATCTCCGCGTTCGGGTAGTAGGCCGCACCCGTGGGATCGATCAGGCCGCACACATGGTCGATATGGGCGTGGGTGACGAGCACGCGCGCGATGTCGCCGAGCTGGAAATGGTGGATGCCGGGGTTGGCGGTGTCCATCTTTGGTCTCCTTGTGGGACTAGAGGGCGTCCTTGGCGGGCGGGATCGATAGCAGGCGGCCGGAGAGGGTGACCGGCAGCAGGCCGATCAGGCGGGCGGCAATGCCCATCCACCACGGGAATACCAGCCGCCGCCGGCCCTTCGCCAGCCCGGCCAGGATGATCCGCGCGGCGCGGTCGGCGTCCATCAGCCCGGGCATGGGAAACCGGTTCTTCGCCGTCATCGCGGTGCGGATATAGCCGGGGCAGACGCTGGTCATCGTGATGCCGTCTTGCGCCGCCAGATGGGCGGTCGCCACCGTCCAGGCGTCGACCGCGGATTTGCCGGCACAGTAGGCCGGTGCGCCGGGAGCCGGGGTGAAGGCGGCGATCGAGGCGACGACGGCGATGGTGCCGCGCCGCCCGTTCGCCGCGCGCGGCTGGGCGCGCATCAGGGCAAGCGCAGGCAGCAGGGTGTTCAGCGCGCCATCGAGATTAACGGCGAAAATCCGCCGCGTCTGCGCCGCCGTCTCGGCCTGGCCGCGCCCCGTGCCAGCGGACAGCCCAGCATTGGCGACCACCAGGTCGAGCGGTCCGGCAGCGGCGATCCAGGCCTCCATGCCGGCCGCGTCGGTCACATCGAGCACGTTCGTATGAACCACGGCCCCCCGTGCCCGGCAGTGTTCAGCGGCCGCCTCCAGACGCGCGGCATCGCGGCCCGCCAGATGCAGGCTCACGCCGGGGCCGGCGAGTTCCAGCGCCAGCGCGCGGCCGATGCCGGAGGAGGCGCCCGTGATCAGGGCAGCGTTGTATGGGGCCATGTTTCGAGCCTAGCCCGACACTGCTAGAACAGGCCAGTGGCAGTGGGATGATGTCGATGGCCGTGGCGCCGAACTCTATGACCGGCTTTGCCCGCAGCGAGGGCGCGGTCGAGGGCCTGACCTGGGCGTGGGAGCTGCGCAGCGTCAACGGCCGCGGCCTCGATCTGCGCTTCCGCCTGCCCTCGGGGCTCGACGCGCTGGAGCCCGGCCTCAAGGAACTGGCGGCCAAGGTGCTCAAACGTGGCAACGTCACCGCCAACCTGAACACCAAACGCGACGACCAGGCCCGGCTCGCCCCCGATCCGGCGGCGCTGGAGCAGGTGCTGGCCCTGGCGCTCGACCTCGCCGCCCGCATTCCCGGCGCCCCGCCGCCACGCGCCGAGGCGCTCCTCGCGTTGCCCGGCGTCCTGCGTTCCGCCGTGCCGGTGGAGAACGAAGCGACCGCCAAGGCGCAGGCGGACGCCGTGCGCGCCGGCTTCGCCACCGCCCTGCAGGGCCTGCTCGCCGCCCGCGCCGCCGAAGGCGCGCGGCTCGGCGCAACCCTGGCCGGCCAACTCGACGAGATCGCCGCCCTCTGCGCCCGCTCCGCCGTGGAAGCCGCCGATCAGCCGGCCCAGCAGCGCGCCCGCATGCTGGACACCCTGCGCGCGCTGCTCGCCGAGGCGCCGGGGCTGCCGGAGGAGCGGATCGCCCAGGAAGTCGCCATGCTCGCCGGCAAGTCCGACGTGCGCGAGGAACTCGATCGCCTCGATGCCCATATCCACGCCGCCCGCGCCCTGCTGGCGGAGGGCGAAAACATCGGCCGGCGCTTCGATTTCCTGGTGCAGGAATTCAACCGCGAGGCCAACACCCTGTGCAGCAAATCCGCTACCACTGCCCTGACAGCGACCGGCCTGAAGCTCAAGGCTACCATCGAGCAGCTGCGCGAGCAGGTGCAGAACATCGAATGAGCACACCTCCCTTGCGCCGCGGCCTTTGCCTGGTGCTCTCCGCCCCCTCCGGCGCCGGCAAGACCACGCTCACCCGCCGGCTGCTGAAGCTTGAGCCGAATTTGTCGCTGTCCGTCAGCGTCACCACCCGCACCCCACGCCCAAACGAGACGGATGGCGTGCACTACCATTTCATCGCCCAGGACAACTACGACGCGATGCTTCGCGACGGCGCGCTGCTCGAAGGCGCCGGCGTTTTCGACAAATCCTACGGCACCCCGCGCGCCCCCGTTATGGCGGCGCTGGAAGCCGGGCGGGACGTGGCGTTCGACATCGACTGGCAAGGCTACCGCCAGCTCCGCACCGCCTTGCCGCGGGACGTGGTCGGGCTGTTCATCATGCCGCCCTCGCTCGCCGAACTCGAACGCCGGCTGCGCGCCCGCGCCACCGACACCGAGGCCGTGATCGCCAGGCGCATGGCCGAGGCGGAGGCGGAAATGTCCCACGCGCCGGAATTCGATCACGTGCTGGTCAACGACGATCTGGATCACGCCCTCGCTGAAACTCGCGCTGTGCTCGCCGCCGCCCGCGCCGCCCGCGCCTGATGGGCGTTCTCCTCGGCATCATCGCCCCGGTCTTCGCGCTGATCGGCATGGGCGCGCTGTCGGTGCGGCTGAAATGGCTGGACACGCCGGCCATCAAGGGCATGAACGATTTCGTGTTCTTCGCGGCCATGCCGAGCCTGTTGTTCGTCTCCATCGCCGCCGCGCCGCCGCTGCGCCTGCTCGACGTCGCCGGCAGCTTTTTGGCCGGAGCGCTGCTGCTCTTCGTCGCCGCCGTGTTCATCGCCAAATATGCCCTCCGCGCGGGCACCGCGGCATCCGGCGTGTTCGCGTTGAACAGCGTGTTCGGCAACACCGTCATGCTCGGCATTCCCATCGTGGACGCCGCGTACGGGCGGGAAGGGGTGGCCAACCTGCTCGCCGTCGTCGCCTTCCACTCCACCTTCCTGCTGCCGATAGCGACCATTCTGATTGAGGCCGAAGGTGGCCCAGGGCATACCAAGACCGGACGCACCAAGCTGGAAATCCTGCGCGCCGCCTTGCCGGGCATCGTCCGCAACCCGGTGATCGTAACGATGGTCGCGGCACTGGCCTGGCGGCTGACCGGATGGCCGATCGCCTCCGCCGCGCAACGCCTGTTCGGCCTGCTCGGCGCGGCCGGCCCGCCGCTCGCGCTGTTCTGCCTCGGCGCCTCGCTGCCCCGCCCCGCCGGCTGGCTCGATCTGCGCGAGGTGCTGATCGGCGGCGCCCTGAAACTCTTCGCCATGCCCGCCCTCGTCGCCGTCCTCGCCCACCTCGCCGGCGTCACCGGGATCGCGTTCAAGGTCGTCGTCCTCGCCTCCGCCATGCCGACCGGTGCCAACGCCTTCCTGCTGGCCCGACGCTATGAAACCATGGCCGAAGCCTCCGCCACCACCGTCGTCGCCAGCACGGCACTCTCGATTGTCACGCTGTCCGTGCTGCTGTCCTGGCTGGAGTAGGACCAGGGCTCAGCCCGGAACCCGCTGGCGACCTACCGGTTGGCCAAGCACGCCTGAGCCTAAAGCGAGCCTTGGAATTTGACGCCTGCGGATAATCGCTTGAAACAATGGTGCCAGGTCGTCTCAACCTTCTCTGTCCATAACTCTTCCGGGTAAGGCGCCTCAGGTAACCTGTTCAGCACCTCCTCGTGGCCCGCGTCACTCAAAATGACGGGATGGCGTCGCCGCCGTCTGCGCTCACCCATGGGCATTGTCCGGCCAGTGAACACGTCACTATGAACGACACGAAGCACT
>JAYTUU010000090.1:0-59625 GCA_043744375.1 Rhodospirillales bacterium | reverse complement strand
AAACGTCCTTCAAGCTGCGCAATTCCAACCGCAGCGTCCCGAATCCAGCCGTGCAAGACCCTCCGGAGGCCAGAAATTCCAAATGCGATTGCCCTGGGATGTTGGCGGGCTATCGCATATGGGTTTTCCGCCCGCCACGACGGCGCCCGAGGGTGATTTTCGAGGTCTCTCGTCGACCGTGGGTCTCAAATGAGCGTCGAATTGGATCAAAGTCCGCCGTAGCTTTCCATATGCGAATCCCCTGGGATGTTGGTTCTGCTGCCAGTTGGACGTTGCACGCGCTCTGGCACGTCGAAAAACCTCCCCAAATGGTTGTGTTGAACCGCCCCGGGTTTCCCGGAGGTGGTCGCGTCCCCTGGAAAACCTGATCGATCGCCAGCACCCGTTGGTTCGCCTAGCCAGGCTGACCGACTCGCGGGTATTCCAGGACAGCTTCGATCCGCTTTACACGGAGGGTATCGGCCGGTCGGGCCTGTCTGTCCGGCTGGTAGTTGGACTGCATCTGCTCAAACACATGGATGGGCTGTCCGACGAAGCCGTCTGCGCCCGCTAGCTCGACCATGAACGCGGAGACCCGGACGGCAGCCCCCCGCGCCGTGTCAGCCCTCTTTCTGACTAGCCTTGGCAACCCAGGCCCGGACTCATTGACTAGTCGGTTCAAACTCCCGTGCAAGCTCATCGGGATCGCGCCTGGCATGCAACAGTTCGACCATCTGACGACGGAACTCAGGCGAATACGGCGGTCGGGATTTCGGCATTGGCTACACCTCTGGAGAAAGACTCAGGGCGTCCACTAGAGCGGGTCAATCCCAACCCCAGCGGGCGCACCAAGCCGAAAGCGTGGTTCTGGGAGGCCGCGGGCTCCGAGGCCGGTGATGGCCATGAGGCGGCCGCCGTCGGGATGGTCGGTTTTCAGGCGGCCACCGGAGTCCGAGATGGCGCTGAGGTAGAGCACGTCAAGTCTGGCGCCGCCGAAGGAGGGGCAGGTTGGGTAGGGGATTGGCAGGTCGATAGTGCGGATGAGGCTTCCGTCGGGCGCAAATTCGCCGAGTTGCTGGCTGTTCACGAGGGCGACCCAGAGGTGTCCGGCGGCGTCGACGGTGGCGCCGTCGGGAGCGGAGCCGAGGGAGGTTGCGGTCTCGGCGAAGATGCAGCGGTTGGTGGTGTGGCCGGTGGTGGTGTCGTAGTCGTAGGCCCAGACGGCGCCGGCGAGGCTGTCAGCGTAGAAGAGGCGGTTTCCGGCGGGGTTGAAGCAGAGGGCGTTGGAGATGCGCACCCCGGTTTCAAGGATATCGGTGGTGAGGTCGGGGTTGAGGCGATAGAGCTTGCCGGCGGGGGGATCGGCGGGGGCGAGTTCCATGGTGCCCGCAAGGAATCGGCCCTGGCGGTCCATCTTGCCGTCGTTGAAGCGGATGGCGGGGTTGCCGGCTTCGGGGCAGACGAGCGGGCGGAGTCCCTGGGTGGAGAGATCGAAGCTGTAGAAGCCGTCGCGCAGGGCGACGATGAGCTGGCCCGGTTGGGACAGGCCGATGCTGCCGACGAGGTCCGGCAGGTCCCAGGTTCGGACGCTGCCGGTGGCGGGGTCATGGCGGTGGATGCGTTTGGCGTGGATGTCGACCCAGTAGAGTGCCTGTTCGAGGGGGTCCCACAGGGTGCCTTCGCCGAGTTGGTCGCGGGTGGTGCCGACGAAGGTGATGGCGATGCTCATGGGCGGTTCCCCGGTTGTGGCGCGTTCGCGGGAGGGTCGGCGGAGGGGGCTGCGACGTCAAGCGTAAGGCGGTGTGCGGGCGGGTGAAACTTGCTAGAAGCGGATGTCAGACAGCGGATCGTACCATGCGGATTGCCCTTATTCATGCGCTGAAACATTCGGTCGCGCCGATCGAGGCGGCATTTGCCGAGCTTTGGCCCCAGGCGCGGTTGGCCAATCTGCTGGATGACAGCTTATCGGCGGACCTTGCCCGTGATGGCGCGTTGACGCCGCGGATGACGGCGCGGTTTCTCGCCCTGGCGCGTTATGCGGCGGAGTGCGGGGCGGATGGCATATTGTTTACGTGCTCGGCGTTCGGGCCGTGTATCGAGGCGTGCGCGCGGGAGTTGGCGCCGCTTCCGGTGTTGAAGCCGAACGAGGCGATGATCGAGGAAGCGCTATTGGCGGGTGGGCCGGCGGCGCGGATCGGGTTGATGGCGACGTTTGTGCCGACATTGGCCTCGATGCCGCCGGAGTTCGCGCTGGCGGCGCCGGGCTGCACGCTGGTGCCTTGCCTGGCGGCGGAGGCGTTGGCGGCGCTTGATCGGGGCGATGGCGCGGGGCATGACCGGGCGGCGGTGCTGGCGGCGGAAGCATTGCGGGATTGCGACGTGATCGCGTTGGCGCAGTTCAGCTTGGCGCGGGCGGCAGGTGGCATCCGGGAGGCGACGGGCAAGCCGGTGTTGACGACGCCGGAGAGTGCTGTGCGCAAGCTGCGGCGGTTGTTGGGGGCATGAGCATGGATGTTTCAGGGTTTCGCGCCAGCCTCGCGGCCGACGCGCCGCCGGCCGGGATTTCGCTCGCACTGTCTGGGCTGTGGTGGGATGGGCGCGGAGACTGGGCGCGGGCGCATCAATGTGCGCAGGACCAGGACGACGCCGCGGGGGCGGCGGTGCATGCCTATCTGCATCGCAAGGAAGGCGATCTCGCCAATGCCGGCTACTGGTATGCCCGTGCAAAGCGAGTGATGCCGGAGGGGACGCTGGCGGCGGAGTGGGACGATCTGGTGGCGTTGTTGCTGGCCGAATAGCGTTGTTCAGACTGGGAGTACGACGCGGGCCTGGATTCCACCGGGCGCACGGTTCGACAATGTCACGTCGCCGCCATGGGCGCGCAAGATGTTGCGGGCGATAGGCAGGCCGAGGCCAACGCCACCGGTTTCCCGGCTGCGGCTGGATTCCATGCGCTGGAACGGTTGGAACATGCGCTCCAAGTCGGTCGCGGGAATGCCGGGGCCGTCATCCTCGATGAGCAGTGTCACCGCGCTGCCGCTCGCGGTGCGCACGGGTTCGCCGAGAATGACGCGGGCGCCATGCCCGTAGCTGATGGCGTTGGCGACGAGGTTGGTCAAAGCCCGCTTGAGGGCCAGCGGCCGGGCGGTGACGGTGAGGTGCTCCGGGCCGGTTGCCGTGAGCCGGGCTGCGATGTTGGGGTTCATGTCGCCGGCTTCGTCAAGGATGGTGCGGACGAGTTCGGCAAGGTCGAGCCGCGAGGGTTGCTCGTGGGTGGTGGCATCGCGTCCGAACGCGAGAGTGGCCGAGATCATCGCCTCGATTTCGTCGAGATCGGCCAGCATGCGGGTGCGCTGGGTTTCGTCATCGATAAACTCGGCACGCAGGCGAAGACGGGTGACGGGGGTGCGCAAATCATGGCCTATGGCCGCCAGCATGAGGGTGCGGTCCTGGACGAAACGGCGGATGCGGGTCGCCATGGTGTTGAAGGCAGTGGCGGCGATGGCAACCTCGGAGGGACCGTGCTCCGGCAGCGGCGGAGCGTTGACGTCGCGGCCCAGGGTTTCGGCGGCGCGGGCGAGCATGGTGACCGGCAGGGTGAGGCGGCGGACGGCCCACAGGGTCATGGCGCCGGCGGCCAGGGTCATCATGGCGAAGGCGGCGAGAAACGTGAAGGAATGCCAAGGGCGGGGCGGCGGCAGGTCGATGCGCAGATTGAGCCAGTTGCCGTCGGTGAAGCGCAGGCCGATCGACATCATCTGCTGTTCACCGCTACCGAGAAAGACCATGTCGCGCGGCCGTTCACTGACAGGAATGGGGACGAGTTGCATTTCGGCGGCAAGTTGGCGTTGCAGCCAAAGTGGGGTCGGCCGAAGGGCGTCAAGCGGCGGGGTGTCGGAGAAGGTGAAGAACTGGCCGTCGCTGGCTTCGAGCACATCGACGGCATTGCCACGCTGGTCCGCGTGCATCAGCGCCAGGCTGCGATAGAGGGTCATGGTGCGGATGGCCACGTCGTGCATCTGTGCGAGACGGAGCAGGTCGATACGGTCGAAGGCGTGGATGGTGAGGCCGGCACCCTGGACGATCACCAGACCCAGCAGCAGCACGACGGCGGTTCTGGCCGCCAAGCTGCGCGGCCAGATCGCCGGGATCACGGCGGTGCGCTCAACGGCGGCGCGCTCAACGGGGGCGCGCTCAACGGCGGCGCGCTCATCAGCATTCCTATGGGCGCTTGACCACGGCAGCGAGCACGTAGCCGCCACCGCGGACGGTTTTGATGAGTTGGGCGTTGCGGCCATTGTCTTCGAGTTTGCGGCGCAGGCGGCTGATGGCGACGTCGATGGCGCGATCGAATGGGCCGGCCTGGCGCCCACGCAGGGACTCCAGCAGCATGTCCCGTGTGAGCACCCGGTTGGCGCGGTCGATGAGAGCGGCGAGCAGGTCGTATTCGCCGCCGGTGAGCGGCACCTCCACCCCGTCGGGGTTGAGCAGGCGGCGGCGCACAGGGTCCAGCGTCCAGTCGGCGAAGACGATGTCGCGACTGGTTTGTTCCGTCGCCGCCGTGCCGGGCTCACTGGAGCGGCGCAGCACGGCGCGGATGCGGGCGAGCAACTCACGCGGGTTGAACGGCTTGGCGACGTAGTCGTCGGCGCCGAGCTCGAGTCCGCGGATACGGTCTGCCTCCTCGCCCATGGCGGTCAGCATCACGATCGGCACGCTTGACTGGGAACGGAGCCAGCGGGCGAGATCCAGGCCACTTTCGCCGGGCATCATCAGGTCGAGCACGACAAGATGGAAGCTTTTCTCGGCGATCAGCCGGCGCGCCTCGGCGGCGCTGCGAGCGACGCTCACGGCAAGGCCCTGGCGCTCGAGGAATTTGGCCACAAGGTCGAGTATCTCGCGGTCATCGTCGACGATGAGGAGATGCGGCGCAGGCGCCGAAGCTGTGGTGGCCGGCGAGGTGATGGACATGTGGGTCATCATCGCGCCAACATAGCGTGATCCGAGGCGACGGCATATCGGCGGTTGCATTTGGTTGCAAACATTTTCAAGGCCACCATGTCCCCTCCCCTGCCCCCGGCCGCCGCGCGCGCCGGGCTTGATCGACTGGCCGCCGAGGACCCCGATCTCGGCGGTATCGAGGCCGCGGCGGGGCCGTTGCCGTGGCGGCGGCGGACACCAGGATTTGCCGGGTTGTTGCAGGCGATCATGGGACAGCAGATCAGCAACCAAGCGGCGGGCGCGATCTGGCGCCGGTTGGCGGCGTTGCCGGGCGCGTTGACGCCGGAGGGGCTGCTGCGGCTGGACGACGATGCGCTGCGGGGTGCCGGGTTGTCGCGGCCGAAAGTTTCGCATTCCCGTTCACTCGCGGCGGCCTATGCCGAGGGGCGGCTAGACGATGCGCGGATCGCGGTGATGGATGACGCGGCCGCCATCGCCACGATCATAGCCGTGCGCGGACTGGGGCCGTGGACGGCGGAAGTGTATCTGCTGTTCGCGCTGGAGCGGATGGATATTTTCCCGGCAGGCGATATCGCCTTGCAGGGGGCGTACGGGGCGCTGCGCGGCATGGCGGTGCGGCCGGACGCCGTGGCACTACGCCGGGCGGCGGAGCGGTGGCAACCGCACCGATCGCTCGCCGCGCGCCTGTTGTGGCACCATTGGCGGTTCCTGACCGGCCGGCCGGCAATGGATGACCTGCCAGGAGCCTGATCTCAGGGCCGTTTGCGCGTGCCGGAAAGAGTGTGTTCATACCTTGCGCGGGATACTGGCGGCTCATTCGTGAGGCATGCAGGCGTGAGCAACTCGGAGTCAGGAACTGCCGGCAGCAAGACGCCGGCGCCCATTCAGAACCATCTGCCGACGACCTTCCTTGAACGAGGGATCGCCGTGCCGTTCACCACGCCGCAGCTGGCTGGCGCACGGGTACGGCCAGGCGGTCGGACTGCGATGGAGTTGATCGTGCCGAACCCGTCAGGCGGGCGGGGCGTGTACATCGTGCCGTGGGAGGGTATTGCCGCGCTGTGCCGGCCGACGGTCCATGACGCTCGGCTCAGTGCGATGGTAGCGACCGTGCATGGAGTGACGCCGGCGACGATCCGCAAGGCGGCCCACTCAGCGGCAGCGCAAGGCTATGCCGGACGGGCGGCCGCGGCGGCGGCGCGGGTGGCGGAGCAGGCGGATCACCAGGCGGGGTTGATTACCAATTTCAGCCTGCTGCTTGAACTCGTACGCTCGATCGAGCCGAAGGGGGAGAATGCCACCCCGCCGGAGCGCGCGCATCCCGCCGAGCTTGAACGCCGGGCCAGGCGCGCCATTGCGATCGTGGCGCCGGAGCTTGGCCGCACGCCGGAATCTGTGGCGGCGGCGTTGGAGCAGATCTCAGTGCTCTATAGCGGGATTGGGTTACGCGCCAATACGCAGGGGGCACGCCTGCCGACATTGATCGCGCACTTGATGAAGGTGCGCCAGGAGCTGGCCGCCTTCATGGAGGCTAATCCTGGGGATGCGGCTGGCGAGGCTGACCTGATTTCTGGTGCGATTGATCTGACGACGGCCTGCGCGCAGGCGACAATGGTCGACGGATACAAGGCGGCCTCTGATATCAAGGAGTTGCTTCGCCTCTGGATCGTCGAGCCGGAGCAGCTTGCACAAACACTGGCGCGGCCGGAATGGCTGCTTGATGGCTGGGATCGTCTGGCGGCGCTTTGGGAGACACGGGCGGCTGCAACTGAGGCAACATTGACGGAGATGTGCAACATCGCGCCGGTAGTGCCGCGCGAGGCGGGGAACTGGGTCAGTCAGCACATCAACGTCGAAGGGGATATGATGCGGCACCGGCGCAGGGTGGTGCTGTTTGAGGATTGGCGGACCGGTCGCAGTGTGATCGACCTGATCGCGCGCAACGAAGCTGTGCTGGCGCACGCCACATGAGCAGGAACAACACAACCGGGGCCGCGCCGGGCACCGTGGGCCGCCCGCAGATGCGGATGCTCCAACATGAACTCGCGGGCGCGCGGGACCAGCAAATCATGCGGGTCGTGGCGATGGTGGATGCCATGCCGGTGCGTGGTGAGGCCGATCTTCTGATCGCGGCACTGCGTCCGCGGCTGGCCGTTCTGCATGTGCCGCGGCGGCTTACGTTCGCGCGACTGCTGTTCACGCCGGTCAATCCACTGATCGTCGCAGGGCCGGATTGGCGGCGCGAAGCGTTCACGATCCCGCGGACCGCGCTGCAACCGTTGGCCGCTGCGGTACGGGTAGAACTCGGGGTGCTTGCGGTAGCAGCCGAGACGCAACTTATCAGCGTGATGTCTGATGATCATCGCACGGTTCAGCGGATCGGAGGGGACATCTGGCCGGCGGCGGCCGAGGTGTTGCGGCGGCTGGAGATCTCGCAGGATTGGACGACGGCGACCGGATTATCGGCGCAGGACCATCGCATCATTGCCAGCATCGCTGCGACCGGTTTGGCCGATGCCGGGCGCCTGGACGCGATGCTCGAACTGGCGTGGGGTGGCATTGATCCCGTCAGTTTCGATCTCGAGGAGTTGTTAACCGGTGCCCTGCGCAGTGGCGCCGATGCATTTGCGACCCTGATGACACTGCTGGCCGCGCAGCTGCCGCGCGCCGAGTTGTTGTTGACGATAGCCGAGGATGTGGCTGCTCGGCATGGCGATCCATCCGCCCGGGCGGCGGCCGATCGAGCGGTGGATTCAATGCTTGATACGATCGAGAATTCAGACCAGGGACAGCCGGCGCTGGAACTCGCGACCGGCGAGTTGCGCCGCTTGATCGCTCTGCTCGAAGACCTCGACAGCCGGTCCTCGCAACGGCCAAGCCGCAAGCTACGGATCGGTAAATTACGACAGGAGATCGATACATCGAGCCGCGAGCGGTTCAGCAAGTCGCTCGACACTGAACTTCTGCAACCCGCCAGCAAACTGGCTGGAGCGAGCGATGCCGCGGTGGAGCAGTTCGAGACCAGCGCCCGCGATCTGCGGAAGTTCGAGACGGTGGCGCGCCGGCTAGGCGGGGCTGAGCACTACGACCGGCTGTTGCGGCAGGCGACGGAGACGCTGAAGCCACAGAGCGGGGAGGATAGTGCAACTACGGTCGATCGGGTCCGGCTGATCGAGATCTTGCGCGGTTCCGAAGCAGCCGCCGCGATGATGCCGGCCTGAGCCGGCGGACGGTCAGGACGCATCCGGCTCCGAACGCCAGCGATGCGTGCTCTGGGCGAAGGCAATCAGTGTGCCGGCCTCATCGCGTAGTTCGCTGCGACAAAAGAATATCTGGCGGCCGTGACTGAGCATGGTCCCGGTGGCGGCGAGGCGTCCCGCGCTGGCGCGGCCGGTGAAGGAGCAGTTCAGATCGATGGTGACGGAGCGGCGGGCCTGGCCGAGCGTGCCGCCCCAGACGCCAGCGGCGGCACCGGCTTCGTCCAGCATCGCCATTAGCACGCCGCCGTGGGCGAAGCCGTTGCGGTTCATGTGTTGGAGGCGAAGATCGCAGCAGATTACACAGTGCCCCTCGGACCACTCGGTCATGACAAAGCCAAGCAGGTCGTGGAAGGGGGAGGAGCGGCCCCGCAGATCACTGCTGGGGTGGGGGTCGGTGGGGGCATGCGTCATAGGCACGATTTGCCCGCTGGGGTGGCCGGCGTCAACGCGAGTGGCTGGCAGGGTTAGGCGATTTGCAGATTTTGAACGGCGGTTTCCAATTCGACGAAGCTCGGCATGTGCTGGTTCGGCGCCATCTTGCGACCGGTCTCGACGCTGACCTGAGGTGCGTTGCCGTGGAGGTGCGCGACCAGGACGGCGCGGACGACCTCAAAGAACTTACTCTCCTCCTCGATGACGCCCTTGAGGCGGCCGGCGAAGGGGGCGGCCACGCCATAGGCGAGGAGAATGCCGAGGAAGGTGCCGACGAGCGCGCCGCCGATCATGGCGCCGAGCACGGCAGGCGGTTCGTTGATGTAGGACATCGTTTTGATGACGCCGAGCACGGCGGCGACGATACCGAGCGCGGGCAGGCCATCGGCCATGGTTTGCAAAGCGTGGGCGGCGTGAAGTTCCTCGTGCAGGGTTTTTTTCAGTTCGCGGCCCATCACGTCCTCGATCTGGTTGGGGTCGTCGGCGTTCATTCCGATCATGCGCAGATAGTCGCACACCATGTCTGAAGCGTGATGGTTTTTCAGGATCTTGGGGAACTTCCGGAAGGCGGCGCTCTCGGCGGGTTTCTCGATATGCGGTTCCAGGGCCATCGAGCCCTTGGTGCTAGCGAGACGGACGAAGAAATACAGCAGGCTCAGCAGTTCGATGTAGTCGGTTTTCTTATAGGAGGCGCCCTTGAGGGCTTTGCCGATGCCGCCGAGGGCGTGTTTCACGTCATGCAGCGAGTTGGACATGATGAAGGTGCCAACCGCGGCGCCGCCGATGGTCAGCATTTCATGCGGGAGGGCGTGCAGCAGCACCTCGAAGCTGCCGCCAGCCATCGCGTAGCTGCCAAAGACGCAAAGCAGAACGAAGATCAGGCCGCCGATCGTGGTCATGATTGCGGTTTGCCTGACTTGAGGACGACGATGGCGATGCGCCGGTTGGCCGCGGCCAACGGATCATTGGGCAACAGCGGGTCGCGGTCGGCGTTGCCGGTGATGCGCCGGAAGCGAGTTTCCTGGAGGCCGGTTTCGACCAGCAGGCGGCGCGTGGCGTTCGCACGCTCGGTCGAGAGTTCCCAGTTGGAGCGGCCTTCGCCGCGAAACGGCGTGGCGTCGGTGTGGCCGGAGATGGCGATGTCCTCGGGCATTCGTGCGAGCACGGGGCCGACTTTCTGGAGCAGCAGGCGTGCGCGATCATTGATGGCGGCCGAGCCGGTTGCGAACATCGGTTGACGCTCCTCATCGAGCAGTTGGATGCGCAATCCCTCCGGGGTCAAATCGATGCTGAGTTGACGGGCGAGGTCCGCAAGAGCGGGGTCGGCGCGGATCGCTTCGCGGATCTGGGCAGCGGCTTGGTCGAAGGATTCGCGTTCGCGGCGTTCGCGCTCGGCCTTGAGGGCGGCTTCGTCGAGCATGCGCGCGGCGGCGGCGGTGTGCGCGAGGCTTTGGTCCTGCGAGGGGGTTTGCGCCTGCGCCGCGGCGGTACCGCCGCCAGGGGCTCGCGAGCCAGTTTGCGGCTGTTTGGTTACGGCTTGGCCAGCCGCGCCACCGGTGGCGCGGCCGTTCTGGCTGCCCTGCTCGGCCTCGTCGGTGTCATCAGGCGCCTGGTTCGCGTCGGGGTCATCGGTGGCCTGGGCGGAGGCAGATTTCTTCCCGGGACGGATCGACTGGGCGCCACGGTTTGACACCATCGTGCCGTCCTCGAACGGCGTGCGTCCGCCGAACGGGCGGCCGGAGCCGGAATGGCCGTCGTTGATGGCGTTGGTGGGGGAGAAGTAGTCGGCAAGGCCGCGGCGCTGCTCCTCCGTGGTGGCGTTGAGGAGCCACATCAGCAGGAAGAAGGCCATCATCGCGGTCACGAAATCGGCATAGGCGACCTTCCAGGCGCCGCCATGATGGCCGCCCTCGACGACTTCCTCCCTGCGGATGACGATGCTGCCGCGATCGCCCTTCTTGTCCTTCGCTGCCATGCCGCCCCTGTTTTGAACCGCAAGATGCGGTGGGGCGCAGTGTGGCGGAGGTTGCTTAACCAGGCCTAAAGGGACGGGTCAAGCCGCTAAGGCGCGGCCAAAAACCACCGGATCGACATTGCCGCCACTGATGACGATACCGATAACCTGACCTCGGGCATCGAACTTGCCGGCCAAGAGCGCGGCGAGGCAGACGGCGCCACCAGGTTCGACGACCAGCTTGAAATGGCTGAAAGCGAAGGCGATCGCGGCGAACACCTCGGCGTCGGTCACCACCAGTCCGCCGGCGAGGCGGGATTGGTTGAGGGCGAAGGTCATCCGTCCGGGCATCTTGGAGAGGAGGGAGTCGCACAAGGTCGAGCCACCCGGCAGGTTGGCGAGGCGTTCGCCGCCGACGAGCGAGCGGGCAGTGTCGTCCCAGCCCTCGGGCTCGACGGCGTAGACCTTGGTGGTGGGTGAGACGCCCTCGATGCCCAGCGCGCAGCCGGCCACGAGCCCGCCTCCGCCGGTGCAGACGAGCAGGGCATCCATGGCAAGTCCCGCGGCCTTGGCGTCCTCGGCGAGTTCGAGCACCAGTGTGCCCTGGCCCGCAATGACATCGGCGTGGTCGAAGGGCGGGATCATCACCGCGCCGGTGCGCTCGGCATGGATGCGCATCATCGTCTCGCGGTCGTCGGTGATGCGATCGTAGTGGATGATCTCGGCGCCCCACCGGCGCGTGCTCTCCATCTTGATGCGCGGGGCGTCAGCCGGCATGAACACCGTCGCGCGGATGCCGACGCTGGCCGCAGCACACGCGGTGGCCTGGCCGTGATTGCCGGAGGAATGGGTGACCACGCCGGCGCGGCGCTCGGCCTCGGTGAGCTTGCGGATCGCGTTAGTCGCTCCACGCAGCTTGAAGCTGCCGGTGCGCTGCAACGGCTCGGGCTTGACGAGGATCGTCCCGCCGGTGCGTTCGTCGAGCAGCGCGTGGCGCAGCATCGGAGTGCGGACGATATGCGGGGTGATGCGGGCGCGGGCGGCCTGAACGTCGTCATGGGTCGGCAGGTGCATGGCCAGGTTCGTCATAGCGGGCTCCTTACCTTGGTCGCGGCATGACGGCCATCGGGGCCGCGTCGGCTGTGCCAGTAACACGATAGAGCCGAAACCCCTCGGCCGTCATCCCATTGCGGGCGCGGTCAATCGGCGGGAGGCGGGTGATCGTGCCCCATCCCGCCGGATCGGGCGCGTCGTCGCGGCGCGCGGAGCGGACGAGGATACCGATTTGGCCAGTGGCAGTGGTGGCAGGCAAGGCGAACAGGCGCCAGCGACCCTCGACGCCGTAGACGGGTACGCCGGGGGGTAGCAAGCGGGCGAGCAGGGCGGCGTGGCTGTAGTTGTCGGAGGCGACGAAATCGGCGCCGGCCTCGCGTCGCGCCGTATCGATGTCGGCAGCCAACACCTCCCAGCCGCCGAGACGCAGCAATGTCGGGTCGAGGCGCATGGGCAAGGCGAGTGGGGCGAAGGCGGCCTGGGTCCACGCGATCAGGGTCAGCGCGAGGCCGAGGGCGATGCCGGGACGGATCAGTCGAGGCCAGAACCCGCCAAGCCCGGCCGCGGCAATAACGGCGGCGGGGTAGAGGATCGCCGGCCAATTCGCTTGCACGCGGTCGCCGAGTGCGTGCCGGAGGAACACAATACTGGGCAGGACTGTCAGCAAGGCGAGGAGGGTCCAAGCGGGATCACGGCGCAGGGCATGGCGGAAAGCCATGACGATGCCGGCCGCGCAGAGCAGGCCGATGAAAGGGGTGGCAAGGCCGAGTTGGCCGGCGATCAATTCGCCGGAATACTGGATGGCGCGCGCGGGCTCCCAGGCGGCGGTACGGCCGGCCTGCTTGGCGAAACTCGCCCAGTCCCGCGCGGCGTTCCAGGCGATGACCGGGGTGAACATGGCGATCGCCAGCGCGGCACCGATCCATGGCTGCGGGCGGCGCAACCACGGGCGCAGAGACGGGATCAGGATCACCCATAACGGGATCGCGGCGGCGAGGAAGACCCCAGTGTATTTGCTGGCCATCGCGCCGCCGGTGGCGACGCCCGCGACGAGCCACCAGGCCCCCTGCCCCGTCGCCAGCACGCGGGCGAGCGCCCACAGGCCCATTGTCCAGAAGAACAGCACCGGGGTGTCGGGCGTCATCGTCACGGCGCCAACACCGAACAGCAGCGTCGCGTTCAAGAGCGCCGCCGCGACCAACCCCGCATGTCGGCCGGGCAGCAAGTCCTCGCCGGCGCGGACCAGCATCACACTCCCCAACGCGGCCGACAACGGCGCCAGCAACCGCACGCCCAGCGCCGATCCATCACCGAGAGCGAAACTCCCAACCCAGATCCACAACGCGACCATCGGCGGATGATCGAGATAGCCAGGCGCCAACGCGCGCGACCAAACCCAGTAATACGCCTCGTCCGGCGCCAACGGCATCACCGCCGCCACCGCCAGCCGCACCAAAGTCATCCCAACCAATGCAGCCCAGGCCCAGCGGGGCACTCTCATGCCGGCAGCTTCCGGTACAGAGGCGTAAAGACGAGGAAGGCCAGGGCTCTGCCGTCGACGCGCATGCGGCGCGTCGGAGGACACGGCGAAGGCGGGGCCCCCGCCTTCCTTCCCGTCACCGCCCCAAGCCCCGAGGCTGCCGGGATCAGAGTGGCACGCCGGCCAGGTTGCGGCTGGTTCGGATGGTTTGGAGCGTTTGGACGCGGGACACGGAGGGCGCGCCGGTCAGTTTGGTGGTGAGTTGGTTTTCGTGGGCGGTGTCTCGTGCCACGAGTTTGAGCAGGAAGTCGCTGCCGCCGCGGATCATGTGGCATTCGCGCACTTCCGGCCATTCGGCAACCATGTGTTCGAAGGCGGACAGCACGGTTTCTTTTTGGCTTTCGAGGCCGACGACGGCGAAGAAGGTGATTTCCCAACCGAGTTTTTGTGGGTCGCTGTCGGCGTGGTAGCCACGGATGATGCCGGCTTCTTCGAGGCGACGGACGCGGCGCAGGCAAGGGGGGGCGGAGATGCCGGCGCGTTGGGCGAGTTCGACGTTGGTCATTCGCCCGTCCGCCTGGAGTTCGGCGAGGATGCGCCGATCGATGGCATCGAGCACATGCGAGTCGGAGGATTGCGGTTTCATGAGCGGTTGGGTCATCCTCTGGCGGCCGGTTCGACGGGGAATGGGCCGTATGTTTCTCGCGGTATAGGCCTCGCGACATATTATTGCGCGCCCACGGTCGCGCAAGGGCTGCGGCTATGGTGTCGCTTGTCCTGCACCCCGCAAGACCGATATGTTCGAACGGCAAGAACGCTGGATCCATTGGCATGGCTGATACGCATAATATCCGCACCCTCATTATCGGAGCCGGGCCGGCTGGATACACGGCGGCGATCTATGCCGCGCGGGCGGGTCTTGAGCCGATGCTTGTGGCGGGCATGCAGCCGGGCGGGCAGTTGACGATCACCACGGATGTCGAGAACTACCCGGGGTTCGCCGAGACCGTGCAGGGGCCGTGGCTGATGGATCAGATGGCGGCACAGGCGGTGCATGTGGGCACGCTCGTCGTGCAGGATTTGATCACTGAGGTCGATTTTTCGCGCCGGCCGTTCCGGTCCGTTGGCGACTCGGGGGATGTTTACGTCGCCGAGAGTGTGATTATCGCGACCGGGGCGCAGGCGCGGTGGCTAGGGCTCGAATCGGAGCAGCGGTTGCAGGGCTTTGGCGTTTCGGCCTGTGCGACCTGCGACGGGTTCTTTTTCCGTGGCAAGCGGGTAGCGGTGGTGGGCGGCGGCAATACCGCGGTCGAGGAGGCGTTGTATCTGACGCATCATGCGGCGTCGGTGACGGTGATCCATCGGCGCGACAGTTTTCGGGCGGAGAAGATTTTGCAGCGCCGTCTGTTCGCCAATCCGAAGATATCGGTGGTGTGGGACAGCGCAGTGGAAGAGATTACAGGCACCGGCAGTCCGGCGAGCGTCGACGGGGTGCGGGTACGCAACGTCAAGACCGGCGAGATTTCACGGCTGGACGTTGACGGCGTGTTCATCGCCATCGGACACTCGCCCACCACGGCTGTGTTCGACGGCCAGGTGGCGCTGGATCGAGACGGTTATGTCCTGACAGCGCCCGGCACGACTCGGACTTCAGTTCCCGGCGTGTTCGCGGCGGGCGATGTGCAGGACAAAATCTGGCGCCAGGCGGTCACGGCGGCAGGCACCGGATGCATGGCGGCGCTGGAAGTGGAAAAATTTCTGGCAGAACAGGACGCCGACTCGATACTTGCGGCAGAATAACTTCGTTCCGTGCGGATTTTTCCGCGCGAATGGCGCTAGAGTGTTTCATGGAGGCCGGACGATCCATGCGGGCTGATCTCGCATGGCGGCGTTTTGGCAGGGGATGACGGAAAGATGGACTGGGACAAGCTGCGCGTTTTCCACGCGGTGGCCGAAGCTGGCAGCTTCACGCATGCGGGCGATACATTGAACCTCAGCCAGTCCGCCGTCTCGCGGCAGATATCGGCGCTCGAGGAAACCTTGCAGGTGCCGCTGTTCCACCGCCATGCGCGTGGGCTGATTCTCACGGAGCAGGGGGAGAGCCTGAACCGGACGGTGCGCGAGGTGTTCGCGAAGCTGGCGATGACCGAGGCGCTCCTGACCGAGAGCAAGGAGCGTCCGGCGGGGCGATTGAAGATCACCACGACTGTCGGGTTCGGCTCGTCATGGCTGGCGCCCCGCTTGAAGGACTTCCTCGACCAGTATCCGGACGTGCAGGTGCAGTTGCTGCTCGACGACACCGATCTCGATCTCGCCATGCGCGAGGCCGATGTGGCGATCCGTATGCATCCACCCAAGCAGCCCGATCTGGTGCAGCGTCATCTGATGGCCATCGAGTGGCAAGTATGCGCGTCGCCTGAGTATCTGAAGAAGCACGGCACGCCGTTACGGGCGGAAGACCTCGACAACCACAAGCTGGTGCTATTCGGCGAATATCGCCCGCCCGTGCCTGACGTGAACTGGCTTGCCGAAGTCGGCCGCCGTCCGGGCAGTCCGCGACGGGGCTTGCTGGAAGTGAATAGCATGAAGGCGATGATGCTCGCCGTGCAGGCCGGGGTCGGTATCGCTGCCATGCCCGACTACATGCATGCGGAAGCCGAGGGAATGGTGCGTATCCTCACTGATTTGCGAGCGCCGAAAGTGGACGTGTTCTTCGTCTACCCTGAGGAACTGCGCAATTCGAAGCGGGTTGCCGTGTTCCGGGACTTCCTTCTTGCCAAGTTGGCACAACGCAACTGACAGTTAATGAGTTTCTTGAATTCCGTTGTCAATTCAATGCTTTGACGGTGGATTAGCATCTGATCACTGCATCCGTGATGCACCGGGAGCATGGCAGGTTTGGCCAATTGGCTGTGGTCTGGCATCGCATTGCAACATAAGGTCTCAGCACCGAATACGACGGTGTTGCTCCTGGGAAATGGCACCGTCTGAGTTCTCGCCGCGAGGCGGGAAAAGGGGTTTATGACCCCTTCGTCTCCCAGACGTGAAGCCTCCCTGTACCCTTGCCCCGCCGGGCTTGTGCCTGGCGGGGCTTTTTTTGCAGCACGATTGGGCTACTCCTCGCGGATCGTGCGCTTGCGGACTTCGAGATAGAAGATGTCCGGGCGGTGGCGTGTGTAGACGCGCGGTTTGGTGAACGCGCGACGCGTGAACGGGTTCTCGTGCAACTGTGGCAGCAGGGGATGGCCGGCAGCGAGGTGCGCATCCACCACAGGCCATCACTCAGGTTGTCGATGGCGAGCGCGACGTCCCCGCCATTCAGCAGACGCTCGCGCGTCGTATCGAACAGCGCGGCGGGGTCGGGTGAAGCCAAGCGGTTGTGGTGTCAGCGCCGCAGTTATTGCAGCGTCAAAGCGGCGGCGCGACGGGAAATTTCGATGTCGGTGCCTGCCTTGACCGCCGCCTCCCCGCTGCCCGATGCTGTCGGCGACGTCCTTCTCGCCGAGACCCCTTAGGAGCCACCATGCGCCTGCATCCCGACGACCAGCGTGTGCTGGACTTGATCAAGGCTTCCGGCCGGCCGCCATTGAACACGCTTTCGCCCGATGAGGCGCGGGCCGCTTCGGCGGCGTCGCGCACGGTGCTGCAGATGGAGCCGCCTGACGTGGCGGAGTTCCGCGACCTCGATGGCGGCGGGGTGCCGTTGCGGCTGTATCGCGCGGCGGGCACGCAGGCCGGCGCAACGTTGCCGTGCCTGATCTATTTCCATGGCGGCGGCTGGGTGATCGGCGACCTCGACAGCCACGACGTGGTGTGCCGGCAGATTGCCAACGAGGCGGGCTGCTGCGTCATTTCGGTGCACTACCGGCTGGCGCCGGAGCACAAGTTTCCGGCTTCCGTGGATGACAGTGCGACGGCAACGGCCTGGATCATCGCCAATGCGTCGGCGCTGCTGATCGATCCAGCGCGCGTTGCCGTTGGCGGCGATTCGGCCGGCGGCAATCTCGCCGCGGTGATGGCGCTGATGGCGCGTGACGGCACGTTGCCGCCGATCAGCTATCAGGTGTTGGTCTATCCGGTAACCGATCTGGCCGCGGTGCATCCGTCGTACGACCGGATCACCGAGGGGTATCTGCTAACCGCGACAACGATGAAGTGGTTCCGTGCCCACTACTTGCGCGACACGAAGGACGAGCAGGACTGGCGCGCCTCGCCGCTGCGGGCCGCGAACCTGGCGGGCGTAGCACCGGCCTTCGTGCTGACATGCAGCCATGATCCGCTATGCGATGAGGGCCGTGCCTATGCGGAGCGGCTGGAGAATGAAGGGGTGCAAGTGGCGGCCATGCACATGTCCGACCAGATGCACGCCTTCCTGACCATGGGCCGGTTCATCCGGGCCTCGGCGACTTTGATCACCGCCATCAGCGCCGCCTTGCGCGCGCACTGGAGTGTTTCGGCATGAGCGGGCTTCTCGACGGCAAGTCAGCCATTGTCACCGGCGGCGGATCCGGCATCGGTCGGGCGACGGCATTCGGGTGAACGCGGTCTGCCCAGGCTACATCCTGACGCCGATGACCGATGAAAGCGTCGCGCAGCGCGGCGAGGAGTTGTTGAACAAGGTGCCGATGCATCGGCTCGGCAAGCCCGAAGAGATCGCCGAGGCAGTCGTGTGGTTGTGTTCGGATCGGGCGAGCTTCGTCACCGGATCATCGTACACAGTGGATGGCGGCTACTCTGCGGCGTGAAACGACTGCGGCCCGGACCCTCGCGGTTCCGGGCCGTTCGCATGCGGACGTCGTCGCTCAGGCGCCGCTGATGTTGCCAAAACGCTCCCAGGAGTTGTTCTTCCAGCGCATCAGCTGAAGCTGCTTCAGCGGCCGGAAATCGGTCGGCGTGGTGGCCGCCGTCATGCCGGGCAGCAGTAGCGGCAGGGTCACCGGCTTGATGTTGGCGGCCTGCTGCATGATGTTCTCGCGCGAGAAATCATCGCCGCACTGTTTCAACGTCGTCAGCATCAGCGTCGCCACGCTGTAGGCGTAGACGTAGTTGGCGTCCGTCACGTCGCCGTCAGGGATGTACTTCGCCATGAACTCGCGCCATTCCTTCATGTCCGCGGCGTCCTTCCACTCCGGATCGGTCGGGTCCTTCAGGTAGGAGGAGGTCACGAGGCCCTCGGCCTTCTCGCTACCGGCCGGCGTGATAGTGGAGGCGATGGAGGCAGAGACGTTGGACATCACGTGCAGCGGCTTCCAGCCGATATCGAACGCCTTGCGGATGATCTGGGCGCTGAATTTGGGGATGCAGGCGGTGACCATCACGTCGGCACCGGTGTCCTTCATGGTGACGACCTGGCTATCGACGGTGGCGTCGCTCGACTCGTAGGTGACGACTTTGACGAAGGTTTTGTCGAAGTCGTTGCCGTAGACGTCCTGCAAGCCATGCAGATAGTCCTTGCCGAAATCGTCGTTCTGATAGATCAGCGTCGCCTTGGCGTTCGGGCGCTGGGCCTTGATGAACTTGCCGTAGATCTGCGCCTCGGTGCGATAGCTCGGCGCGTAGCCAATGGTCCAGGGGAAGTTCTTGTAGTCGCCCCACTTGTCGGCGCTGGTGGCGAGAAACAGATGCGGCACCTTCTTGGCATTGACGTATTTGTGGATCGCCGAGTTGGTGGGCGTGCCCAGGTTGTTGAACAGCAGGGCCACTTCGTCCTGCTCGACGAGGCGGCGGACCTGTTCGACCGTTTTGGACGGGTTATAGGCGTCATCGAGCGAGATGAAGTTGATCTTGCGCCCGGCCACGCCGCCCATGTCGTTAACGCGCTTGAAGAACGCGGTGTGCGATTTGCCGCCGACGCTATAGGACGAAGCGTTACCGCTATACGGCACGGTATGACCGATCTTGATCTCGGTCTTGGTCACGCCCACCAACGTTGCGGCTTCGGCGGGGCGGGCAAGGCCACCGGCGGCGATACCGCCAAGGCCGGCGAGCACAGTACGACGTTTCATGGTGTCTCCCTTCACTTGATTATTGTTCTGAGCGATCGGTAGCGGAGGCGGCAGGCACGCGGCTCTTGCGAGATGGCGAACAGGCGAGACGTCTTCAAGGCTATTCGACGGTGATCACTGGCTTGCGGTTCATGGCGTGTTGACGGCGCGGGCGGCGCGGAACTTGCGCATTTGCGTCGCGATCAGGGCAGCGATGCCGCCCGGCGCGAAGAACATGAAGGCGATCAGGATGATGCCGTAGATGGCCCCTGGTGCCGCCTTGAAAATTTCCTCGGCGAGGTTGGGCATGAACTGGATGAACAGCGCGCCGTAGACCGCCCCGGAGATCGATGACGCGCCGCCGATGACCATGCCGACGAACAGGGTCAGAGACAATGCGATAGAGAAACTATCTGGCGATACGAAGCCAACAGCAATCGCGCTCAGCGCGCCGCCGACACCGGTGAACATGGCGCCGACGCCGAAGGTGATGGTCTTGAAGCGCGCCAGTTCGACGCCCATCGCCTCGGCCGCGAGTGGCTGATCGCGGATCGCCTTCAACGCCCGGCCGATCCGGCTGTTCACCAAATTCGACGCCAGGAAAAAGAAGACGACGGCGACCACGAGGCTGAACAGATAGATCCACTGGTCAGGATTGAGTGCCAGGCCGAACGGGGCGTCGGGCTTGATGATGACGATGCCCTGCACGCCGCCGGTCCAGCCTTCGAAGGCCTTGTATTTCAGCAATTGCGGCACGGCGATGGCGAGCGCGAAGGTGACCAGTGCGAGATAGAGGCCGCCAAGGCGCAGCGCCGGCAGGCCGAGCATCAGGCCGACGATGCCGCTGGTGATCGCCGCGACCGGGAGGGTCGCCCAGTAGGGCACGTCGAACTGGTCGATGAGAACGGCGGCGGTGTAGGCGCCGACGGCGAAGAAGGCGCCCTGGCCGAGCGAGACCTGGCCGCCATAGCCGGTCACCAGGTTCTTGCCGAGCACCGAGAGGGCGTAGATCACTACCATCGTCAACTGGAACATCTGGTAGCCGGAGGCGAATAGCAGCGGCACCACCGCGATCGCGATGACCAGGAGAATGATGCCATAACCGGGGGAATTGCGTGACATCGCCTATACCCGACTCGCCAGGGCCTTGCCGAACAGCCCGGAAGGCTTGAACACCAGGACGACGACGATGATCACCAGCGCGGTCGTCAGCTTCAACTCGGTGCCGACCACATAGGCGCCGGCGAGATTCTCGATCACGCCCATCAGGAGACCGCCGACCACCGCGCCGAGCGGGCTGGTGATGCCGCCGAGCAGGGCTGCGGCAAAGGCGTAGAGGAGCACACCGCCCATCATGTTCGGATCGAGGAAGACGATGGGCGCGACCATCATGCCGGCGATCGCGCCGATACCGGCGGCAAGCCCCCACCCGAGCGCCAGCATGCGCGCCACGGGCACGCCGACGAGCCGGCTCGACACCGGGTTGTAGGCGGCACCGCGCATGGCCAGGCCGATCTTGGTGAAGCGAAAAAACGCCCATACCGAGAGCAGCACGATCATGGTGACCACGGTCGAACCGAGTTCGTGGCGCGAGAACAGGCCGCCGAACATCGGCTCGCCGGCGCCGAATGGGGTCGGGAAGGGTTTCAGCGAGTAGCCGAAAATCCAGCCGGCGGCGTTGTTGAAGATCAGCAGCAGGCCGAGGAAAGCGCCCACCGAGGCCAGGACGGGCGCATTGGCCAGCGGTTCCAGAACAAGGCGTTGCAGCACCAACCCCATGACGAAGGAGACACCGATGGTGATGAAGAAGGCCGCCCAATAGGGCATGCCGGCCTGAATGAGAGTGAGCGCTATATAGGTCGACAGCATCGCCATTTCGCCCTGGGCGAAGTTGATCTGATGCGTGGCGAGGAAGATCATGACCAGTGCGAGGGCAATCGAGGCATAGATGCCGCCCGTCGCAATGCCAGACACGATCTGATGCAGAACGCCTTCCATTGTTCCCTCCCTAATAGCCGAGATAGGAACGGCGCAAGGTTTCGTCCTTGCGAATATCCTCGGCGGCGCCGGACATCACGAAACGGCCGGTCTCCAGCAGGTAGGCGCGATCCGCGATCGCCAGCGCCAGGCTCGCGTTCTGTTCGACCACGAGGATGCTGACTTTCGTTTCGGCTACAATGCGCTTCATCGTGTCGAAAATCTCGCGCACGATGAGTGGCGCGAGGCCGAAGGACGGTTCGTCGAGCAGTAGCAGCCGCGGGCGGAGCAGCAAGGCGCGGGCGATTGCGAGCATCTGCTGTTCGCCACCCGACAGCGTGCCGGCCTGCTGGGCGCGGCGTTCCTTGAGCTTGGGGAAGAGGTCGAACATCTTGTCCATGTCGGCCGCCACCCCTGCCTTATCGCGGCGGATATAGGCGCCGAGACGGAGATTCTCCTCGACCGAGAGTTCCATGAACGTGCCGCGGCCATCCGGCACATGGGCCACACCGAGACGGGCAATCGCCTCGGTGGCAAGGCCGTCGATGCGCGCGCCCGCGAGACGGATTTCGCCCTGGGTGCGGATCATGCCCGAAATGGCACGCAAGGTGGTTGTCTTGCCCGCGCCATTCGCTCCGAGCAGCGTGGTGACACCGCCTTCCTCGACCACGAAATCCAGCCCGTGCAGCACCTTCGATTCGCCGTACGATCCGTGCAGCCCGATCACTTCAAGCAGCATGAGCGACCTCGGAATCCCCAAGATAGGCCCGGATCACTTCCGGCTCGTTTCGTACATGGTCGGGTGTTCCCTCGGCGATCTTCAATCCGAACTCCAGCGCCACCACCTTGTCGGACACGCTCATGACCAGGGCCATGTGATGTTCGACCAGCAGGATGCTGAGGTTGAAATGCGCCTGGATACGACGGAGCAGGGCGCCGAGGTCGAGGACCTCGGCGTGGTTCAGGCCGCCGGCGGGTTCATCGAGCAGCAGCAGCTTCGGCCGGCCCATCAACGCGCGCGCAAGTTCGACGCGCTTGCGGGTGCCGAATGGCAGGCCGCCGACCGTGATGTCCGCCTCGGCTTTAAGGTCAAGAAAATCCAGAAGCTCGACCATGCCGCCTGTCGCCTCGACCTCCTCGCGCCGCGGCGCGGCCAGGCGCAGCGCGTTGGCGAGGAAGCCGGAACTGCCGCGATGATGGGCGCCAACCAGCATGTTGTCGCGCACGGTCATCGAGTTGAACAGCGCGACGTTCTGGAACGTGCGCCCCAGTCCCAATCCGGCCATGCGATGGCGGGGCAGGCCGGTGAGCGATTGTCCCTCGAAATTGATATCGCCGCGAGAATGGCGATAGATGCCGCTGATACAGTTGAACAATGTGGTCTTGCCGGAGCCGTTGGGGCCGATCAGGCCACAGATCTGGCCGCGATCGACGTCAAACGATACGCCACCGAGTGCGACGATTCCGCCGAAGCGCATCACCACGTCGCGCACGCTCAACAGCGGGCCGTCCATATCAGCCGGCATGCTCAAGACCGCTCTCGATGTGGTCGAGAAATTAGAACCGTATCAGCAATTATATCCTGGGAATGATTGATCAAGCTCCCCACGTTCGTCTCCCACTGCGGCAACAGACACGTTGGTCTGCTCCCATTCTAGTTTTTTCGTGGCCTTATGACCCCGCTATACGGCCACCGTAACCGGGCGATCCCGCCAGATCAAGCGATTAGCGGCGCCTGCGGGGGGAACCGCGAACCGGCCGCGGCAGGTGCCGCATGGACACGATTCCAGCCGGTGTGGTTTGTTTTCCGTCAACTGGTTTGGAGTGAGCGGCCGATGGCCGAAGCCGTCGTTTCAAGTTCGATGGGATGACCGACGCGAGGGACCGCCTCGAACGTCTGACCGCGCCGCGTACGGTAGCGCTCGGGGCAATATGGAATGTCGCTGGTCGGCTTGGCCCCCTCGTTATTGCCGTTGCCGCCACGCCGTTTCTCCTTGGCGCACTCGGCGTGACCCGATTCGGCATTTTCACGCTCGCGCTCAGTCTGATCGGCATGTTCGGAATATTTGATTTCGGCTTCGGACGCGCCCTCACGCGCATTATTGCCACCCGAATTGCTGCCGGCGAAGAGCATCTTGCAGCATCATCGGTGATCACGGGTGTTGCGCTGCTCACCGCCCTCGGCGCGATCGGAGGCGGGGTCATGGCGCTCCTCGCCAATGCCTATACCGTGAACATGCTCGAGCTTTCACCTGAGCTACGCCGGGAAGTACTTGTCGCGCTCTACATCCTCTGCGCTTCGGCGCCGCTGGTTGTGGTGAATGCGGCACTCTGGGGAGTGTTGTCGGCATTCCAGCGGTTCGCCAGTGCGAATCTGGTCAACCTGCCGATCATGGCGATGTACTACCTCGGGCCGCTGCTCGCGCTCGCCATCAGCGACAGCCTTGCCGCGGTGATGGCCGTGTTGGTGGGTTGCCGGCTGGTCATGACGTTTTTCTATTGGCGTATTTGTATTCGCGCGATGCCATCGCTGCGGGAGGGCCGGATTTCACTGATGGCCGTGCTCCCTGTGCTGCGCTTCGGCGGATGGCTGACGATTTCGAACATGCTGTGGCCGGTCCTGCTGCATCTCGATCGGTTCATTATTGCAGCCACTTTATCGGCGGCGGCCGCGGCCTGGTACGCGACACCGTTCGACCTGATCGTGCGGTTCTCGATCATTCCGATCGCCATCATGCAAACCGCCTTTCCCGCGATGGCGACGTCCTACCAGGCCGCACCCGCGAAGGCCGCGCGGCTATTCAGGTTCAGCACGACCGCGATCATGGTGATCCTGCTGCCGGCCGCGCTGGTCGTCGTGTGTTACGCGCATCCGCTGCTGCGGCTCTGGCTTGGCGCGGAGTTTGCCGATCATGCGGCGGGCGTGTTGGTACTGCTCGGCGTCGGCGTGGTTTTCATGTGCGCCGATACCGTGCCGGTCGCCTACCTCGACGGCATCGGCCGGCCCGACCTGAACGCGCTGCTGGATGCGGGAATTCTCGTGCTCTATGTTCCCGCACTGTTCGTGATGATCCATGCACTGGGTATCGAAGGGGCCGCTTGGGCCTGGATGCTACGGGTGATTGCCGCCTACGCGGCGCGGGTCGGCATGGCCGCGCGGCTGCATTCGGCGCTCCTCGTGGAGTTGCGACGCGTGGGACCGGCGCTGGCTGGCTGTCTGCTGGTTCTGGTGATGGGCGCCATGCCGATTCCGTATGGCCGTTGGCTTGCACTGCTCTGCCTGATCCTGGTCGCCGGGACGATCTGGCGGTGGGCATTGCTGCCCGCCGAGCGCAGCTACCTCGTTTCGCGCATGCTGGCATTCCTGCCAGCGCGCCAGCCATAGACACGACCGAGCAGCGTCTGCCAGTAGTACGCGGCCTGGGCTGGGCGTAGCCGGAGGAGCGAGACCAACGCGCCGCCGAGCGGACGGATTAGGAAGGTGGCGACTGCCCAGACGGAAAACTGGTGCTTACGCAAGACATATCCGACTCCCGTACCGTACCGGAATGCCCGGGCAACCGCCGTCGGCGTCATGCGCTTATCCGGGTGCATCACGCGCAAGGCGGGGTCATAGACGGCCTTCGCACCTGCAAGAACTGACCGGACCACAAGGTCGTTCTCCTCGCAGGAACCGAAGTCCGCGCCGACGCCCAGCACTTCGTCAAATCCGCCGGCACGGACGAGAATATCGCGGCGAAGAAACATGTTGAAGCAGATGACCGTAGTGAAGGCATTGTTCATTCCGATCGATGTGCGCGACGGCGCCCAACGTCCGGAACCGAGCTTGCCCGCCGGGGTGCTCGCCGGTCCAGTCAGAATCCCCAGTTCCGGATCTGCGGTGAACGCACGATCCACGGCTGACAAGACATTCGGTGGATAGATGCAATCGTCGTCGGGAAAGGCGGTGATGTCGCCGCTACAATAGGGCAGCCCGGCATTGCGGGCGCATGACGAATTGCGAACCGGGGCACGAATGTGGCGGATCAGCATCGTGGGCGTGAAGGCATCAATGATCGGGACCAGGCGGTCATCCGCGTTCTGATCGACGACGATCACTTCAAAATTCGTGTAGTCCTGCGCTTGCAAGGAATGAAACAGCAGTCGCAGTTCTGCGGCACGGCCGAGCGTGGCAACCACCAAGGAAAATCGCGGCGGCGGGTCAGCCATCGAGCAGGTCGCGATCGCCGGCGCGGGCGCGGTTTACGAGATCCTGGATCCGGGCACGAAAGGACTCGCGGGAGAAGCGCTGCGCGTTCACTCGGCACGCTACCGGATCAAAGTCGGCGGAGCGTTGCTCAAAGGCTGCCACGGCCGCCATGATCGCCTCAGGAGTTTGTTCCGTGAAGAACAGTCCGGTCGGTGCGGGTCCATCGACGAGGATATCGCGCGCGCCACCGCGGCCGAAGGCGATGACAGGGGTGCCGCAGGCCTGGGCCTCGACCAACATGATGCCGAAATCCTCCTCGGCGGCGAAGACGAACGCGCGGGCTTCCTGCATCAGTCGGATCATATCGCTGTCGCTCACACCATTGACGAACGTGATGTTCGGCGCACCGCCGGCCGCCGCCTGAACCCGCTCCCGTTGCGGACCGTCGCCCGCCACCAGCAGGCGGCGCTCGGGCATCCGCGCGAAGGCCGCCACGATCAGATCGATCCGCTTGTATGGTACCAGGCGTGAGGCCGCGAGATAGGTATCACCGCGGACGCCTCCCAATGCGAAACCGGCGACGTCAACGGGCGGAGGCACCACGATGGATGCGCGCCGATAGCATTTGTGGATGCGCCGGGCGACGTAACTGGAATTGGCAATGAACAGATCGACACCATTGGCCGTTCGTACATCCCACTGCCTGAGGCGGCCGAGTTGCCAGCGGGCGTACCAACTGCGCAAGCCGCGATCGAGGCCGGTCTGGCGCAGATATTGATGCTGCAGGTCCCAAGCGTAGCGGATCGGCGAATGGACGTAGCTGACATGCAGTGTGTCAGGCCCGGTGAGCACACCTTTTGCAACGGCATGGCTACTGGACAGCACGAGATCGTAGCCGGACAGGTCATACTGTTCGACCGCGAGTGGCATCAGGCCGAGATAGGCGCGGAAGCGGGTGCGCGCGAACGGCAGTTTCTGGATGAACGATGTGTTGACCTTGCGCCCGTTCAAAAAGCTGCGTTCGGCTGCGGGCATGAAATCGACGGTCGCATACAGATCGGCCTGTGGATAGCAGGCAAGGAGTTGCTCCAGCACCCTCTCGGCGCCGGCCAAGGTGTGCAGCCACTCATGGATGATGGCCACCTTCATTGCTGGTCCTCGCAGCGGAAGATTACATCCCGCAAGTTCTCGGCCGCCTTGGCCCAGGTCATCGCCGCGGCGTGCACCCGGCCCTGTGCACGCAACCCGGCCGCACGTTGCGGATCGGCCAGTACTGACGCGACCGCCGCGGCGATGCTGTCGCCCGAGGCGGGATCGCAAAATATCGCGGCACTTCCACAGACCTCCGGCAATGCACCAGAGCGCGCGGCAACCAGCGGGCAACCCGCCGACATTGCCTCGACAGCGGGCAAGCCGAAGCCCTCGTAGCGTGAGGGGAAGACGAAGCAGGCGGCGGCTTCATAGAGCGCGCGCAGCGCGGCATCGTCGACACGTCCGACAAACTTCGCGCTGGGCAACCGGGCTGCCGCGGCCGCGAAAACCGCCGCGTTGAACCCACCGGTTATGACCAGTTCCATGCCCCGATCGGCAAGCATTGCGGCCGTCTGGATGAGAGCGCCGAGGTTCTTGTGCGCAGCGAGGCTGCCGACCGCAAGGACGTATCGCCCCGGCTGGATGTTGTGCTGGGTTAGAACCGTCGGATCGGGAGGTATCCGCTGGAGATGCTCCGCACCCTCGCCGAGCACCGCAATACTTGCGGGGTCAATATCGAAGACACCGGCAATTTCATTTCTGGAAAACACTGAAACACTGGCCAATGCTGCGGACCCATGCGTCAGACGCCGCTGCAGAAACCTATACCAGGCGCGAAATCGGGGAGAGTAGGCCTCGGGTGTTGTGAAAACACCGGCGTCGTGGATCACCACGACCTGACGGCGTGCAAACATCGGCCCGGTGTTGCCGAGATTGACGAGCACCCCATTGCGGGCATGCGCCGGCATCGTCGTCTGTTCCCATAGATGCCCGGTGAACGGCCCGATCTCGCGTCGTTCGAGCGGGCCTGCCGGAGCATCGCTTGCGCCACGTGGCGCCAGCAGGACGGGTAGTGGCCGGTCTGGGGGCCAGACCTCGGGTAGGGCGCGTGCGATCTCGGTCGCGAAACGCTGCACGCCGGTCAGGGCCTGCACCGTAAACCGGGCGTTTACGAAAACCGCAGCACTCATGTGGCATACCCGCGAATGCCGTCGACGGCACGGGCCTGGGATTGCAGAGTACGGTCCCGCGCTTCGTAGGTCACCCGGCCGACGCAGCCCAGCAGGACAGCCAGCGAGAGGTAGAAATCGACGGTGGAAATCGTCGGTGCAGAAACGAGTGCAGCGGCCAGTATGCCGGACAGACTACCGCCCATGGCATCGATGACCAGCAGGCGGCGGGGGTCGCTGGTCAACCGGCGTGCACGGCGGACGCCGGCCCAGAGGCGCAGGGCGAACCAGGTCACCAGCAACACGCCGGGAATGCCGAGATTGGCCAGCAATCCGGGAATGAGGCTCGACGAGCGCACACTCCCCCAGCCCGCGCCCAGTCCCAGGCTCGGCCACAGGATGCTCAGGCAATCCGCATCGAGCGAGGTGCGCTCATCGTACGAGGCAGTCTTGCTCTTGCTGAGCGTCTGCTGCACGATTTCGTCCATGGATCTGGCAAAACCCGTGTCCAGGCTTGCCAGTGTCAGAACCGCCACAAGCATCAAGGCGCCGAACGGTACGCCGAATTTCAGGATGCGTGCGGCCAGCTCGGGGGGCGCTGCCGTGAGGGCATAGGCAAGCAGGAATGCGCCGCCCGCGCCGAGCACAACGAAGCCGGTCGTTGAGGTCGAAAGCGCGAGGGTCGCAATGGCAACCGGCAGGACGATCAAGGCAAGGCGGCTGCGATGGCCACGGACCAGCACCCAGCCGGCGGAATAGATGACGCCGGAGAGATAAAAGGCCAATGATGCCGGTTCGCTGAACGGGCCGTTGATGCGCGGCGTGCTGCCGAATTCCTGGCCCTGGAAGATGACCCAGCCCGGATTGGAATAGAAGAAGGCCTCCGGATAGAACAAGCCGACAGTACGGCTACCGAATTGCCACAGGCAGATTACCGCGACCAGTATCGCCCCCGCCCAATAGGTGTGGACGAGCTTGCGAAAGTCGATGCCCGATCGCGTCAGGAACAATGCGCCGAGCACGGTCACCGCCGCATTGGAGATCAGATAGAGGTCTTGCGTGTAGTTGCTGCGGGTCGGGCCGAGCATGATCGGAAAGGCGAAGGCGGCATCGACTTTTTGTGGCCAGACATCGAACTGACCGGCGAAGGCACGTGGCAGGATCACCGAACTCATCAATGCGTAGAGGACCGCGATCACCAGCGGTTCGCTGAGGCGCCAGACCTCGCGCTCGCCGGGATAGCGGACGCCGAGTGCGAACTGCAGCAGCACATAGATCAGGAACAACACAGCAGGCGGCAGGCCGGGGGGCAGGCCGAGGCCGCTGATCACCATGGCCGCCGCGGCGCCGAACACCGAGGCGATGAAGACCATTTGCAGCAACCGCATCGGCGCAAGGCAATACCACGCGCACAGCGGCAGCAGGACGACGCTGAGCTGGGTCAGTTCCATCGTGTGGCGAACTGTTCGCTAACGGAAATAGGAGCCATAGCGCCTGAGCACATAGGATTGGCGGCCATCCGCCGCCCCGGCCGCGCCGAGATCGACCTGGGTGAGCACCGTGCCGGCCACGCGCGCGCCATAGATGCGCAATGCCTTCAAAGCGGCCATCACCAGCAGCCTCGGCGTGCGCCGCCAGCGCACCACCATCACTGTGCTGTCGGCCACGCGCGACAACACGCGGGCATCGACGAAGGCGAGAACGGGGGGCGCGTCGATGATGACGAGATCGTAGCGGGCGCGCGCCTCGCTCACCAGTTGGCGCAGTCGCTCGGAGGCGACCAGGACGGAGGCATCGGCCGGGGCGTCGGCCGCGGTGATGATGTCCAGTTGGGTCGCCACGTCGCGGCGCACCATGCGGTCGATCTCGCCGCCCGCAGCGACGACGCTTTGGCCAGGTTCCGGGCGCGCGAGGCTCTCGGCGCCAAGGCCGGGTTCGGCGGTGATCCCGAGAACGGCGGCAACCGACGGGCGCCGCAGGTCGCAATCCACCAGGAGGCAGCGCGCACCAGTGAGGGCGACGGCGCGGGCGAGGGCGATGGCAAAGAACGTCTTGCCCTCCTGCGGCATGGCAGAGGTGATCAGGATGACGCGCGGCCGGCCGGCGAGACCAGCGATTTGCAGGACGCCGCGCACATGGCTCACGGCTTCGACAAAGGCGGCGTCGCGGGCGTCAAGCGCCAATGCGCGTTTGCGGTGCTGCACGTGAGGCACGAGGCCGAGTGCCACCAGCCCAGTTTCGGCCTCCATCTGGTCGGCGGTGCGGAATCCTGGCTCCATCCGCTCGCGCAACAAGGCCGCGAGTGCGCCGATCAGGCCGGCGGCCATGAAGGCGAGGATCAGGAATTGCCGCTTGGTCGGCGGCGCCGGACTAAAAGGGACGCTGGCGAGCGAGATCAGTTCAGCATCGGGCTGCTGGATGTCGCGCTCATTCGAGGTTCGTTCGGAGCGGTTGAGGTAGTCAGTGTAGACGCTGCGCGCGGCCTCGGCCTCGCTCTCGAGTTCGCGCAGGCGGATTTCGGCCTTCGCCTGCACGGCCACCTGGGCCTGCACCTCGGCCAGCCCGGCGCGCAAAGCCGCCTCGCGGGAGCGTGCCGCGTTCACCTCGCTGTCGATGGCGCCGATGATCTTCAGCGTCTCCTGCTGGATACGCGCACGCACGTCGCGGCGTTCGGCGCGCAGGCCCAGCAGACTTGGGCTCTCCTCGCTCTGGTTCAGTGCCAGGCTTGCCTCGCGCGCGCCTAGTTCGGCCTCCTGCGTCCGCAGGCGATGGATCAGCGGCGAGGCGAGCACCAGCGGAAGGGAAGTCAGATCGCCGCGCGCCTGCTGGACGCGCCGCACTTCCTCGGCGACGGCCTCGCGGAGCAGGCGTTCATTGGCGGCCAGCACCATCTGGGAATTCAGCTGGGTCAGTTGCTGGCCGGCGACGGTGGCGCGTTTTTCGCCGCCCGGGCCGGTGCCGCGGTCTTCCACCAGTCCATTCGCCTCGCGGAAGGCAGCAACCGAGCGCTCGGCATTGCGCAGCTTTTGCTGCAACGGCGCAAGTCGTTCGTCGAGCCAGGCGTTGGCGCGCGTAACCGCGCGATCCTTCAATTCGCGGTTGAAATCGAGATAGACCCGCGCGTAGCTATTGGCGATCCGGGCGCTCAATTCCGGCTCATCGGTACGCACGGCAATGCCGATGACGTAGGAGCGGCCGTCATTGATAATGGTCAGTTTGTCGTTGAGCAGGGATTGCGTGACGAGGCGGATTTTTTCGTCTTCGGTGTACGGTGCACGCGCCGGTGCGCCGAGGCCAAGGAGGTCGAGGACCGTATTCAGCGCGGCCTGCCACTCCGGCGGCTTCTGGTTGAGCACGGGGACGAACTCGCGCTCGCGCAGCAGGTCGAGACGAGTGACAACCTGCTCGCCCAAAGCGGCGGAGCGCAGGATGTCGACTTGGGTGCGCACCTCGATGACCTCGGATTGCGCTCCGGTGACGATGGCTTGCAGATCGGAGAGTTTGTTCTTGCGCGTATCGACCAGCACGAGTGCCAGCCCCTCGTAGCGCGCGGGCATAGAGAGGATGCGCGGGACGGCGGCCAGCAGCACGGCGGCGGCGACCACGAACAGGGTCAGCTTACGGCGCCAGAGCACCTCGAACAGCTTGAAGGGGGAGACGACTTCCGGCGGGCGGGCATCGCCGCGTGCGGTATCCCCCCGCACGACGTCGAGCGCCAGCGGGTCATCGGGATGCGTTACCGACATGCCAGCGCTCCTCGTTGCGGTTTCACATCGCCCCCCGCCGCAGCAGCACGGCCGGGACGGTTTTCATCAGGATTACCATGTCCTGCCAGAGCGACCAGTTGCGGACGTACCAGGAATCCAGATGCACCTTGCGGGCAAAGGAGGTGTCGCTGCGGCCGCTGACCTGCCATAGGCCGGTGAGGCCGGGGCGAACGACGCAATACCAGGCGAAATCGTCGCGGTACCGCGGCACTTCGCGCTCGATGATCGGACGCGGGCCGACCAGACTCATGTCCATGCGCAGGACGTTCAGCAATTGCGGCAATTCGTCCAGGCTGGTCAGGCGCAACAGGTGGCCGATGCCGGTGACGCGGGGATCGCGGCGAAGCTTCTGAGTTACCTCCCACTCCACCGCCAGGCGCGGATCGGCCGCGAGGGCTTCGCGCAGAACCTGGTCGCCGTTCATCACCATGGTGCGGAATTTCAGGCAGCCGAACATCCGCCCGTCCTTGCCGATGCGACGCTGGGCGTAGAAGACGGGGCCGCCGTCGCGCTTGATGGCCAGTGCGATCAGCGCGATGGCCGGCAGGAGAACGAGCACCATCAGCCCTGCCACGCACACATCGAACGCCAGCTTGGCGCCGCGGGCGACCGGCAGGTCGGCGTTATTGCGGTACGACAACAGCACCACGTCGTAGCGAAAGAAGTGCTGGGTGTAGTAGCCAGCCGCGGGCAGACCTTCGAGATTGGGCATGACCGCGAAATCGACGCGCTCGCGCACGAGGGCCGCGACCTTGGCGCGTGGCATCTGGAACGGTTCGTCGCCGGGCGCGCAAACCAGCAGACCGGCGCCGTGGCGGCGCAGCATCGCGGCAAACGAGGTGCCGGCGGGGGCGTCGGCGATAGTCTCCAGGGGCACGCGGCCGGCGATTTCGTAGCCCATGGAAGGGTCGGACAGCAAAGCCGCCTGCGCGACCCGTGCCGCCTCGGCGTCTGCGGCGATCAGCACGCGGCGCTGCCACAAACCGACGAGATCAAGCACGCGGCGCGTTGCGATCCGCATGCCGACAAGAAAAGGCGGCAGCATCAGCCAAATCCAGACAAACCAGGAGCGTGAAATCGTCTGCTTGAGCAGGAATTGCACGAAGGTATCGAGCAGCATGCCGGCAATGCAGACCTTCAGCAAGTCGGCCATCGCCGTCCAGAACAGCATCCGCCGCACGTAGTGGCCGCGCTGGTAGAGGTAGCCGAGCATCACCAAAGCGAGGAAGGTGAAGTCGTAGATGCGGATGGTGACCTCGTTCGGGCTGACCAGCCAAAGCCGGCCAAAAACGAGTTCGTTGGTGATGCCGGCGGCCCAGAATGCCAGCACGAAAGCGAGCGTCATGGCCACGAGGTCCGAGCCGAGAATGAAATAGCTCCAGGCCGTCGATTGCACGAAGCGGACCGGGTGAAACGGCACGGCTGCGCCGGGCATGGCGTCGCCCATCGTGGCCCCACCGGCCACCGCCTCAGCTCCGCGCATCTTTCGCAAGAACTCCAGCACCCCTGCCACCTGTCGACCTCAATGGTTAACCACATCACATCGCAAAGAGTCGCGGCAACAGGCGAACAGGTGCGGTGCAAAAAAAGAACGCGCGAAACGGTAAAATTATCTGCTATGGGGGATGAAGAGCGTCCCTGAGCCCATAGAGAACATTGACTCATTTTTTCGCCCCCCTCCTCCGTATCCCCCGACGGACCACCGCAGCGGCGGTCGCGGCGGCGCTGCTTTCGCTCGGCATCTGGCCCGCGATGGCCGATCTCGTGGACGCCTATTTTCCGCCCGGCATCATTGGGCCGGACGCCAAGCTCGGCATCACCGTGAATTCCCGGGAGCGGCCGGCGACGGACCCGCTCGGCGTGCATGTCGGCGCTTTCACCATCCGTCCGCAGATCGGCCTGGCGACTGGCTATGACAGCAATCCACTGTTCAACCGCCGCGCCAAGGGCAGCCCGGTGATCCAGACCACCGGCGGCGTGGCGGTCACGTCGAATTCGGCAACCGAGCCATTGAGCGGCCTCGTCACCTTCGAGGACAACCGGTTCACCGCCAGCAACCTCCAGTCGACCACGAACTGGACTGCGTCGTTGGGCAAGGTGTTCGCATTCGGCGCGGATAAGCTGACCGTTGCCGCCACCCATCTGGCGCTTCATCAGACCGGGCGCGACCTCAACACCGCCAATCTGGACCGCCCTGGCGCCTATCAAATCAATAACATACGGCTGAGCTACCGCACTGACCGTGGACCGTTCAACGTGCTGCCCCAGGTGCAATATACCGGCTACCGCTACGATGACGTCTCGATCTCTGGGGTACGGTCGAACCAGGGCTACCGCAATCGCGACGTCCTCGAAGGGCAACTTACCGTCACCTACAACTACGCGCTGCTACGCGACATCGCCGTCGTGTTGCGCGGTGCCTCGATCCAGTATGAGCAGGCCCGGGCCGGGGTACCCTCGCTCGGTGCGACGCGGCCTGACGCGACCAGCGTTTCGGCGTTGGCCGGGATCGACCACGCCTCATCGGCGGTATGGCGCTATCGGTTGCTGGCCGGCGTGCAGGCACGCCAATCGGCCAGCCCCGCGGTGAAGAGCCGGGTGGCGCCGATCGTGGAGGCCAATCTGATTTTCATGCCCTCCGGTCTCACCACTATCGGGCTGACGGCGGTGCGCGCGGTGCAGGATGCCGCCGGTGAATTCGCCGCCGCCTATACCTACACCGAGGCGCGCCTTGCGGTGGATCATGAGTTGACCCGCGACATTCTGCTGCACGGCCATGTCGGCGTGCAGCGCGCCGAGTATGAGCAGGGCGGCACCACCGAGACGCTCGCCAACGCCGCGACCTCTGTCACCTGGCTCGCCAATCGCAACATGCGGGTGATCGGAAGCTACAATTTCACCACCAAGCACTCGCCCACGGGTGGCGCGATCAACGAGAGTGTGGCCATGATCCGGTTGCAACTGGGTCTCTGACCCCACTCGCGGAGCGCCTGATGCTGTCCATGATGCGCCTGATCCGAGTCCTTCCGCTGCTCGTGGCACTCGCCGCCTGCGCGCCGGGCCGCGACCTGCCGAATTTGCCGCCGCTTGTCTCGGTGGAATACCGCCTCGGGCCAGGCGACCAGATCCGCATGATTACATTTGGCGAAGACGCGCTGTCGGAAATTTTCCGGGTCAACGATGCCGGCAACATCGCTTTGCCGCTGCTGGGCACGGTGAAGGCGCAGGGGCAGACGACGGATGAACTCGGCGCCCGCATCGCCGGGCTGCTGAAAAGCCGCAATCTCATGCGCTCGCCAAGCGTGTCCGTGGAGGTGACGGAATACCGGCCGGTGTTTGTGCTGGGCGAGGTTACCCGCCCCGGACAGGTGCTCTATCAGCCCGGCATGAGTGTGCTCAGCGCGATCGCCATCGCCGGGGGGTTCACCTATCGGGCGGTGGACGACACGGTCGCGATCACGCGGGTGATCGATGGCACGCCAGTGAAGGGCCGAGCCCCGACGACCACGCCGCTGGCGCCGGGCGATATCGTGACGGTGTTCGAGCGGTTCTTCTGATCGACTACCCCGCCCTGCAATCGCTCACGCCGAGTTCGCGCAACACCACCCCAATCGCCGCCAACGCCCCGCGCATCTCCGTGCCGCCGAGCCGGCCGATGCAGCCAATTCGAAAACTCTCGGCGACCGTGAGCTTGCCCGGGTAGATCACGTAGCCCATGGCGCTGAGACGATCATAGAAGACCTGGAATACGAAGCGCGGATCGGCGGGCATTTTCACGGTCACGATGATCGGTGCCTGCTGGGCGTCGCCGAGCAGCATTTCGAAGCCGTAGCCGCGCAGCCCGTCCACGAGGATGCGGCAGTTCTCACGGTAGCGCCCGCCGCGGCCGGCCACGCCGCCCTCTTCGAGGAATTCCGCGAGAGCCTGGTCGAACGCGAGGATGCAGTGCACCGGCGGGGTGAAGCGCCATTGTGCGGTCTTCTCCATCGCCAGCCACTGGTCGTGCAGATCGAGGCTCAACGAGGCTGCGTTGCCGGCGCATTCTGCCAGCGCCGTCTTGCGGGCGAGGCAGAAGCCCATGCCCGGCGCGCCCTCCAGGCATTTGTTGGACGAGGCCACCACCGCGTCGAAGGTGATCGCCCGCGCATCGACCTCCAGTGCGCCGAACGCGCTCATCGAGTCGATCAGCAGCCGCCGACCGTGCCGCGCCACGACCTCGGCGACCGCGGCGATCGGGTTCAGCACGCCAGAGGTCGTCTCGCAGTGGACCACGGCGACATGCGTGATGGTGGGCTCGGCGAGCAGCCGGCGCTCGACTGCCACCGGGTCGCACGGCACATCCTCAGCGGTCTCCTCGGTCACGCAGTCGCGCCCGTAATAGGCGCACATCCGGACCATTCGTGCGCCATAGGCGCCGTTGACGAGCACCAGCAGCTTGCCGTCGCGGGGAACGAAGCTGCCGATCATCGCCTCTACCACGAAGGTGCCGCTGCCCTGCATTGGCACGCAGACGAAATCCTCGCCGCCATGGATGATGTCGACGAGGCGGGTGCGTACGCGGGCGTTGATGGCGATGAAGCGTTTGTCCCGGGAGCCGAGGTCGTGGAGCATCGCCTGCTTCACGGTCGGCGACGTGGTCAGCGGGCCAGGTGTCAGCAGGAACGGGTCGCCGGTCGGGGAGAGCGCGCGCTCCGGCAGTTCATTGGCGGCATCCATGGAGATCCTCCTGCGGCGACGAACGGGGGCTTCGTATGCGCTCGGGTGCGGCCGCTGTTCAAGCGCTGGCTTGACCGAAAACCGCCCACGCCCTCTGCTGGCGACAGTTTTCCGGAGCACGAACATGGCCGCCTGGCTCGCCCCTGCCCTCGCCTATCTGCCGCAATGGCTCGATTTCCAGATCGCGCAGCAAAGCCTGCCCGGTGTCTCGCTGGCGGTTGCCCATCACGGCGTGCCAGTCCTTGCCCATGTTGCGGGCCACGCGAATGTGGCGACGCGGGAGAAGCTCACCCCGGCGCATCGCTTCCGGGTAGCGTCACACTCAAAGACCTTCACCGCCGCCGCCGTGATGAAGCTCGTCGAGGCCGGCCGTCTGCGGGTCGATGACCGCGCGGGCGCCCATGTCAGTGGGCTGCACAAGGAGGTCGCGCGCGCCACGGTCGCACAATTGCTATCACACACCAGCGGTATCATTCGCGACGGCGAGGATGCCGGGCAGTGGAATGATCGGCGGCCATTCCTCGACGCGGCCGACCTGCGGTCAGCACTCGCTCTGGCACCCACGATCCCGGCGAATACGCGGATGAAATACTCCAATCACGGCTTCGGCCTCGTCGGCCTCATCATCGAGGCGGTGACGGGCGAGCCCTACGGTGCGTGGATCGCCCGCGAGATTGTCGCACCCGCAGGTCTCGCGCACACGGTTCCCGACGCGCCTTTGCCGGCGCGAACGCCGTTCGCCCGCGGGCACGGCGCGCGGCAATTGCTCGGTGCCCCCTTCGTCATCCCCGCCGATGGCTGCACCAACGCGCTGGCGGCGGCAACCGGCTTCATCTCAACGCCCACCGATCTCGTCCGCTTCTTCTCCAGCCTCGACCCGGCGGCGAAGTCCTCACTGCTGTCGGTCGAGAGCCGTCGCGAGATCACGCGGCGCCACTGGCGCGTGCCCGGCATGAGCGCCGAGCGCCATTACGGGCTGGGCACCCAGCAGGCCGATAGCGGCGCCTGGTCCTGGTTCGGCCATGGCGGCGGCTTCCAGGGCGTGCGCACGCATACGCTGATGGTCCCTGGCGTGGGCATTGCGGTCTCGATCCACACGAACTCGGCCGATGCCGATCCGGGCGGGTTGACCGACGGGGCGCTGCGCATCCTCCAGGCCTTCGCCGATGCTGGGCCGCCATCGAAGAAGGTCGCTGACTGGTCCGGCCGGTTCTGGTCGCTCTGGGGCACCACCGATCTTGTACCCATGGGTAACAAAGTGTTGATCGCCACGCCCGGCCAAGCCAATCCGTTTGCCGATGCCGGTGAACTGACGATCACCGGGCCCGACACGGCGCGCGTCACACAGGCGACGGGGTTCGGCGGCTTCGGGCAGAGTGCCGCCTTGGTGCGCAACCGGGCCGGGCGGATCACGGAACTCGTCCTTGCCGGTATGCACCTGTTGCCGCAGGAGGCGGCGGCCAAGGAGAGCCGGGAGCGCTACAAAGCAGGATGAGCAAATCCGTAGTCCGAGCCTGATCTTCGCACCTCGTCATTGATCTGTCACAAAGCGCGGATGCCCAGGTTCGGGCATGTTTAAAAGCCGTCCAGGTCAGAACAAGGGTCAATTCCATGCCCAATCGCACATGTCGGATATCGCCCGTCGCAAGCCGGTCACGCTGCAATGCGCTGCGGCTGATGCATGATGGCGGCTTCAGGCACATCCTGGTGGTTGCGAACGGCAAGGTAGTCGGCGTGGTTTCGCACGGCGACTTCCGGTCGTTCGAGCATAGCCGGCTCGATGAGGAAACCGATATCTGGGAGCGGATCTGAGCGCCTAGCCTTTGTAGGGATGCACCGCAGCCCAGTGGTGGGCGATGTCGATCCTGTTGCAGAACCACACCCCGCTATGGGTGCGCGCGTAGTAGATGAAATCGCGCAATGCCTCCGCGCGGCCTGGGCGGCCGGCGAGGCGCATGTGTAGTCCAATCGACATCATCGCGCCGCCGTCCACGCTTTCGCGGAACAGGCAGTCGAAGGTGCGTTTGAGGTGGTCGTAGAACTCATTGCCTGACCCGAATCCAGCGGGGTTGGCGAACTTGCTGTCGTTCACGTCCATCGTGTAGGGCACCACCAGATGTGGGCGGCCGTGCCGCGTGTCCCAGTACGGCAGATCGTCGTTATAGGCGTCGCTGTCGTAGAGGAAGCCGCCCTCCTCGACCAACAGGCGTCGCGTGTTGATGCTCGGGCCGGTGCGGCAATACCAGCCCAGCGGCCGGCTGCCGAGGGTGGTTCGCAGCGAGGCGATGGCGCGGGCTATATGCGCGCGCTCCTCGTCCTCCGAGAGCAGCCAATGCTTCTCCCAGCGCCAGCCATGGCAGCAGATATCGTGCCCGGCAGCCACGATCGCCCGCGCCGCATCGGGGTTGCGCTCCAGCGCCTGGGCGCAGGCGAACACCGTCAGCGGCAGGCCGGCTTCCTCGAACAGCCCCATCAGGCGCCAGAAGCCGACCCGGCTGCCGTATTCGTAGAGGCTCTCCGCATTCAGATCGCGCATGCCCGCCGGCACGCCGGTGGGTCCTTCGAGCAGTCCGGTCTCCGGCCCCGGATCGCCATCGAGGATCGAGGCTTCGGAACCTTCCTCGTAGTTCATGACGAAATTCACCGCGAGACGCGCGCCGCCAGGCCATCGCGGCAGCGGTCGCCGTGCACCGTAACCGATGAGATCACGCGGATAGGGGGTTTCGCTCATGTCCGGTACACGCTCCGTCTGCCCGGCATTGCTTGCACCGCGCGGGACGCGCCCGCAAGAGGGTCACGCCTTTTGCGCGCGGCGAACCCGTTCGCGATGGATGGTGTAGAGCCCGCTCGCGACGATGATCGCGGAGCCGACCAGGGTCATCTGGTCCGGCAGCGTGCCGAAGAACATGTAGCCCATGCTGATCGCCCAGATCAGCTGGATGTAGCTGAAAGGTGCCAGCAGCGAGGCGCCGGCGTAGCGATAAGCGAGCACGGTCAGATATTGCCCCACCGAGGAGATCACCCCGAGTGCCACGTTCAGCGCGAGATGGCTCCAGCTGGGTACGACGAACTCGAACGGCACGATCAGACTGAGCAGCGCCAGCCCCGTGCAGGACGACCACAGCAGCGTCGCCTGGATGTCCTCCGTGGTGGCCATCCGTCGCGTCAGGATACTCGCGAACGCCCACGCCAGCGAGGAGGCGAGCACCAGGAACGCGGCCGGCTGGAACGTGCCCATGCCCGGGCGAATGACGATCAGCACGCCCACAAATCCGACGCAGATCGCCAGCCAGCGCCGGATGCCGACCGTCTCGCGCAGCATCGGCACCGACAGCATGGTGATCAGCAACGGCGACACGAAGCCGACCGCCGCGGCATCGGCAAGGGCCAGGTAGCGCAGCGAAAAGATGAAAAAGATCGCGGAGACGACCAGCATCACCCCGCGAAACACCTGGTTGCGCCAGCTCTGCACCCGCAGCGACAGCCGCCCCGAATGCCAGTTCGCGCCGAGGATCATCAGGACGAAGGTCAGATAGCGGATCCAGCCGATCTCGATGACCGGCAGATGCTCGGCCAGAATCTTCGCAAAGACGTCGGAGATACAAAACAGAAACGTGGCAACGAGCAGAAGCACGATGCCACGCATGGGGTTGTCCATGGCCGAAACAGCCTCGGGAAATGGGGAGATCGCACAAGACCGGAACACGGCCGCACGCCGCAACCGCTACCGCCGTGATGCAGTCATGCGCGGCGGCGCGGGAATGCTCCCCAGGACGTTACCCGCAGCAGCAGGCATCACGGGCCCATGCCGGTGGCGAGCAGGGACGGTGGCGACCAGGGACGGTGGCGACCAGGGCTAGCATAGGCCTATGCGCTTAGCCGCCCAAGCATATTCCAGGCGCACGGATGATCCGCATCGCGCGGATCATCCGTCAGGAGGTTCGCCTATGGCGTCGCGACGTAGCTGTCGCGGCGGGGGTCGGCGGCGCCGGTCATGGAGCCGGTATCGGGATTGATGGCGATGCCCTGCATGCCGCCGACCAGCATCGTCCAGTCCGGCGCTGCCTCGATGCCATGGCCGCGGGCACGCAGCGCTTCGAGCACCGCGGGAGGGAACCGCCCCTCCGGCTGCACGCGGGTGCCGTCCCACAACCGGGCGCGCGGCGCTTCGATGGCGTCCTGCAATCCGAGGCCGAAATCCATGTGCTGGACGAGGGCCTGCGGCTGGGTCTGACAGATGCCGTAGCTGCCGGGCGTGCCGAGGGCCAGCACCGGCTTACCATCGGCACGGGTGGCGATCGAGGGTGCCGTGCAGATGGCGACGGTCTGGCCGGGGATGAGCGGATTGGTGGCGCGTGCATCCACTTCGCCCCAATAGAGGAAGTTGTTCATGCAGACACCGGTGCCGGGGATCACCACGCCGCAGCCGAAAAGGCCGCCGAGGCTTTGGGTGATGCAGACAACGTTGCCCTCGCCGTCGGCGATGGAGGTGGACGTGGTGTGTTCGCGATCGGGGTCCGGCACGCTCGGCAGCCACTGCTCAGTGAGCCCCGAGATCGGCTTGCCGTCGCGCACGCGGGCGCGCAGGCGCTCGACATTATCCGCCGAGAACAACCACGCCAGCTTGTCCGGCGCGGGCTTGTTATGGGCGATGCGCTCACCCGCGGCGATACGGATGGCGCGCCAGACAGTGTCGAGATGGTCTACGCCGTTGCGCTCCATGGCGCTAATATTGAAGCCGTCGAGGATGGCCAGCGTGAGCAGATACTGGAAACTCTCCGCCGGCGGCGGCAGCGTGTGCACGGTGACCTCGCGGTATTTCACCCCGAGCGGATCGAGCCATGTCGGCTTGACCGCTTCCAGATCGGCCATGGTGAAAGCGCCGCCGATGGTCTGGAGGTGATCGACCATGGTGCGGCCGAGTTTGCCGCCATAGAGATAGCCGGGACCGTGGGCCGCGATCGCCTCGAAGGTTGCCGCGAGTTCGGGCTGACGCAGGATATCGCCCATCGCCATCTTGCCGCGCCCGCGCGTGTAGTTCTGCAGCCAGTCATTGTAGAAGGAGAGGTCCTTCAGCCCATCGACCGCCTGGTTGATGCCGTCGGTGTTGAACTCGATGATCGGGAAGCCGTCGCGGGCCAGCGCGATCGCCGGTGCGAATACCTCGGCGAGGGACTTGCGGCCGTAAGCGCGCACCAGTTCGCACCAGCCGGCGAGGTTGCCGGGCGTGCCGGCGGAGGCCGGATGGCGATAGGTCTCCTCGCGGTTGCGGAATTTGCCGACAGGGAATTGCGAGGGCACGCGGGTGATGTAGTCGAGCGTGCGGACACGCTTTTCGGCGGCGACATAGCAGGTCGCCATGCCCAAACCCGCGAGGCCGGACATGAACGGCTCGGTAACGTTCAGCGCGGCGCAGGTGGCGGCCGCGGCATCGAACGCGTTGCCACCTTGCGCGAGAAGCCGCGCCCCGGCGGCGGCGGCGAGTGGGTGGGCGGCGGCAACAATGCCATGCACTGAGGCGACGGTTGGGCGTTTGCCGTTCATATCACATTCCCTCGGACGTATCGGAATACCCAGCCTGAACCGCATCCGCCCCGGCGGCAAGACGTGCAGCGGCGGCGGCGGCGTCGATGCTCACCAACCGCATGTCCAGACCTGGCGCCGCACGGCGGAACCCCGCGGCGATCGCCGGATGCAGCCCAGCGGCGCGGCCGAGCAGCGCGACCGGACGCGGCCCTTCGCGCGCCACCAGTGCATGTGCGAGCCGTGCGAGGTCGGCGCCCGCCGCACGCAGGATACGCCGCGCCACCGGATCATCGGCCGCCGCCACGGCGCGCGCGAGTTGCGCCATGGCGTTGCGCCCGCCGCCATAGACATGGGCGCGCGTCGTATCCCAGTCGCGCCCGCCGATGGCGGTGTCGAGCGCCTGCGCGAGCGGCGAGAAGAAGTCGGGATCGCCATCACGGGCGCGCCAAACATGGCTCAGTGCGGCGCGCGCGATGGCGAAGGCCGAGCCGCCATCGTCGATCAGCATGCCCCGCCCGCCAACGCGCACCACTGTGCCATCAGTGCGCAGATGCATGCCAATCGAACCGCTTCCGGCATAGACAACATGCCCGGCGCCAGGGTGGAAAGTGCCATGATAGGCGATCCAGAGATCGTCACGGATCAGTATTCTGTCCGCCGGTACGCCGAGGGAAGCGGCAAGTATCGCGCGGGCCATGTCGGCCAAGGACGTTTCGGCAGAGAGGCCGGTGATGCCGGCCGTGACGCCGGCGATCGATATGCCCACAGCACGCGCGAGTTCCGCCGCCGCCGCCGCCATGCGGGTGCGCGCGGCGTCATCGAACAGATGGCCCGACATCGCCGCCGTCTCGCCGCGCGCCAAGATCCGCCCCACCGCATCGCTCACCGCCCAGCGCGTGGCCGAGCCGCCAGCGTCGATGCCGAGGAACATCCGCGTGCGCTATCCAGCGGCGAGCTTGCGCTCCACCAGGGTCGCCAGGAGCGCCGCACCGAAGGGGGTGCATTCATCGTTGAAGTTGTAGGCTGGGTTGTGCAGTTGCGCCGAGGCGCCGTTGCCAACCTGGATATAGGCACCCGGCACCTTCTCCATCATGAAGCTGAAATCTTCGGAGCCCATGCCCGGCGGCTTCTGCCGGTCGACGTTCGTTTCACCTACGAGAGCCGCGGCGGCATCGGCGATCGTATCGGTCTGCACGGCGTCGTTGATGAGCGGGGCAAAGATCACGCGGAAATCGACATTCGCCGTGGCCCCAAAGCCCTCGGCCACGCCCTTGGCAATGCGCTTGATGCCGTCTTCCATCATCTTCATCACCTCCGGGCGGAAGGCGCGCGCGGTGCCGGCCATTGTCGCGGTTTCCGGAATGACGTTGTAGGCATCGCCGCCGGCGATCCGGGTGACGCTCAGCACCGCCGTGTCGGCCGGGGGGACGTTGCGTGCCACGATCGATTGCAGTGCCGTGGTGATGTGGCTGGCCACCAGCACCGGGTCGATGCTGCCCTCCGGCCGTGCGCCGTGGGCGCCGCGCCCGGTGATGGTGATGTCGAAGAACGCACCGCCGGCCGCGGACGGGCCCTTGCTGATGGCAAATTTGCCGACTTCCATGCCCGGGCGGTTATGCATCGCGTAGATCGCGTCGCAGGGGAAGCGTTCGAACAGCCCGTCATTGAGCATCGCCAGCGCGCCGCCGATGCCCTCCTCGCCGGGCTGGAAGATGAAGTTCACGGTGCCGTCGAAATCCGCCGACGCCAGATACTTCGCAGCGCCCAACAGCATCGTCGTATGCCCGTCATGGCCGCAGGCGTGCATCCGGCCGGGGTTCTCGCTGCGATAGGCGAGGTTCGTCTGCTCGTTCATCGGCAGGCAATCCATGTCCGCGCGCAGGCCGATCCGCGTCGTCCCACTCCCCTTGCGGAGCACGCCGACAACCCCGGTCACGCCGACGCCACGATGCACCTCGATGCCCCATTCCTCCAGCTTCTTCGCTACGATCTCAGCGGTACGATGCTCCTCCAGCCCCAGTTCGGGATGGGCATGAAAGTCCTGCCGCAGTGCGGTCAGTTCATCCTGGAAGCCGCGAATAGCGTCGATAGCGGACATGGGTCTCTCCTTCGTATGTGCAGATCGGGCGTATGTGCCGATCGGGCGTATGTGCCGATCGGGCGTATGTGCAGATCGGGCGTATGTGCAGATCAGGCGACGCCGCGGGGCAGCTTCTGGGCCACCAGGCTGGCGAACATCGCAGCACCCAGCGGCAACGCTTCGTCATTGAACTCGTAGCCCTGGTTATGCACGGGGGTGCTGCCAAGGCCGGTTCCGTTGCCGATATTGATATAGGCGCCCGGCACCGCTTCCAGCATGAAGCTGAAATCCTCGGACGCCATCACCTGCGGCCCATTCACTTCGACGTTGGCCTCGCCGACCACGGCGGCGGCCGCTGCGGCGATGGCAGTCGTTTCGGCAACGTCATTCACCAGCGGCGCGAACAGGAAGCGGAAATCCACCTCCGCCGTCGCCCCGAAGCCGGCGGCGACACCGGCGGCGACGCGCTTCATGTTGGCCTCGATCAGATCCATGGTCGAACGCTGCATCGTCCGCGCGGTGCCGCGGATGGCGGCGCGTTCGGGAATGACGTTGTAGGCATCGCCGCCTTCGATGCGGGTGACACTCAGCACCGCCGTCTCGGCAGGCGGCACGTTGCGGGCCACGATCGACTGCAGCGCGGTAACGATGTGGCAGGCGACCAACACGGGATCGATGCTGCCCTCCGGCCGCGCGCCATGGGCGCCGCGCCCGGTGATGACGATGTCGAAGAATGCCCCGCCGGCCATCATGGTTCCCGGCCGGATCGCGAATTTGCCGACCTCCAGGCCGGGGCGGTTGTGCATGCCGTAGACATAGGTGCACGGAAAACGCTGGAACAGCCCGTCCTTGAGCATGGCCTCCGCACCGCCAAGTCCTTCCTCGGCCGGCTGGAAGATGAAATTCACCGTGCCGTTGAATTCACCAGACTGCGCCAGATAGCGCGCGGCCCCCAGCAGCATCGTCGTATGCCCGTCATGGCCGCAGGCATGCATGCGCCCCGGGTTCTGGCTGCGATGGGCGAAGTCGTTCGCCTCCTCCATCGGCAGCGCGTCCATGTCGGCGCGCAACCCGATCGACACCTGGCCGTTGCCCCGCCTGAGCACGCCAACAACACCAGTGCCGCCGATGCCGCGATGCACCTCGATGCCCCATTCAGCCAGCTTCGCGGCCACGATGTCGGAGGTGCGGTGCTCCTCGAAACCGATTTCGGGATGGGCATGAATATCGCGCCGGATGGCGGTCATCTCATCATGGAAAGTCCTGATCTCGTCGATCGCGGCCATCGCTTTGCCCCCGGTTGCCCTCTATTCCTAGCTCAATCGCCGCCGCCGCGCACCCCCAGCCCAGCATTATCGGCGCCGAGCCGCGGCGCCCCATGCGCGATCGCCGGGCGTACGCCGTCGAAGCTGAGCGGCATGGCCGTAAGGGCGAAATCTTCGCCCGGCACGGTCTGGAACATGCCGAGCGCCTGCACCTGCGGCTGTGCGAGCGCCTCCGGGAGGCTGTGGATTTGCGCCGCGGGTACGCCGACGGCCTCCAACGCCTCGATCCATGCCGCCCGCGTCCGCGTCAGCAGGATCGGCCCCATCAACGCGAACAACGCCGCCTTGTTCTCCAGGCGGGCGCGGCTGGTGGCGAAGCGCGGATCGACCGCCCAGCCCGGCTGCCCCATCACCTCGGCGAGCTTGGCGAACAGGCGGTCATTGCCGGCGCAGATCATGAACGATCCGTCTCCGGCGTCGAACGCCTCGTAGGGCACCATGCTAGGATGGCCGGAGCGGTGGCGCGCCGGCAGTTCGCCGGTGTTGACGAAGGCGTCGGCTTTCTGGCCGCACCACATCAACGCGGTTTCCAGCAGCGAGGCGCTGACGATGCCGCCGCGCCCCGTGTGCGCGCGGCGCTGCAACAGCGACAAGGCGCCGATCACCGCCCACATCGCGGTGCCCTGATCGCACACCGAGGCGCCGCCGCGCATTGGTGGATCGTCCGGGCCGCCGTTGATTGCGGAGAGGCCGCTATAGGCCTGGATCAACGGCTCGAAGCCCGGCCGCATCGCCATCGGTCCGGTGTGGCCGAAAGCGGAGATTTCGCAGTAGATCAGGCGCGGGTGGCGCGCAGTGACACCGGGACCGTCAATGCCGAGCGCCGCCGGGACGCCCGGGCGCAGATTGTGCACGAAGATGTCCGCGTCGGCGACCAGGCGTTCGAAATCCTCGCGCCCCGCCGCGGTGCGCAAATCGAGCGCCGCCGATTTCTTGCCGCGATTGAAGATGTGGAAAATCATCGCGTCGTCGTGGCGGAACGCCGGGCCCATGCGGCGCGCGTCATCGCCGCCTTCCACGCGCTCCACCTTCACCACATCGGCACCGAGATCGGCGAAGATGGCGCCGAAAAACGGCCCCGCCAGCACCTGGCCGAGTTCGACCACGCGCACCCCGCTCAACACCCCAACCATGTCCGCCTCCCCGCAATGTACCGCCTTGTTCATCGCTCTAGATGCATTCGCGGTCAATTGCGCCACGTGACTTCGGGCGGCCGGCGCATTGGCAATGCCAGAATGTTAGCATGACGTTCCATTTTTATCCCGATAGGCAGCGTCGCCGCCCGCAGCTGCCGCGTTCGGAGGCTTCCTGCCTGACGATCTTCGTTGCCAACAGCCAGGCCGACCTCAGCGCCTGGGGCACGCCGATCAGGCGGCCTAGCCGCGCCCCCGCCATCCGCGTAGCCTCGCACCGAACCGCGGAGCGACAGCAGCGCATGACCGGCCTGATCGGCGTTTTCGACCTCTTCCGCATCGGCATCGGGCCGTCCAGCTCGCATACCGTCGGCCCGATGCTTGCCGCCCGTGCCTTTCTCGCCACCGCCGCTCCTCACGCCGCGCGAGCGGCGGGGGTCACCGTCACGCTGTTCGGCTCCCTCGCCTGGACGGGCAAGGGCCACGCGACCGACATCGCCGTCCTTGCCGGCCTCGCGGGCATGGCGCCAGACACCGCCGACCCCGACGCGCTGCACGCATTGCCCGCGCGACTGGAAGTGGACGGCACGCTCGCCATGCCCGGCCTGGGCGCCCTGCCCTGCCGCATCGCGTTCGATCGCGTGACGCCAACCCCCGTTCATCCAAACACGCTCGAATTCCGCCTCGAAGACGCCGGGGGCGCCGTGCTCGTGGCCGAAACCTGGTTCTCGGTCGGCGGCGGTTTCGTGCAGCGCGCAGGTGACTCGCTGACCGCCGAGGTCGCGCGTTCCGCCCTGCCCTATCCATTCCGCTCCGGCGACGACATTCTCGCCATGTGCGCCCGCGATGGTCTGAGCCTATCCGAACTGCAATTCGCCAATGAATGCGCTGTCCACACGCCGGTCGCCGTGCGCGCCCATATCGCCGCCGTCGCCGCGGCCATGGACGCCTGCATCGATCGTGGCCTGATGCAGGACGGCGAATTGCCCGGCGGCCTCAAGGTGCGCCGCCGCGCCCGCAATTTGGCCTTCCGCATCGAGGACAAACGTCGCCGTAACGCCGGCGGTTCGACCGAGGCGATGGACCACGCAAGCCTGTGGGCGATCGCGGTGAATGAGGAGAACGCCGCCGGCGGCCGGGTCGTCACCGCGCCGACCAATGGCGCGGCAGGCACAATTCCGGCCGTGCTGCGCTATTGGCGCACCTATCACCGCGATGCGTCAACGGAGGGCGCCGAGGCCTTCTTCCTGGCCGCCGCCGCTATCGGCGCGCTGGCGAAAACCAACGCCTCGATCTCCGGCGCCGAAATGGGCTGCCAGGGTGAGGTGGGGGTTGCCTGCGCGATGGCCGCCGCAGGCCTCGCCGCCGCCCTTGGCGGTACGCCAGGGCAGGTGGAGAATGCCGCCGAGATCGGCCTGGAACATCATCTTGGCATGACCTGCGACCCAATCGGCGGCCTCGTGCAAATCCCCTGCATCGAGCGCAATGCGATGGGCGCGATCAAGGCCATCAACGCCGCCTCTCTGGCGTTGGCTGGCGACGGCACGCATCGCGTCAGCCTCGACCAGGTGATCGCCACGATGCGACAGACCGGTCTCGACATGCACGACAAATACAAGGAAACCTCGCAAGGCGGCCTCGCGGTGCACGTGCCCGCATGCTGAACGGCCGGCGGAGGGCGTGATCTGAGCTTTTTCGAGGATTGCGGCATCGTCTTCGTCGGCGATATTCACCGCCGCTGGGATCACGTGCAGCGCGGCCTGGAGGCGCTGGCGCGACCGGCCCGCCATATCATCCTGCTCGGCGACATGGAGTGCCACGCGCCGCTCGATCACCTGGTGGCGCCGATCCTGGCGCATGGGGCCCGGCTGCACTGGATCTTCGGCAACCACGACAATGACGGCGGGCCGGAGATGTGGGCGAACCTCGCCGACCCCGCACGCAATCCGCTCACTGCCGCAGGGGCATTGCATGGGCGCGTGGTCGATATCGGCGGCGTGCGCGTCGCTGGCCTTGGCGGCACGTTCCACACCCGGGTCTGGAACCCACCGAACCCACGCCGCCTGCGCAGCCGCACCGAGCTGCCGTCGGACATGGCGTCCCTCGGCCCAGGCTGGAGCGCCGACTCAGCCGCCGCCCTCGCTCATGCGTTGGCGGCGATGGCAATCTGGCCGGAAGATTTCGATGCGCTAGCAGCGCAACGCGCCGACGTGCTGGTGACCCATGAGGCGCCGTCCAGCCATCCGAGCGGCGTTGCGGTGATCGATGCACTCGCGCGGGCGATGGGTGCGCGGCTGGTAGTGCACGGCCACCACCATATCGGCTATCGCGCCTTGGCCGAAGACGGGCTGGAGGTCCAGGGTGTCGGCGCTGCCTGGGGGATCGACCTCACCGGCCAGCCGCGCTGGCGCGGCGAGGCTGAGCGCCGACCCGGCCGCATTCCATCGGGCTGGTCCTACGCGGCACTATGACGGGCAGGATCACGCTCGCCCCTACGGGGACGTCAATGCCTGGCCCGTCGCACTGTCGAACACATGCAGCTTGTCCTGATCGGGTTCAAGCCAAACGGCTTCATCGGGCCCGAAACGGACATCCGGCGTTGTGCTCACCACGACGGTTGTGTCGCCCATGCGGATATGCACGAAGGTGATGTCGCCGGTCGGCTCGGTCGTATAGACGCGGCCAGGGATTGTGCCGGGCACTGCATATTTGTGCAGCCGGACGGTGCTGTGTCGCGCGCCCAGCACGATCTCAGCGGACACGATTTTGCGCGCATTGCATGGCGCCAGCGCATAGCGCCAGCCGCCGCTCCCTTCGACGAGTCCGTCACCGACTACGCGGACTGGTATCAAATTCATAGCCGGGCTGCCGACAAAGCTCGCGACGAACGTGTTGACCGGCGTGTTGAACACCCGCTCCGGCGTATCGTATTGTTGCAAAATACCGCCATTCATCACTGCCATCTTGTCCGCCATCGTCACCGCTTCCATCTGGTCATGAGTGACGTAGATGACGGTCGCATTGAGGTCCTGGTGGAAGCGCTTGAGTTCCGAGCGCATCTGGACCCGCAGCTTGGCGTCGAGGTTCGAAAGCGGTTCGTCCATGAGAAACGCCCGCGGGTCTCGCACCAAGGCGCGGCCAAGTGCAACCCGCTGCTGTTGTCCACCCGAAAGCTCGCGCGGACGGCGTTGCAACAAATGGCCGATATCAAGCACGCGCGCGGCGTCCTGGATCTTGCGATCGATATCGGGCCGGGACATCTTGCGCATCTGCAACGGGAACGCAAGATTCTTGTAGACTGTCTTGTTCGGGTACAGCGCGTAATTCTGAAACACCATAGCAATATCACGATCCTTCGGATCGAGATCGTTGACCAGCTTGTCGCCGATATGAATGTCTCCCGCAGTCATCTCAATCAACCCGGCCACCAGGTTCAGCGTGGTCGTCTTGCCGCAGCCGGACGGCCCGACGAGTGCGACAAACTCGCCGTCCTCGACGGTGAACGAAACGTCGTCCACTGCCATCACGCTGCCGTAGCTTTTCACCACGTTGCGCAGTCTTACCTGGGCCATACGGACTCCTTGCCAACGCTGCTCACGACTTCACGGCCCCCTCGGTCAGTGCTCGAACAAAATACTTCTGCAATACAAGAAACAGCGCCACCACGGGCACACTCATGATGAACGAGGCTGCCATCAGGCCCGGCCAATTGGTAGCATACTCAGTGAAGAACCGCTGCAGCCCGACCGGCAGGGTCAGTCGGTCCTTGTCGTTGAGGAATGTCAGCGCATAGACATATTCGTTCCATGCCATGATGAAGGAATAGATCGCGGTCGCGATGATACCCGGTGAGGATAGCGGCATGACGATCAGCACGAAGGCCTGGAAGCGCGTGGCACCATCGATGCGGGCGGCCTGTTCGAGTTGCACTGGAATGTTGTCGTAGAACCCCTTGAGCAGCCAGATCGACAGGGGCAGCCCGAAGGTGAGGTACGTCAGGATCAGCGACGCCTGGGTATTCACCAGGCCCAGCCATCGCATCATGATGAACAACGGCATCAGGAACACGACGGCCGGGAACATGTTCCTGAGAAGAACCGAATAGAATAACAGGTTCCGTCCGGGAAACCGGAACCGCGAGAAGGCATAGGCCGCCGGCACCGCCACCACCACGCCGAGGATGGTACTTGCGGTGGATACCCAGAGGCTATTCAACAGATAGCGCAGAAACTCCCGCCCAACCTCATTGGCCGGCGAGAGCAGCCGCGTATACTGCTCCAGCGTCGGGCTGGCTGGGATCCATTGCGGCGGATACTGCAACGCCGCAAACTGCGTCTTCAACGAGGTGATCAGCATCCATGCCATCGGCAGCATGGCAAAAATCGTCAGCGCCAACAGGAACACGTTGCCACCGATACGCCAGGGATCGACGCGTTTCACTTGCTGTCCCCTTGCGTCAATACGCGGACGTAGTAATAGCCCATTGCCATCATCACGATGAACAGGATCACCGAATAGGCCGAGGCAAGGCCGAAACGAATACGCCCGAAAGCAAGCTGGTAGATATGGGTGATCCAAATCTCCGAGGCGCCCGCGGGCCCACCGCCCGTCATGATATACGGAATGGTGAAGCTGTTCAGGTTCGCCACCAGCAGAAGCAGCACCGTTACCAGAGTCACGCCCTGCAGATGCGGCACGGTGATGTGCCAGAAGCGCTGCCACGTCCCCGCCCCGTCCACCTGGGCCGCACGGAGCAACTGGTCAGGTACCGTCTGCAACCCTGCGAGCATCATGATCATGGCGAAGGGGAACTCCTTCCATACGTTCACCACGATGAGCGAGGGCATGACGATCTGCGTGTTGTCGAGAAAGTTGATCGGCTCGGCGGTGAAGCCGAGCGCCACGGAGATCGCCCCGATCACGCCGAAATCGCTGTGATACAGCCAGCGCCACACGTAGGATGCCGCCACCGCCGAGATCACGTAGGGCACCAGCAGAATGCCGCGCATAACGCCGCGCCCGCGGAACTCGCGGTTCAATGCCAGCGCCGCGCCGAAGCCGAGCACGAAGGCGAAGAGGGTGGAGAACACGGTCCAAACCAACGTGTTCCAGGTCGCCTCATGGAAACTGTCGAGTGCGAGGATGCGCTGGTAGTTGCCGAGACCGACGAAAATCTTGTCTTCGAGCGCCAGGTTGGGCGGTGTGTTAAAAAACGACAGGTAGATCGTATCGTAGATCGGATAAGCAATGACTAGCAGCATCACGCCAAGCGCCGGGGCAACATAGAGATAGTCCGCGCGATGCCGGATGATACGGCGTATCAACCCGTCGCGGTCGCGCCGGCGACGCGCCGGCGGCTGGACCTGTGTCGCCGCACTCATTGGAATCTCCCTGCAACCCGGCCGGTGTGCGATGTAGGCACGCTGGCCGCCCGCTTAAATGCCTAGAGGCTGAGCAGATCCTTCACCTGCTTGGCCGCATTATCCGCTGCCGCCGCCACTGACATCCGTCCGGTCAGCGCGTTCTGCAACATGTCAGGCACAACGATGTTCATGATCTCGCTCGCTTCTGGGATCACCGGGAACGGGATACCTGCGGTCAACATCGAGGTGGTCACGTCGAGAAACCGTATCTGCTCGATCCGTTGCTTCATCCAGCTTGTGCGGAAGCCGCGCGTGTTGCCGGGGTTGGAGCCGGTCCACGCCAGCTTGGTGGACCATTCAGGCCCAGTCATGAAGGCGATGAACGCGCGCGCCGCATCCAGGTCATGCTTGCCGGCGACCACGCTGGGCTTGAAGATATGCGCGTTCCAGCCGCCGAACACCACCGCGCGGCGCGTTGGCCCCTTCGGGATCAGGCCATAGCGCATGCTAGCCACCACCGCATCGGCCGCCTTGCGGTCGTCACCCGACAGCCGCTGCGCCCGATCGAGCATCACCGCGTATTCGCTGGGATGGCTGATCATCATGCCAAGATTGCCGGAAATGAATGGGTCGACATTCTCAGTCTGCGTATTGGTCAAGGCCGAGACCGGCACCGACTTGTCGCGAATATACATGTCCACACTGGCCTGCAATGCCGCCTTCGTGCCGGCATTGCCGAGATAGACCGTACTGTATTCCGGTCGCGCCTCGGCCTCGTCGAGTGCGCCGCCGCCGTAGGCCCAGCACTGCGGCATGAAACGATATGGCGTGTTGCCGGCATTGCGTCGCGCCACCATGCCGTAGCCGTTCTTGCCAGTCCGCTGCTTGATCTGGCGCGAATAGGCGACCAGATCATCCCATGTCGCCGGCGGCATTTCGGGGTCCAGCCCAGCCTGCGCGAAGAGGGCCGCGTTCCAGATCAGCGCCATCGTTTCGTTGTTGGTCGGCACGCCATAGGTCTTGCCCTTCCACATCACCGACTTCATGGCGCCCGGCCAGAACTCGCTGGTGGGATAGCCGACATCCTCGGGCTTGAGCTCCTCGAGGAAGCCTTTGGCTGCCAGTTCCGGTGCCCACAGCAACGTCAGCCGCGCGACCATGGGCGCGGCCTTGCCGAGTGCGGAGGTACGGATCTTGTCGAGGATTTCGTTATAGGTGAATGATTGCTTCTCGACCGTGATATTCGGATAGGTCTTGGCGAAGGCTGCCCAGAACTGCGCGTCGATCTCATGATCAAGCCGCGGCGAGGCCTCGTTTGGGCCGACATACCAGTAGGTCAGCCGCCCCGTATGGTTCAGATTTACCACCTTGGCGCATTCTGCTGCGGTATCGACGTCGAGCGTTCCGGCGATTTTGCGCACATAGTCGGGCGACCAAGCGGCTGCATCGACAGCGGACGTGGTCTGAGCCATCGCCGGCCCGGTGGCCAGCAAACCGGCGGTGCCAGCGAGCAAACCGCGGCGGCCCAGTGCAAGACTGTTGAGATCGTTCATGTGCGGTCCTCCTGAAGTTTCTTGTTGAGCGTTCGGAACGCTAAGTGCTAGCCGCCAAAACCATCCACGATATTGGCCCGCATGTAGTCCATGTTCATGGTCAGTCCCAGGCCGGGAAGCGCCGGTAGGTGCAGGCTCCCGCCGGTATTGTCGAGTGGCGTTTCGATGAAGTCGTTGTATTTGGAAAGATCATAGCGCGACGTCTCCAGCCGGTAGAAATTTGGCACGGTCATCATCACATGCGCGCCCGCCACCACGTTGATCGGGCCGCTCGCGTCATGCGGCGATATCGGCACATAGTAGGCCTCCGCCATGGTGGCGATCTTCTTCAACTCGCTGATCCCGCCTGCCCAGGTGACGTCGGGCATGATGTAGTCGGCCAGCCGTTTCTCCAGGATCGGCGCGAATTCCCACCGTGTATGCAGCCGTTCGCCGACGGTAATGGCGCAGTTCACCCGCTCGCGCACCTGCTGCAAGGCGGCATAGCTCTCGACCGGCACCGGCTCCTCGAACCAATCGATCTGTGCGGCGTCCTCCAGGCTGCGACACAGCCGGATGGCGGTCGGCACGTTGAAGCGCCCATGGGCGTCGATGAGGATTTCGATGTCCGGTCCGGCAACCTCCCGAATGCGGGCGGCCATGCGGGCGGCCGATTTTTCGCCCAGCTTGCTCATGCCGCCATCGAGATAGTCATCGTTCATCGAGGACTGCCCGGGCGAATGCGGGAACGGATCGAATTTCAGCGCGGTGTGTCCGGAATCGACGATGGCGCGAATTTCCTGCACCAACGTCTCGTCATTGTCGAGCAGCCGGCGCAGCGGATGCGTGTAGAGCAGGATACTATCGCGGATCTTGCCGCCCAGGAGCGCGTAGATCGGCTGCCCCAACACTTTGCCCCGGATATCCCACAGCGCGATGTCGATGCCGCTGACCACATGGCTGGTGGCGCCGCGGGTACCCATATAGGTGAATGACCGGAAGGTCTTGTTCCAGATATGCTCGATCCGCGCGGGATCCTCGCCGACCAACAGGTCATTGAGCTGGCGGATGATGCCGGCGACCGCGCGATTGGCGGTCAATGTCGTGGTGGTGATCTCACCCCACCCGGTCACACCCTCATCGGTACGTACTTCGACAAAGAAATACTCCCCCCAGCCGGAGCCGGTGGTTTTGACGAGCCAAGGAACCAGCTTCGTGATCTTCATTGTCGTTCTTCTCCCGAGCGGTACGCCATCCGATGACGCACCACCGCAGAGAAGTATGGTACAGAAGCGAGCGTCTCACAACGCCGACCAGGCCGCGGCCAACGCGGTGTCCAACCGGCGCGGTGCGCTACCCCTCGGCACGAATGGCGGCGAAGGTATCGCGCGCGGTCAACAGCGCCTCGCGGACCAGGGGCAAGCCGATATAGACCGTCAGATGCAGCAATGCCTCGGTCAGTTCCAGTTCCGTCCAACCCTGCCGCACTGCCATCCGCAGGTGGATTGCCAATTCCGGCGCGCGGCCTGTCGCGGTGTCCGACACGACGCAGATCATCGTGCGGGTCTTGAGGTCGAGCCCCGGACGCGACCAGACGTTGCCGAAGGCGATCTCCTGCGCCAGGTCACGAAACTTGCGCATGCCCTCATCGGCATAGACGGTCGCTTCAAGCGAACCCGCATAGGCCTCGCCCATCAGAGCGCTGCGCATTTCGCCGCCTTTTTCACGCAAGGTCTTCTCGATCATTTCATCTCCCCTTTGGTTTGTTGGGTTGGAACGGCTCGCACACACGCCACTACGCACTGAAGTACCGGCAAGCCGCCGCATCAACCGCGGCGACACTGATCTCACCGCCCGGCACCCCGATTGCAGCGCGAATAGCGGCGAGTGCGAAGGTGCGGATGCCATCGGGTGCACGCAGGGCCGCGGTCGCCAGCGCAGCGCTTGCCGCGGTCGGCCATGTCTTCTCAAGCGCCAGCCGCACCGGGCCAAGGCTGAAGGCCGACACCGGCGGGCGTGGCCCGGTGCGCTGCGCCGCCGTTGCCGTCCGGTCGATCACGCCGGCCGCAATCACGACGCCGTATTGTGAAGCTGCCTGCTCAGGGCTCAATAATCCGTCGATTACCTCGGCCAGCACAAGCTTGGGGTCGCGCAGGAACGGGTCGCCGAAGCCGCCGCCACTTGGTGTGATCATCCGCAGCACGTCGCCACGTTGGAGTTCGAGCACGTCGATCTTACCGATGTTGCGCATCCCCGGCGCGTCCGGGTTCAGTACGGCCTCGGCGGAACGGCCACACCCGCCGCCGGCGACGCCCCAGGGCTGGAAGCGGAACCGGTCGAGCCCGCGCACGGTCACCGTCGAGGGCAGGCCGCGGTTCTCCAATTCGATGCGCATACCGTAACCACCGCGATGCAGGCCGGGGGCAGCACTGTCGGGTTCAAAACGAAAGCTGCGGACAAGCAGCTGCGTTTCCGTTTCGACCACCTCAACCGGGGCGGAGCGCAGGAAAGCCACGGGTTGGTCAATACCGTCGATCCCGTCGGCCTTGCTGCGCCCGCCGCTCCCGCCGATGAACGGTTCGACCACGCTGACATGCCGCCGCCCCGTTCGCTCATCGACAGAGGCGACCGAGATGATGCCGGCCTGGCCCGCCCCCGCCGCGGCCAGGCCGCCGGGAATGGCCTGGTTCAGGCAACCGAGAACGGTGTCGTAAACCCGCATCACGGCGACCCAGCGATTGCCCATGGCGGCTGGAAAGGTCGCATTCATGAAGGTGCCGCGCGGCGCATAAGTGCTGATCGGGCGGATGATCCCGGCCGTCATCGGCACCGTCGGCTCGACGGTCTGGATGTAGTTGACGATGGGCATGCAGAGGAACGGGTGGGCCTGCACGCTGGTGGTGAAATTGATCGCCTGACGGACCTGGGGATCGCTGCCGGAGAAGTCGATCGCCAGCGTTTCGCCGGTCACAGTCATCCGCGCGTGCATGAAGATATGCCCGTCGCTGCCATAGGTTTCAAGGTAATCGCTGAACGCATATACCCCTGGCGTCAGCCGCGCGATCGCCTGGCGGGCCTTGATCTCCGAGAGTGCGATGACATCGCCGACGCTGGCCAAAAACTCCGTTGTGCCGAAGCGGTCGCAGAGTTCCTGCGTGCGCCGGTCCAGCAGCGCCAGACCGGACAGCATCGCCTGCAAATCGCCCCAGATCAGATCCGGAATGCGGCTGTTGTCGGCGAAGAAGTGCCAGAGCTGCTCGTTCAGAACGCCGGCATGGTACAACAGGTTCGGCCGCATGCGCACGCCTTCCTGGAACACCTCGTGGTTGGTCGGCGCGATGCTGCCGGCGACCGAGCCGCCGATGTCGGAGGCGTGGATGAAGGCCCAGGCGAAGGCGATGATCGCCCCGTCGCGAAACACCGGGCGCAGCAGATGGATGTCCATCGTGTGGGTGCACAGCGCGTCGCCGGAAAACGGATCGTTGGTGATGATAATATCGCCGGGAACCAGCGTCTCCAGGCCGATCACATCGACCAGACCACGAACGTTCTGGCAGACCGTCGCCGTGACGCCGGAGCGGACAGGGTAGGCAAAGAACTCGCCGGCGACGTTGGCGAGGGCGACCTGGTAGTCCTGCGTCTGCTTGACGAAGGTGGTGTAGGCGGTGCGGTAGGCGACGTTGCTGGCTTCCTCGGCGATGGCCGCGAAGCGGTTGCGCATGACTTCGGTTCGAACCGGGTCCATCTCAAACACTCCGCTGTAGGATCAGGTCGCCGAAAATGCCGACCTGCACGCGAAAGGCCGGCGGCACGACGACGGTTGCAGTCTCCTGTTCGATGATCGCCGGCCCCTGGGTTTCCCAGCCGATCGGCAGATCGCCCCAGGCATAGAGCCGCGCGCCATGCCACGCACCATTGCAGCGCAGCCGGCGTTCGCGCGCGAGCGGCACACCGGCACCGGTCGGCGCGGCCACCGCGGCGGGACGTGGGAGCACACCCCGCACGCGCAGCCGAACCGCGATGATCTCGATCGCGGCGCCCGGATTGGCATGGCCGAACAAGCGCCGGTGCTCGGCGTGAAACGCGCCGGCGATCGCCGCGAGGCCGATCGTCTCCGCCAACCGCGTGCTGACATCGAAGGATTGCCCGGCATAGCGCACATCGGCATAGGCCTCGAACACCGGCGCCGTGCCCGCCGCCTGCGCCGCGAGCCAGGCCGTGCCGGTTTCACGCAGATCGGTGAAAATGCCATGCAGCGCGGTATCGTCGAGGCTCATGCCGTGCACGTTGCGCACGACATCGTAGAGCAGATCCGACACCAGGCCACCGAAGCCGCAGAACACCGCGGAGAGGCGCGGGATCACCACGCGGCCGATGCCGATTTCGTCAGCAAGCAAGGGGCCATGAATGGCGCCGGCGCCGCCGAAGATCATCAGCGTCAGTTCCGCCGGCGAAATGCCGAGGCGGGCGATGAACGGCAGTGCGTTGGCCAGCATGTTCGCGGTGGCGACGGCGAGGATCGCCTCGGCCGCCGCCGTGGCGTCGCGCGCGAGGGCCACGACCAGCGGCTGCATCGCAGCTTCGGCGAGGTCACGGCGAAGACGTAGCCCGCCGGCCAACGGCGCGTCTTCCGAGAGGTAGCCGCACAGGAGATAGGCATCCGAAACGGTCGCCTGGGTGCCGCCACGGCCATAGCAGGCCGGCCCGGGCACGGCACCCGAGGAGCGCGGCCCTACTTTCAGGACCCCGCCGTCGAGCCACGCGATTGATCCCCCGCCCGCGCCGATCGCCTCGATAGCAGTCACCGGCATCATGATCGGAAAATCACCGACGCGACCGTCATGCGAGGTCATGACATGGCCGCCATGGATCAGCGAGATATCCGTGCTGGTGCCGCCCATGTCCATGGTCAGCAGATTGGCCTCGCCGAGCATCGCGCCAAGCGCCGCCGCCGCGGTGACACCGGCGGCCGGACCGGAGAGCAGCGTGTGGATCGGCATCCGCGTCGCCTCCGCCGCCGACATCACGCCGCCGTTGGACTTCGTCACCAGCAGTCGCGCACCCGGCAGGTGAACCGACAACCAGGCCTCGATCTCGGCGAGATAGCCAGACATCGCACGACGCGCGTAGGCGTTCAGCAGGGTCGCACTGGCGCGCTCGTATTCGGATTGCTGTGGCCAGACCTCGTGCGACAACACCACATCGATAGTGCCGAGTGCCGCGCGAATGGCGTCGGCCGCCGCTCGTTCGTGGGCGGGGTTGCGATAGGAATGCAGGAAGCAAATCGCAATCGCCGTCGCCCCGGCTTCCACCGCCCGCCGTGCCGCCGCCACCGCCCCGGCCGTGTCAAGCGCGCGCTCGACACGGCCAGACGCCAGCATCCGTTCCTCGACCTCGAACACCATGTGGCGCGGCGTCAGGGCTGGCGGGCGGCGGTGAAACAGATCGACCGGGCGTTCAAGGCGCAGGCGCGCGATGTTCAGGATGTCGGGAAAGCCCGCGGTCACCAGCAGCGCCAGCTTGGGGCCGCTGCGCTCGATGACCGCGTTGGTCGAAACGGTCGTGCCGTGCACGATCAGCATCGCCTGGTCCGCTCGGATGCTGCCGTCGTCCAGCAGGGATTGCAGCCCGCGCTTCACGGCTTCGGCGAAATCGGGCGGCGTTGACGGCTGCTTCATCGCCCGGATCGCGGTGTAGCCGGCGGGATTGCCGTCCCAGACCGCGAAATCGGTGAAGGTTCCGCCGATGTCGATACCGATCCGCAACACGCCAACCTCCGATCAGACGGGCAGCAAGGCGCGCCCCCTTGCACCTTGGCGTGAAATCCGGTCGGACGCAAAGCCGGGTGCCCCTCGCAATTTACAAGCCGCCCCGGCCATGTGAAGGAGGCGGGAGCGGTAGGGAGTGGCGCGATGTACGACGGGCCGAGCTGTTCGCCTAACCGTGCGCGAAGCAACGCGGTCAATGGTTGCTCGAATCCGTTTGCGCGCCTACGTCTTCATCCACGACTCGACATAGGGAAAAAACCATGCCTCCAGCAAAGAAAGCCGCCCCCGCAGCCAAGCAGGCCGCCGCCCCCGCGAAGGCCGCGGCGCCCGCCAAGGCAGCACCCCCGGCCACCATCACGCTCAAGCAGATCGCGGGCGAACTGGCGGCCGGACACGACATGCCGAAGAAGCAGGCCGAAGCGCTGCTGGACGGGTTGGTCGAACTCGCGACCGGCCACCTCAAGCAAGGTGCGAAGATCCGCCTGACCGGCCTCGGCATCCTGCAGGTCCAGGATCGTCCCGCCCGTGCTGGCCGCAACCCCGCCACCGGCGCGGTGATCCAGATCAAGGCGAGCAAGAAGATCGCGTTCCGTGCCGCCAAGGAACTCAAAGACGCCGTCTAGCCAGCAGGATATCCCCCTCCCTCGCGGGAGGGGGCGATGGCTCACCTAAGCAGAGATTCGCAGGTTGGCCAACGGAATGGCGTGCGTTTGCAGCGACGGCAAGCGCGCCTCCGGCGGCCAAGGGCCAGTGGCCCTTGGAACCCCGGACTGCTTGCGGCCGGCCGGCCGGCTTTCGGGTGAGGCACCCGCGATCTCGCCGCATTCACTGGCGAAGCCCAAACTCCCGCGCGATCGCAATGCGGTCCGAGATGTCGATGGCCTGCGGCGCAAGCCAGTCGGGGGGATCAAAGGGGCGTGCCCCTTTGCCGCCGGAGGCGCGCT
>JAYTUU010000089.1:0-5792 GCA_043744375.1 Rhodospirillales bacterium | reverse complement strand
GTGGCATTTGAGACTCAGTGCCGCATCCCACCCGGTGCGAAGGGCGGTCTGCCGGGAGCTCATCCAAATGCGAGTCTATCGCATTGAGAACCGCTGGTGGCGCAGCATATGCCTTGCATTTGCCCCATGAACCGCTTATCTGACCCATTCTCTATTTGATGATTTCTGGAGGCTGAGCGCATGGCGCGTGTCACGGTTGAAGACTGCGTCGAACGCATTCCGAACCGCTTCGAACTGGTCCTGCTCGCCGCCCAGCGCGCGCGCAACCTCTCGCGCGGCGAGGAGCTGACGATTGATCGTGATGACGACAAGAACCCCGTCGTCGCCCTGCGCGAAATCGCCGGGCAGACCATTCCGCTGGAAAAGCTCGAAAGCGACCTCATCAAGTCGCTGTCGCGCTCGCCGGAGCCCGAGCCGGCCGACGAGGAGGTGATGGATCTTATCCCGACCGATCAGAATATCTTCGGCCTGCAGGACATCTCGGCCGACGAGGAGAACGCCACTTTGCCGGTCGACAACGAGGACATGTCTCCGGGCGACCTCGAAGCCGCCATCGAGGCGGAGCTTGCCGGGCGGCGCCGCTAGGCGGGAGGGATGACGCGCGGCGCTCCGGAGTTCTGGCGCGCCGCCACGCTGCGCGACCCCGACGGCTTGGCCGCCACGGCCCCTCATCTGGCGCGGCCTTTGCTGGACATCGTCGCGCGCTACAACCCTGACGCCGATCTGGCGATGCTCCAGGCCGCCTGCGACGTCGCCGCCGAGGCGCACAAGGCGCAGAAGCGCGACAACGGCGATCCCTACATCACCCATCCGATCGCGGTTGCCGAGATGCTCGCCGGCTACCGGCTCGACGACGCGACCTTGGCGACCGCGTTGCTGCATGACGTGATCGAGGATACCGGCGTCACCCGCGCCGTGCTGGAACGGCGGTTCGGCGCCGAAATCGCCAATCTCGTCGATGGCGTCACCAAGCTGACCCGCCTCGAACTGCAATCGGATCGCCACAAGCAGGCCGAGAATTTCGCCAAGCTTGTGCTCGCCATGAGCAAGGATATTCGCGTCCTGCTGGTCAAGCTCGCCGACCGGCTGCACAACATGCGCACGCTGCATTTCGTCAAGGAAACCCCACGCCGCCAGCGCATCGCGCGCGAGACGATGGACATCTTCGCGCCGCTGGCCGAGCGCATCGGCATGGATTCGCTGAAGACCGAGTTGCAGACCCTCAGCTTCGCCCAGCTTGATCCCGAGGCCTACGAGTCGATCCTGGCGCGGCTCACCTTCCTGCGCGGCCAGGGCGCCGATGTCATCGAGGATGTGCGCTGCGAGCTTGGCCGCATCTGCGACGAGCAGGGCGCCCATGTGATCGAGGTGACCGGGCGTGAGAAATCGCCGTACTCGATCTGGGAGAAAATGCGCCAGCGCAACGTGCAGTTCGAACAGCTATCCGACATCATGGCCTTCCGCATCGTCGTGCCGACGCGCGACGCCTGCTACGCCGCGCTGGGCGCCGTGCATTCCGCCTACTCCGTCATCGCCGGCCGTTTCAAGGACTACATCTCCACGCCGAAGGGCAACGGCTACCAGAGCCTGCATACCGGCGTGACGCTGCGCGAACCGCGCAACCAGAAGATCGAGGTGCAAATCCGCACCGCCGACATGCACAACGTGGCGGAAAACGGCGTCGCCGCGCACTGGCTCTACAAGCAGGGCAACGCCGCCGCCCGCGATGCGGCGCGCTTCTCCTGGGTGCAGGACCTCACGGACATTCTCGAAAATTCCACCCTGGACGAGTTCCTCGACAACACCAAACTCGCGCTCTACCAGGACCAGGTCTTCTGCTTCTCGCCGAAGGGCCAGTTGATCCAGTTGCCGCGCGGGGCCACGCCGATCGACTTCGCCTATGCCGTGCACAGCCAGATCGGCGATAGCTGCGTTGGCGCCAAGGTCAACGGCAAGCTGATGCCGCTGCGCCACGAGTTGCAGAACGGCGACCAGGTGGAGATCATGACGGCGCGCGGGGGCACGCCGAGCCCGCAATGGGAACGCTTCGTCGTCACCGGCAAGGCGCGCGCGCGCATCCGCCGGTTCGTGCAGGCCCAGCAGCGCCAGCAAAGCCGCGACGCCGGCCGCTCCACGCTGGTCAAGGCGTTCCGGCAGGACGGGCTGGACGGCTCGGAGAAAGTGCTGGAGCAGGCGCTCAAGGGGTTGAAGCTGGCCACGCTGGAGGACCTCTACGTCGCCGTCGGCAACGGCAATATGAGCGCCAGAGACATTGTTTTAGCGGCATATCCCGAACTCAAACAGGCGCCGCGCGCGCCACGCATGATGATGCCGCTGCCGGCCCGCGGGCGCAGCACGGCGCCCGCGGGCATGCCGATCACCGGCCTCGTGCCTGGCATGGCGATCCACTACGCCGGCTGCTGCCACCCGGTGCCCGGCGACCGCATCACCGGCATCGTCGCCACCGGCAAGGGCGTCACCATCCACACGCGCGAGTGCCCGACGCTGGAGAGCTTCTCCGCCACCCCCGAACGCTTCATCGACGTCGATTGGGACCTGATGGCGCTGCCCGAGGGCAAGGCCAAGGGCGAGGGCTACACGGGGCGGATCAGTGTGAATGCCGATAACGAGCCGCGCGCCATCGCCAACGTCACCAATGCCATCGCCAAGCAGGATGGGGACGTGGTGAATCTGCGCATCGTCAATCGCCAGGCCGATTTCTTCGAAATGGTCATCGACGTCGAGGTGCGCGATCTGCGCCAGTTGATCAACGTGATCGCCAGCCTGCGCGGCACCGCCGGCGTTCATCATGTCGAACGCGCCAAGGGATAACCATGATCCTGGGGATAGGCTCCGACATCTGCGATATCCGCCGCATCGAGAAAACGCTGGAACGCTTCGACCGCCGGTTCATCGAGCGCGTGTTCACCGAAATCGAGTGGCGCAAGGCCGATCGCCGCAACGGGCAGAACCGGGCCGGCACCTACGCCAAGCGCTTCGCGGCCAAGGAGGCCTGCTCGAAGGCGCTCGGCACCGGCTTCGCGCGCGGCGTGTTCATGTCAGAACTCGGCGTCGTCAACCTGCGCGGCGGCCAGCCGACGATGGCGCTGACCGGCGGCTCGGCGCTGCGGCTTGCTCAACTCGTACCGGCCGGGATGCAGGCGCGCATCGACCTGACGATGACCGATGAATACCCGTATGCCTATGCCCATGTGATCATATCCGCGCTCCCCTTGGCCGCTTCTGCTGCCGTTGCTTGACAGCGGGGGAGGGGTGGGGTTCAAGGGCGCCTCCCAATCGTCGGAATATGCGTGAATTAATGGCCAGACGGCCCCCCAGCAGCTTTGTCGAGAACGTCAAAACGATCGTCTACGCCATCCTGATCGCCGTCGGGATCCGTACCGTCGCGTTCGAGCCGTTCAACATCCCCTCGGGATCGATGATCCCCACGTTGTTGATCGGCGATTATCTGTTCGTCTCGAAATACAGCTACGGCTATTCGCGCTACTCGATGCCGCTGTCGCCGCCGCTGTTCTCGGGCCGCATCTTCGGCTCGGTGCCCGCGCGCGGCGATGTCGCGGTGTTCAAGCTGCCGCGCGACAATGCGACCGACTACATCAAGCGCATCGTCGGCCTGCCTGGCGACCGCATCCAGATGAAGGGCGGGCAGCTTTACATCAACGGCATGCAGGTCGCGCGTAAGGATGCCGGCCTGTACATGACCGAGGAAGACAAGCAGCGCACCATGCTCAAGCGCTATGTCGAGACGCTGCCGAACGCCAAGCCGGGCGGCCCGACCCGCGTGCACGACATCCTCAAGGCCAGCGACAACGAGACGCTCGACAACACGCAGGAATATCGCGTCCCCGAGGGCCATGTGTTCGCGATGGGCGATAATCGCGACAACAGTCTGGACAGCCGGGTGTTGAACGCGGTCGGATTCATTCCGATCGAGAATCTGGTTGGCCGCGCCGAGTTCATCTTCTTCTCCATCAACGCCACCGCGCCCTGGTGGGAAATCTGGGAATGGCCGTTCGAGATCCGCTGGTCGCGCCTGTTCAAGGGCATCACCTGAGCACGCCGCCCCCCGTGGAGACCGCGCCCATTGCGATCAGCGGGGCCGAGGCGCTGCTCGGCTACCGTTTTACCCGGCCAGACCTGTTGCGCGAGGCGCTGACCCACCGGTCGGCGGCGCCCCCGGCGCGCGGCATGCGGCAGAAGGGTGCCGGCTCAAACGAACGTCTTGAATTCGTTGGCGACCGCGTGCTCGGCCTGCTCATCGCCGAATGGCTCGCCGAGCGGTTTCCCCGCGAGCAGGAGGGCGAGTTGGGCCGCCGGCTTGCGTTGCTCGTCTCCCAGCCCGTGCTCGCCGTGATCGCCGACACCGCCGGGCTGCCCGCCGTGCTCGCCGTCGCCCCCGGTGAGTCCCGTGCCGGCGTTCGCCGCCGCGCCACCGTGCTGGCCGACGCGGTCGAGGCGGTGATCGGCGCGCTGTATCTGGATGGCGGCATCGAGACCGCCCGCGTATTCGTCCGCGCCGCCTGGAACGATGTCATGTGCGGCCAGGAAGTGCCGCCGAAGGACGCCAAGACGGCGTTGCAGGAATGGGCGCAGGGCAGGGGGCATCCGCTGCCGGCCTATCTCGTCGCCTCCCGCGAGGGGCCGTCGCATGCGCCGGTATTCGTGATCACTGTGACCGTTGCCGGCCAGACCGGAACGGGCACGGGGGCTGCCAAACGCGCCGCCGAACAGGAAGCGGCCACCGATCTGCTTGGAAAGCTCACCAGATGACCTCGTCTTTGCCCACAAGCTGCGGCTTTGTCGCCATCGTCGGCGCGCCGAATGCGGGGAAGTCCACCCTGCTCAACCGCCTCACCGGCGCCAAGCTCTCCATCGTTTCGCCGAAGGCACAGACCACCCGCATGCGCGTGCTCGGCATCCTCATGCGCGGGGGCGCCCAGATCCTGCTGGTCGATACCCCCGGCATCTTCAAGCCACGCCGCCGGCTCGACCGCGCGATGGTTGCGGCCGCCTGGAGCGGGGCCGAGGACGCCGATCTTGTGCTGATGCTGGTCGATTCCAAGACCGGGCTGACCAGGTCCGTCCGCGACATTCTGGCCAGCCTGGCGCCGCGCGGTGGCCGCAAGTGGCTGGTATTGAACAAATCCGACCTCGTTTCCCCCGCCGCCCTGCTCCCGCTGATCGCCGATATCAACGCGATCGTACCATTCTCCGAGACCTACATGGTCAGCGCCAATACCGGCGACGGGCTGGACAGCCTGCTCAATGCGCTCGCCGCCGCAGTGCCGCCCGGGCCACATCTCTATCCCGCCGACGACCTGACCGACCTGCCGGACCGCCTGCTCGCCGCCGAGATCGTGCGCGAGCAGATTTTCCTGCAAACCCATGAGGAGGTGCCCTACGGCGCCACCGTGGAGACCGAGAGTTTCGTCGAGCGCAAGGACGGCTCGGTGCGCATCGAGGCGACCATCTATGTCGCCCGCGCTGGCCACAAGGCGATCTTGATCGGCGCCAAGGGTGCCCGCATCCGCGAAATCGGCGCCAAGGCGCGTGGCCAGTTGGCCGAGTTGCTGGAGCGCCCCGTGCATCTGTTCCTCAACGTCAAGGAACGCGCCGGCTGGGACGAGGAGGGCGCCCGGCTGCGCGCCATCGGCCTGCAGGACCCGCCCGCTTAGCCCGGATTTCTCACAGGCTCGGCGTCTTCATCCATGTATGCATCGTTTTGTGAGTATGGCTGGATGTTCCGTGCTTCTGGTTGGCTTTGCTGGCAT
>JAYTUU010000088.1:0-60148 GCA_043744375.1 Rhodospirillales bacterium | reverse complement strand
GAGATGGCCAAACTCAACATCAGCCAAGCTGACTTCCACGGCGAGTGGAACTACACTTTTCAGCCGCGAAAACCAGATAATTGAAGCGACTATTCTGCCTCAATACCTAACCCCCTGATCGCCTCAGCCCATCGCCGGCACGTCGCCGGCGAGGGTGATGCGGTGCATCACCCGGAGATGGCCGTGATAGTCGTTCACCGGGTTGTGCAGCGCGCAACGGTTATCCCAGAACGCCAGTGAGCCCGGCTGCCAGCGGAAACGGCAGGTGAATTCCGGGCGGATCTGGTGGGCGAACAGGAACTCCAGCAGCCCCGCACTCTCCGCCTCCGTCATGCCGGCGAAGCGCAGCGAATGGGCGGGGTTAACGTAGAGCGCCCGCCGCCCGGTTTCCGGATGCAGGCGGACCACCGGGTGCTCGGCGGCGTATTCCTTCTTGGCATCGGCCCGGCCGCTATCGCTCAGCCGGTCCTCGCGCGTGCGTGACACATCGGCCTTGGCGGACGAATTCACCACCCGCAGGCCGGTCAGCAGCCGCTTCATCCCGTCCGACAACGCCTCATAGGCGGCGACCTGGCTGGCGAACAGCGTGTCACCGCCATAGGGCGGCACCTCACGGGCGACGAGCATCGTGCCCATCGGCGGGGCGTCGAGATAGGCGGTGTCGGTGTGCCAGACGCCGCCGAAATTCACCCGCTCATGCGCGCGCTTGATGACCGGGATGATCTCGGGAAACGCCTCCAGCCCTTTCACGAACGGATACTCGATCACCGTCCCGAAGCGCTTGGCGAAGGCGAGGAACTGCGCCGGCGGCAGGTCCTGGTCGCGGAAGAAGATGACCCCGTGCGCGAGATAGGCGGCGCGGATCGCCGCCACGGCATCGTCATCGAGCGTTGCGGAGAGATCTATGCCGGTGATTTCGGCGCCGATCGCGGTCGCAAGCGGTCGGATCGACAGGCTCGATGGATGCGTCATGGCCAGTTTTGCTCTCGTTGGGGTGTTTGCGACTTGTCATGCAGCGAGACGATGTCTGAATTTCGCGACGATCGGTAAAGTTTTCTTAATCCTCATCCTCGAAATAAGCGTGAAGGCGCTGATTTTGAGACAGTAGTTCGGATTTTTGGACATGTTCAAAAAGATGCGTCTCACCCGAAGAGACATCGCATCGGAACATCGCCATGATCCCCACCGCCTCGCATCACCGCCTCCTCATCGTGTCGCCGCAGGATCAGGCTTTCAACGCGATTTGGGAAGACGGGTCGAATGCACCGGTCTTCGCCAGCCTCGCCAGCCTCGCCAGCCTCGCCAGCTTCGCCAGCTTCGCCCCCTCCCCTGGCGACGTCGTCGCACACGCTTCCTCCAGCCCCGCCAACCTCGCTGCCGCCGAGGGCGACCGCGCCCTCGGCGGCAGCCTGGCACGCAGCCAGTTCAATGTGACCGGCGCCGGCATCCAGGTCGGTATCCTCTCGGACAGCTTCAACATCCACGGCGGATATGCCGCGGATATCGCCTCCGGTGCCCTGCCCGCCGGCATCGCCGTGCTGCGCGAAGGCACCTCCAGCGGCGGCGACGAGGGCCGCGCCATGGCGCAACTCGTCCACACGGTCGCTCCGGGCGCCGACCTCATGTTCTACACCGCCTTCCGCGGCGAGATCGATTTCGGCGCCGGCATCAAGGCGCTCGCCGCGGCCGGCTGCGACGTGATCGTCGATGACGTGACCTATCTCAGCGAGCCGTTCTTCCAGGATGGCGGCATCGTCCAGAGCGCGGTGGCCAGCGTCGTCGCCCAGGGCGTCAGCTACTTCACCTCGGCGAGCAACCAGGGCAGCAATTTCTATCAGCAGGGTTTTTCGGGTTTGTCCGCCAAGGTCGCCGGCCTCGGCGGCACCTACAAGGCGCATAATTTCGGTACGGCCACGCTGCCATCGACGCTGCAGAGTCTGACCATCGCCAAGGGCAGCACCTCGACGATCGACCTGCAATGGGACCAGCCCTTCGCCAGCATCGGCACCGGCCACGCCGCCGGCAACAGCCTCGGCCTCGTGCTCTACAATTCGGCCGGCAAGATCGTCGCCAGCGCGCTGACCAATCGCACGGGCGGCGACCCAGTGCAGATCCTGCGCTTCACCAACACGACAACCTCGACGGATTTCCGCCTCGCCATCGTCACCAATGGCGGTGCCACGGCCCCCAACCTGTTCAAGTACATCGTTTATGGCCGTGGCACCGTCATCAACGACGCCAAGGCCGGCATCGGCTCGGGCACCGTGATCGGTCACGAAATGCAGGCCGGCGCCAACAGCGTCGGCGCCATCGCGGCATCGAGCGCGCCGACCATCGGCGGCAACGGCAAGATCGAGGCATTCTCCTCGGTCGGCCCCGGCAAGGTGATCTTCGACGCCAAAGGCAACCGCAACACCGATTCCGTGACCGCCCGCAAGGTCGATTTTGTCGCCCCGGACGGCATCGCGACCAGCGTCTACAACCCGTTCTTCGGCACCTCCGCCGCCGCCCCGAACGCCGCCGCCGTCGCCGCCCTGATGCTGGACGCCAATGAGACCCTGACCCCGGCGCAGGTCACCGCGATCCTGGCGAAATCTGCCATCAAGGTGACCGGCGCCGCCGGCGGTATCGGCGCCGGCTTCATCCAGGCCGTCCCCGCCGTGCAACTCGCCGTGGCGACCCCGATCGCCGCCAGTTCGCGCAATGCGGGCGGCACCCTCAACACCGCCCTGGCCGATAACGGCGCCGCCTCCGGCCCGCAAACCTCCGCCTGGACAACGCTGCCCCAGGTCACCCCGGTCGCCGCCGCGATTGCCGCTATCGCCACCGATCCGACGGCTGCCGTCAGCTTCTTCGTCCAGGTCGACCCGATGAGCTTTGCCACCGACATCCAGGTCGAGACCGGCACGGCTTTCGCTCTGACCCATAATGTAAGCTCCGACGTCTTCGCGATCTTGCCGGACTGGAGTGTGGTCGGCCGCGCGTAAGGGTTGAAGCAAGGCTCCGCCGGCACGCCCGCGTCCGGCACGCCCGCTTTCGGCACGCGCTCTCGTGCCGAAAGCGGCTGGGGGCGCGCCCTTTGATCCCCCCGATTTATTGCTTGCGCCGCAGGCAATCCACGTCATTGCGTGTCGGACTTGGCCGCCGGAGCCTTGATCGCTTCAAGGGCTGGATCATCCGCACCTGATTGGCCACACTCCCGCGTGCAAAGAGGGGATCGAGGATGTTCACCGAGGAAAAGCTTGCCGCGCTGCGGGCCCGCTACGTCAATGGCCGCACCGATGTGGTGGTCGACCCTGACCGCAAGAAGGCGGTGGACATGGTGTTCAAGCCGGATGGCCAGCGGCGCAAGCCGTACGCCGGCGTTTCGACTTTTCTCGATGCGCCGTATCGGCCGGAAGCGCCGGATATGGCGGATTATGGCGGCGTGCAGGTGGCGTTGGTCGGCGTGCCGATGGATCTGGCGGTCACCAATCGCAGCGGGTCGCGCTTCGGCCCGCGCGCGGTGCGCTCGGTCGAGCGGATCGGGCCGTATCATCATGTGCACCGCGTTGCCCCGCTGGCCGAACTGCGGGTGGCCGATGTCGGCGACGTGCCGTTCCGCAGCCGCTATTCGCTGCCTGACTCGATCGCCGATATCGAGGCGTTCTACACGACCCTGCATGCGGCCGGCGTCATCCCCGTCAGCGTCGGCGGCGACCACTCGATCAGCTACCCGATCCTGCGCGCCCTCGGCCGCGACCGCCCGGTTGGGCTGGTTCATATTGATGCTCATTGCGATACCAGCGGCGACATGGAGGGCAGCCGGTTCCACCACGGCGGCCCGTTCCGCCAGGCGGTGCTGGATGGTGTGTTAGACCCCGAGCGGACCATCCAGATCGGCATTCGTGGGTCGGCGGAGATGCTCTACGAGTTCTCCTATGTCTCCGGTATGACCGTCATTCACGCCGAGGAGGTGGATACGATGGGGCTGGCGGCGGTAATCGCCAAGGCGCGCGCCGTGATCGGCGATGGGCCGTTCTACCTCTCCTTCGACGTCGATGCGCTTGATCCCGCCTACACGCCGGGAACGGGCACGCCCGAGGTCGGCGGGCTGACGCCACGGGAGGCACAGCACATCCTGCGCGGTCTCGCCGGACTCGACCTGATCGGCGGCGACGTGGTGGAGGTGGCGCCGCAATATGACGCCACCACCGTGACCGCGCAGATCGGCGCGATGATGGCCTTCGAGATCGTGTCGCTGCTGGCCCTGCGCGCCCGCGCAACGTGACTTGCCGGCGCGCGTCTGGCACCGCATCGTAAGGCCTGAACAAGGGAGACGGCCATGAAGCTCGGCATCACGCTCGGCACTGGCGGTGCCACGCCGCGCATCGACATGGACATCGTGCTGGAGGCCGAGCGCCTCGGCTATGACGCGGTGTGGTCGGGCGAGGCGTACGGCACCGACGCTGTCACCCCGATCGCATGGGTGCTCGCGCAGACCACGCGGATCAAGGCCGGCACGGGGATCATGCAGATGCCCGCGCGCACGCCGACCTGTGTGGCGATGACCGCGATGACGTTGCAGGCGCTATCGGGCAACCGCTTCCTGTGCGGCATCGGCCCCTCCGGTCCGCAGGTGATCGAGGGTTGGTACGGTCAGCCCTATGGCAAGCCGCTGACGCGGACGCGCGAGTATCTGTCGATCATCCGCGCCGTCATGGCGCGCGAGGCGCCGCTGGTGCATCAGGGCGAGCATTATCAAATTCCCTATGCCGGCCAGGGCGCCACCGGCCTCGGCAAGCCGTTGCGTAGCGTCGTGCACGGCCAGCCCGGGATGAAGTTCTACACCGCCTCGATCATGCCGGCCGGGCTGCGGTTGGCCGGTGAGGTGGCGGACGGCAATATTCCTATTTTCATGTCACCCGAGGCGGCCGACGCGGTGGTGAAGCCGACGCTGGAGGGCATGGCGAAGGCCGGCAAGCCGGCCACGCTCGAACATTTCGACATGGCTCCGCACGTAAAGATCCGCGTCGGCGACGATCTGGCGGCGTGCCGCGATTCCATCCGTCCCGAACTGGCGCTCTACATCGGCGGCATGGGCGCGCGCGGCAAGAACTTCTACACCGACTACGCGGGGCGGCTCGGCTTCGAGGCGGAGGCGGCGAAAATTCAGGACCTCTATCTCGCCGGCCAGCGCAAAGAGGCCGCCGCCGCCGTGCCGGACCGGATGATCGACGAGGTCGCGCTGATCGGTTCGCCTGATCGTATCCGCGACCGGTTGCAGGCGTGGAAGGCGATCGCACGGGATCACAAGGTCGGCACGATGGTGCTCACCGGCGCGAATGTGGCGGCGCTACGGTTAGTGGCCGAGGCGGTGCTGTAGCGGCTACTTACGGCGCAGAAGGCGTTCCGCCCGATCGCGGAACGTCGCATAGGTCATCGGTGGAAACGGCCAGGGCAGGTTGGCGCGCACCCAGCCGGCGCGCCACGGCGTGTTGGCGGCACGGCGCAGCGCGGCCGTGGGGTCGGTGAAGAACATTTGGAACGGCATGCGGTTGACGGCGACCGCGTTCTCCCGGCCATCGGCGCCGTGGATGAAGGGGATGCCGTTGATGAGCGCCACCTCGGCGGCGGAGGGCGTCGTCAACAGGGGTACGAGATCGGCGAGGGCTGCCTGTGGGTCGATGGTCGCGGGCCAGGCGCCATCCAGCAGAGCGTCGAGCATGTCGAATTCAGCCAGGACGCCAGCCTCGATCGCCGCGAATGCCGCCCGACGAATGCGCGCGCCGGGTTCGGCCTCGGTGGCGTGGACGGGGACAATCCGGTCGTCCTGCGTGGCATACTCCTGCACCGAGCCATGCGGGGCGGAGAAGAACACCTCCAGCACCGCGTAGCCGTCGAGGATTTGCTCCATCACCGGCGCGGGATGGCCGAAGCCGAACAGGTAGGACGCCGTGGTGGCGGGCGTGATGCCCGGCCGCAGTGCATCCGGCAGGAGACCGAGATAGCATCCGTGAATGGCTGTACCGGTGATGTGGGCCAGTGCCTCCTGCATGCTGGCGCGCCAACCGACATCGACGATGAGATGTGGGCCTTCGGCGGTCAGGCCGGATTGCGCGAGATAGGCGGCGATCTCCGGCGCGGCGGATGAGCGGCGGGAAACTTCGAGATAGTGCAATGAAAACGCCTCGCCCGTGCGGGCGATCAGCCGGCGGGTGATCGCGAGCGGCAGCCAGCCATCGCGGGCGAGAAAGTGGATGTCGCGGATACCGCGTCGCCGTGCCGCAGCGAGAATGAACAGGCCGAAGCCGACCGCCAGCATCGTGACATAGCGATGCAGGGCTCCGAACTCACCGTCCGTCGACGTGGCAAGAGCCGAGCGGCGATGGCTATGCAGCAGGCGAAGAACGGGAGGGTGGCCGGCAATCTCCGCCCGCTCCGGTGGCCGCGCGGGGGCTGGTACCGCGATCGTCGCGATGCCAGCGCGTCGCGCATTCCTGCCGTCGGAGACTGGATTGTCGCCGATATGCACGATCTCCCGCGGCGCACAGCCGAGCGCGTCGATGACATGGGCGTACTGTCGGCCGCCATGCTTGTTGCGGCGGGTGTCGGCGGAACTGAACACCGTGCAATCCTCGCCATAGCCGCAGGCCGACAGCAGTCTGGCGAGCCAGGCGCCGGGCAGGACCGAGTCTGAGACGAACACCAGCCGTTGCCCAGCCGCTCGCCCGGCGAGTGTCGCCCGGATTGCCTCGTTCGGTCCGCAAACAGCAACTTCCGCAGCGAATTCGATCTCTGCTGCCGCCGCCGGATCAGTAACGATCCCACATTCTCGCAAGTATTCATAGACCTCGGCAATGCGCGGCTCATCGTCACCACGCGCCTCGGCGACCCGCCGGACCGCATGCTCTGCTGACACCCGATAGGCCTGGAAGGCGTCCGCCGGGCACGTGATCAGCCCACGCGGCGCGAGCCGCATGCCGGTGACGAGATGGACATCCTCCGGCCGCGCGAGGCGGCGCAGAATGGCGGTGTCGAAGATATCGCAGCTGACAACGGCGAACCCCGCGATGCGCGCGCCTAACCGCATCGCCTCAAATCCGCCCGGGAAAGTGGCACGCCACCATCTGCCCTGCCACACCAGCAACGAATGGCGGCTCGATGGTCGCGCAGATGGCCTCGGCAATCGGGCAGCGCGTACGAAACCGACAGCCGCTCGGCGGTGAGATGGCACTCGGCGGCTCGCCCTTCATCGGCACGCGCTGGCGCGCACGCTCGATCCGCGGGTCGGGCACGGGGGCCGCTGAAATCAGCGTGCGCGTGTACGGATGCAGCGGCCGCGTGAACAAATCCGCCGCCCGCGCGACCTCCATGACGCGACCGAGATAGAGCACGTAGATCCGGTCACAGACATGACGAACGACGGCGAGATCATGAGCGATGAACAGGTAGGTCAACCCCATCCGTTCCTGCAGATCGACCATGAGGTTGATGATCTGCGCTTGAATGTTCACGTCCAACGCGGAAATGGGCTCATCCGCGACGATAAATTCCGGCCCGACCGCCAGCGCCCGCGCGATCGAAATCCGCTGGCGTTGGCCGCCCGAGAATTCGTGCGGAAACCGGCTCGCATGTTCGGCCGGAAGGCCGACGAGATCGAGCAGTTCGGCAACCCGTATTCCAGCCGCCGCATCATCGCTGGCGATGCCGTGCAGCCGCAGTGGGCCGGCGAGAATTTCGCGCACGGACATGCGTGGATTGAGCGACGCGTAGGGGTCCTGGAAGATCATCTGCATGCGTCGCCGCAGCGGCCGGATGTCCTCCAGCGTGGCGTGGGAGATATCGGTGCCGGCGAAACTGATTGTCCCTGCGGTCGGCTCGTGCAGGCGCGTGACCAGGCGGGCGATGGTGGATTTACCGCATCCGGACTCGCCGACCAGCCCGACAGTCTCGCCCGCGTTCACGGCAAGATCGACCCCATCAACCGCGCGCAGAACGCGTGGCGCCCCAAACAGACCCTCGCGGGGAAGCGTGAAGTGCTTGGTGATGTTGTTTAGAAGTAACAACGGTCTTGCGGCCGCATCCTGTACCACTGCTGGCGCCGCGCTCACTCGTGACGGTGGCGTCAGCCGGCGACCATCCTGCGTGATCCAGCAGCGCGCGGCGCGGTTTGGCCCAACCGTCAGCAGTGGCGGTGGGGTGGCGCATGTCTCGATCGCGAACGGGCAACGCGCGCGGAACCGGCATCCCTGTGGCCAGGCGCGCGGGTCGGGTGGTTGGCCTTCGATGGTGGTCAGCCGCCGATCATGTGCCTGCGCATCGATGCGCGGCGCCGCATGCAGCAGCGCCCAGGTGTAAGGGTGGCGCGGATCAGTCAGCAGATCCTCCGGCGCGCCCTCCTCCACCACCTCCCCCGCGTACATCACCAGGACCCGCCCGCAGAGATTGGCGATGACACCGAGATCGTGGCTGATAAGGATGACTGCGGTGCCGAGGCTGGCGTTCAACTCGCGCAACAGATCGAGGATTTGCGCCTGGATGGTGACATCGAGCGCCGTCGTCGGTTCGTCGGCGATCAGCAGCGCCGGTTCGTTGGAGAAGCCCATCGCGAGCATCACGCGCTGGCGCATGCCGCCGGAGAATTGATGCGGATAGGCACGGACCGCGCGTTCGGGGGCGGACACGCCCATGCGGCCAAGGAGCGATATGGCCCGGGTCTCGGCCTCCGCCTTGGTGAACCGGCCATGCGTCGTCATCGCCTCGACGAGCTGTTTGGCGATCCGCAGGACTGGATTGAGCGAGGTCATCGGGTCCTGGAACACCATGGCGATCTCGCGCCCGCGCACCGCCCGCAACGCGGCCTCGTCGAGCCGTGCGAGGTCCTTGCCGCGGAACAAAATATCGCCGCCGACGATGCGCGCTGGGTCGTCCAGCAGCCGCATAATGGATTTCGCCAGCACGCTTTTTCCGGAGCCCGACTCGCCGACGATGCCGAGCGTCTCGCCGGCGTGCAGGTCGAAACTGACGCCATCGACCGCCCGCACCGGCCCGGCATCGGTGAGGAACCAGGTGCGCAGATCGCGCACCTGAAGAAGGGGGTCAGCGGGTGCGGGCATACGGGTCAAGCCAGTCGCGCAGGCCGTCGCCGACGAAGTTGAAGCCCACGACCACGGACAGAATGGCGAGGCCAGGGAACGTCGCCACCCACCATTGCTGCACCAGTTCGCGCCCCTCCGCCACCATCGCCCCCCATTCGGCCGCCGGAGGAATGACGCCGAGGCCGAGGAAGGACAGCCCGGCGAACACCAGGATCGCGTTGCCGAGATCGAGCGTGATCAGCACGATCAACGGCCCGAGCGCATTCGGCATGATCTGCCGCAGCAGGATGTGGGTCGGTCCGAACCCGACCGTCTGTGCGGCTTCGACATATTCGAGCGCGCGCTGCCCGATCACCAGACTACGTGCGAGCCGTGCGAACTTCGGCCACCAGACAACAAGCATCGCGATCATGGTGTTGACGACGCCGATGCCGAGTGCCGCGGCGATGGCCATGGCGAGAATGATCGGCGGGAAGCAGAACACCAGATCGGTCAACCGCATCAGCGCCTCCTCCGCCCAGCCGCGCGCGTAGGCTGCCCACGCGCCGAGCAGCGTGCCGAACGCGGCGCCCAGCAGAACGACCGTGAAGCCGACGAACAATGAAATCCGCGCGCCCCAGATCACGCGCGAGGCCACATCGCGCCCCAGCGCGTCGGTGCCGAGCCAATGCATGAGGGATGGCGGCTTGAGCCGGTTGGTGACGTCAACAAAATTCGGATCGTACGGCGCCGTCCAAGCTGCAAACACCGCAAGCAGCACCCAGAACGCGATCAGTACGCCGCCGGCGGCCGCGAGGCCGTAGCGCCGCCACCAACGCCGGCGGGCCGAGACGATCATCGGTAGCGTGACCGCCAACCCGGTCATTTCTTCACCGTACGCGGATCGAGAAAAGCATAGGACATGTCGACAAGAAAGTTCACCAGCACGAACAGAACGGCAACGATAACGGTGATCGCCATAATCGCCGGGAAATCGATCGAGACCGCGCTGCGGAACGTGTAGCGGCCGAGACCGGGCCAAGAGAACACCGTCTCCGTCATCACCGCGCCGGCCAGCAGGTTTGCGTAGGCGAGACCGCCCAAGGTCACCACGGGCAGCATGGCGTTCGGCAGCGCGTGCCCGGTGACTACGACACGCGCCAACAGGCCTTTCGCCCGCGCCACCCGCACATAGTCCTGCGACAACGCTTCCAGCATCGCGGCTCGCGTCGTCCGCGTGATCAACCCGAGTGTGGAACTGGCAAGAACGATGGAGGGCAGCACGAGATGCGCCGCGGCGTCGCGGAACACCGCCCAATCGCCCTGCCAGGCGCTGTCGATCAGCAGCAGCCCAGTGAAGCCCGATGGCGGAAACGACATGGCATCGAGCCGTCCCGGCCCGGGGGCTATGTCGAAGGCTCCATAGAACACCGCGAGCATCACAAAGGCGAGCCAGAAGGTTGGCGCGGACACGCCGATCAGCGAGATCATGCGGGCCAGGTTGTCGATCCAACTGTCGCGCTTCACGGCCGCGAGCACGCCGAGCGGCAGGCCGATCAGGAGCGCCAGGAAAAACGATATCGTTGCGAGTTCCACCGTCGCCGGCGCGTATTCGGCGATGTCCTGCATGACCGGCCGTCGCGAGGTGATCGACTCGCCGAAATCGCCATGCGCCAATCCACGCAGGAAAATCCAGAACCGCTCCCACAACGGCAGGTCAAGCCCCCAGCGATGCCGGAACGCCGCTACCATCACGGGGTCGGAGGCGGCAAGGTCGCCAAGCTGCGTCAGCACCGGGTCGCCTGGCACGGTATTGGCAATCAGGAATACGACCAGCGCCGCCAGCAGCACCATGACGAACGCGGTCACCAGCCGAGAAAGTACGTAGCCGATCACGCCCGATACATCCCGCGCGGTTCGTGGCCGCTGTTCAGGGGCACCCCATCCGCCCCGCGAGATCGCCGATATCCGTCGCCACCACGTCCCACGGCCCATCCGCCGCGAAATCGCGGCTTTGGTGCGGCCCGTATTCGCTCACCCGCGGAAAGAATGCGGTTTTCAGCCCGCATTTCCGCGCTGCCGCCAGATCGCCGTTATGGGCGGCGGCCATCATCACCTCGCCTGGCTCCAGGCCCAGCAGGGCCGCTGCACCGAGATATGTTTCCGGATCGGGTTTGTAGTGCCGGAACAGTTCCGCCGCGCAGATCATGTCCCACGGGATGCCCGCATGCTTGGCCATGTTCAGCAACAGCGCGACATTGCCATTCGACAACGGGCCGATGATGAACCGCGTCTTCAGCCGCGTCAGCCCCGCCACCGCGTCCGGCCACGGCGTCAAGCGGTGCCATCCGAGATTGATGTGCACCTTGTCGGCCTCCGAAAGCCCGGTAACGCCGAACTCCACGACGAGGCGATCGAGCGATGCGCGGTGAAGGTCATCGAGCTTCGTCCATGGCACGTCACCCTTGCGTACCCGGTCCATCGACGGCGCATAGGCGGCCCGCCAGGCATCGACCAGCCCGGTCCAGTCCGCCGCGATCCCCCGCGCCGCGCCAAACGCCGACAACTCGGCGATCAGGCTGCCGCGCCAATCCACCACGCTGCCGAACGTATCGAACAGGATCGCCTTGACCTGCTGAACCATCAAACTTGCTCCTTGCCATCAAGAAAATCGGCGACCCGGGCATTGCTCCGCATCACCGCCAGCGCCTCTGCATCCGGCAATTGCGGCTTGTCGCGCAGCACGTTCACCATGCACAGAAACCCGAGCGGCTCGCCCGCGGTGGCACGGAACTGATGCCATGCCCACGGCGTGATCGACACCAGATCATTGGTTCCGACGGCGCGGATTTCGTCGCCCACCATCGCCTCGCCGCGTCCGCGCAGGATCAGCACGGCGTGCGCGTGCTCGTGTCGCTCCAGGGTCGAGTATCCCGCTGCCGCGACTTCGAAATAGCGCAGTTCGCAGCCCATATCCGGCTCATGGAACAACACCTGCCGCGTCACTGATTTGAACGGAACCGCGCCATCCTCCTTGTAAGGCAGATGCGCCACCCCGTCCCAGCGGTAGTCATCGAAAGTGCGAAATGGCGGCGAGCGGTCCTGGTCCATGGTATTCCCTAGGAGAAACGATGTCGGGCAACAGTCTCGACGAACTCGGCCACTTCGGCCGTCAGCCGCTCGCGCGTGGCCAGTAGCGCGCCGCCGATCAGAACGATCGTATCAGGCCCGTAGAAATTCAGCATCTCCCCCACCCGCGCCAACGTCATGCCCCCCGCCGGCACCGGCAAGCAGGGCCGGACTTGCCCCCAGGGCCTCCGCGCGGCCTCCGCGAGTTCGAGGCACGTCGCGGGCGGGTAGCCGAAGCGCCCGCCATGGTTTGGATACACCACCGCATCCGCCCCCAACAGTCGGAACAGCTTGCCGTAGAACAGCGGCGGCGCAATCCGCGCAATGCCCGACAGGGTCGGATGCGTCATGAACCCGGCCTGCGGAAACTCCCTGACCAACGCGGCAAAAGTCGCCACGCCCGCGATCATCGGCGCGATCAGGAACGCGGTCACACCACGTCCGATTGCATGGCGGATCTGGCCGCGCATGTCGTCCAGCGTGCCGGACAAGGATGGCACATACAGCGCCTTCCGCCCGGTCTCTCGCGCGGCTTCCTCCAAAGCGTGGGCCACCGCATCCACCCGCGCCCGGAACGGGCTATAGGCCTGGTCCGCCAGGCCGTGATCGTCCTTGATCAGGTCGATCCCGCCGCGCGCGAGCTGCCCGGCGATCGCAGCCAACCCCGCGGCCGAAAGCCCCTGCGGCTTCAATGCCCCCGCCGTCAACGCCCGCCCCACCACGCCTGCGCATGCCCGCAACCCCGCCACGCCCCGGTTCGGTCCGCCGAACCCGGCCAGCACCTCCGTCGGGAATTCCACATCGACCAGCGAAACCCGCTCCTGGATGGATGAGTTGCCGAATACCATGTTGAACAGTTGCCCCGCTTCCACCCCGCCGGCCCCTGACCGCATCGTCGCCACGGCAAGGCCGATCCGCACCGCAAACACCCCGTCACCGCGGTCAGCAATATCCTCGACGCGCCCGACAATCCCCTCCAGCACTCCGGGATCATCGATCCCCTCGACCGGCATCTCCACGCTCTGCTCGACCGCGATCCCTTGCGCCCGCCCCGCTATGGAGGCCGCATCCGAGATCACATGATAGACCGCCGTTATTCGCCCGTTCATCCGCGGACCTTGCCGCCAACCGCCGCGCCGATCAAGCCGTCAGGGCGCGCGCGGCGGATTTGCACCTTCTCGGGCAAGCCGGCACAATTGCCGCGTCGAAGGGCGCAGGAGGATGCAGATGGTCGAGGCCGCGGTGACGACGACGCAAGAGATCCCGGTGATCGACATCGGCCCGCTCGCGGATGGCAGCGCCGCCGGGTTGCGGGCGGTGGCCGGCGACATGCTCGCCGCCGCCGAGGCCACGGGATTCTTCTTCGTGCGCAACCACGGCATTCCCCAGGCGACGATCGACGCCGTGTTCGCCGCCGCCGCCCGCTTCTTCGCGACCCCCGCCACCACCCGCCGCGCGGTGATCGTCAACCCCTGGCATCGCGGCCTGGTGGTGCCAGGGGAGGCGAAGATGTACGCCTCCGCCCGCCCGGACCTGAAGGAAAGCTTCGTCTGGGGCCTGGACACCGCGACCGACGCCGGCACGCCGGACGCGCACGGCACGCCGCCCAATCGGTGGCCCGACTTCCAGCCGGGGTTGCGCCCGCTGCTGACCGGCTACTTCGACGCGGCGAACGACGTCGGCTGGCGCCTGCTGCGGGCTTTCGCCACCGCCATCGGCGTCGATCCCGGCACCTTCGTGCAAAGCATCGCCCGCCCCACCTCCCGTGGCACCCTGATCCACTATCCGCCCCAGCCGCCCGACCTGGCCGCCGACCAATTCGGCGTCTCGCCGCACACGGATTGGGGCTGCCTGACCTTACTCTATCAGGACAACACCGGCGGTCTCGAAGTGCGCGGCCGCAACGGCCAGTGGGTCGCCGCCCAGCCGATCCCCGGCACCTACGTCGTCAATGTCGGCGACCTGCTGGCGCGCTGGACCAATGACCGTTTCCGCTCGACGCCGCATCGCGTGGTCAACCGTTCCGGCCGCGAACGGCTGTCATGCGCGGTGTTCGTCGACCCCGACCGCGACACGGTGATCACCCCGGTCACCAACGGCGCGCCCGCTCGCTACGAGCCGGTCACCTGCGGCGCCTATGTCCAGTCGCGCTTCGACGCCGCCTTCTCTTATCGCCAGCAGGACGGGCGCCAGCAGGACGCGCCCGCTTCGTGATTTTCGATACGCATGCACACTATTATGGCGAAACGCTGTTCCGTCACCTCGCCGCCCGCGCCGAGGTGCCGCGGGTGGACGCGGTTGGCGGCACGCGCTGGATGGTGACGCCGACCAGCCGGTTTCCGCTCACCGGTGGCTTTGTCTCGTTGTCCGAGCGCCTCGCCTGGATGGATGCGCAGGGCATCGACCGCCAGTTGATCACCTTCCCCGGCGCCCTCGGGCCGGACGTGCTGCCGATCGACGAGGCGCGCGACCTCGTGCGCGACGTCAACGACGAACTTGCCGCCACCTGCCGCAGCCACCCCGCGCGCTTCACCGCCCTCGCCGGCCTGCCGCTCGCCGACACCGCGCAAGCCGCCGCCGAGTTGCACCGCGCCGTCCGCCAACTCGGCCTCGCCGGCGCGATCATTCCGAGCAATTACTTCCATAGCCTCGCCGGCGTTGCCGCCCTCGACGAAATCTTCGCTGCCGCCGAGAAGGTCGGCGCCCACCTGATGCTGCATCCCGGCCAGCGCCACGACGAGAGCCTTGCGCCCAAATCCTGGCCGGACCTGGCACTGCATCGTGCCTCCACCATCGACCTGCATGCCGGCATTACCCAGGCGCTGATCTCGCTGATCCATTCCGACGCGATGCGCCGCCACCCGCATATCACTTGGCAGGTGGTCAATCTCGGCGGCACGTTTCCGTTCGTGGTGGAGCGCATGGACCACATCGTCGCCACGCGCGATCCCGGCGCGCCAATGCCGTCCGCCATGCTGGGGGACATCGTGTTCGACTGCGCCTCGCTCGGCCCGCGCGCGCTCGAACTGGCGGTGATGGTGTTCGGCGCCGACCGGGTGATGTTCGGCACCGACTACCCGATTTTCACCAGCGACATCTGCTCGACCGCCCTGCGCACGGCGCGTCTGAGCGAGGCTGACCGCGCCATGGTGGCCTCCGGCACGGCCGTGGCGACCTTGGCGCGCAACGCGGACCGGCGGGCGGCATGAAGATCGGCATCGTCGGCGACAGGATCAGGTCGTAGTCGCGGAACAGCGCCTGGAACTTGCGGAAGATGCGCGTCTGCTCGCCATGCGCCCACGCCGCGTCGGCCAGCGACATCGCGAACCCGCCGATCCAGCCGCGAGCAGTCGAGGGGATCAAAGGGGCACGCCCCTTTGCCACCGGAGGTTTGCTTGCCGATTGGATTTTGGATCGCTGCCCGGTCTATGAATAGCCGGATATCGAAAGGAGACAGCGGTGGAGGAGATTGCTCGCGCCAATGTGGTGGTGACGTTTCTGCGAATGGATGCGGCCCCGAAGGAGCCGGCACCCGCCTTGCCGGAGGGGGCGGAGGTTCGCCACGCCAGTGCCTGCACGGTGCCGTTTTATCGCTACCTCTACGACACGGTCGGCGCGCGCTACGTGTGGTGGCTGCGGCGCACCATGCCCGATCGGCAACTGGCCGCGCTGCTGCGCAGTCCGCGCGTGGGCATTCATGTGCTCTATATCGCCGGCGAGCCCGCTGGGTTCTACGAGCTCGACGCCACCAATTTCCCGATGGTCAATCTGAGCTATTTCGGCCTGATGCCGCACGCCGTCGGCCTTGGCATGGGCGGCGCCTTCCTGCGCCATGCCATCGACGCCGTCTGGGCGAGTGGGGCGCGGGCGCTGACGGTGAACACCTGCAACGCCGATCATCCGCGCGCGCTGCCGGCCTACAAGCGCGCCGGGTTTCGCGTGCTCCGCGCCATCCCGGAACTGTGGGAAATCCCGATCCGGCTCGGCCTCGTCATCCCGCCGCAACTGCTCGCGTAGCGCCGGCGATCTCGCGCTGGAGTTTCTGGCGCATCGCCTCGGCGAACCCCAGGAAGTCCTGGCATTGCAGGGCGAAGCTGCCGGGGCCGCCGATCACCTCGCGCGTGTAGCTCGCGACCAGATCGGCCTCCTCGTGCAGCACGCACAGCCCGTTGATTGTCACGCCGGCCTCCACCAGCAGGTCGCGCACCGGCGCGGGCGGAATGCCGGCGTTGGAGCGGCCGTCGCCAACGAGGTCGATCACCTGGCGGCGCGCCGGCGCGGGGGCGATGGCCAGCAACCCCGTGCAGACACGCAATGCCGCACCGATCGCCGTGGTCCCGGCCGGCAGGATGCGCGGCACGTCCTCGACCGCTTGGGCAAACGCGAGCACCGCCGCGGGGCTGGCCAGATAGGTCCACTCCACCATCACTTCCTGCGCGTCCGGGCCGGACCACAGCAGCAGGCACGCCTCGGTCGCCCCGAACACGCCGCCGGTCAGTCCGGCCACGATGTCCGCATCGCGCAGCGCCGCTGCGGTGCCGGTGGTCATCAGCACGAATTGTTCCAGCCGCACGCTGGCCGAACAGTCGAACGCCAGTACCAGCGCAAGGTCCACATCATCCATGCGCATCACCTAGGCATCCCCGGGCTTGAGCGAAAGTGCGGAAACGCCGATCATCGCGCGAGAACGAGGGAAGACCGCATGCCCAACGACACCGATACCGTCCTGCCGCTCGCGCGCATCACCGTGCTCGACCTGACGCTCGCCCGCGCCGGACCGACCTGCGTGCGCCATCTTGCCGACTGGGGCGCCAACGTCATCCGCATCGAGCCGCCGCCGTCGGATGCCGAGGGCGTCACCGGCAATCGCGACGGCTCGGACTTCCAGAACCTGCACCGCAACAAGCGGGCCATCTGCATCGACCTGAAATCCCCCGAGGGCCACGCCGCCTTCATGCGCCTGGCTGCCACCGCGGACGTGGTGGTGGAGAACATGCGCGCCGCCGTGAAGCATCGCCTGAAGGTCGATTACGAGAGCATCCGCGCCATCAACCCGCGTATCGTCTACGGCTCGATCAGCGGCTTCGGCCAGGACGGGCCGTACGGCCTGCGCGCCGGCGTCGACCAGATCGCCCAGGGCATGGGCGGCCTGATGTCGATCACCGGCCATCCCGGGCAGGGGCCGATGCGCGTCGGCATTCCCGTCGACGATCTCACGGCGGGGAACCTGCTGGCGATGGGCATTATGGTCGCGCTGTTCGACCGCGAGCGCAGCGGGGTCGGCAAATGGGTCGCCACCAGCCTGCTCGAAGCGCAGGTGTTCATGCTCGATTTCCAGGCCTCGCGCTGGCTGATGGAGGGCGAGGTGGCCGGACAGGCGGGCAACGATCACCCGACGGGCATCCCGACCGGCGTGTTCCCCACCAGCGACGGTCACATCAACATCGCCGCCTCCTCCGGCCGGCTGTGGGAGCGGTTTTCCGACACGATCGGCCACCCGGAGTGGAAGACCGATCCAAAATGGAGCACCCAGAAGGGCCGCAGCGCCGACCGCAAGGCCATTAACGCGGCGATCGGCGCGGTCACGCAGCAGAAATCCGCCGAGCACTGGATCGAACTCTTCGAGTCCAACGGCATTCCCTGCGGCCCGATCAATACGATTGATAAGGTCTTCGCCGATCCACAAGTAAAACACCTCGGCATGGCCCGCCCGATGGCCCATCCGCGCCTCGGCACGAAGGGCGTCGTCGCCTCCCCGCTCAACATCTCCGGCCTGTCGCGTGACATCCGCATCGCCACCCGCGATGCCGGCGCCGACACCGACGCGGTGATGCAGGAGGCCGGCTACACCGCGGCCGAGATCGCAACCTTGCGCAGCAAAGGCGCCATCGCATGAAACCCTATGCCGACGGAAAGATGCTCGCCGAGATCGACGACGGCATCGGCCTGATCACTTTCAACCAGCCCGAAAAACGCAACGCCATGTCAGTCAACATGTGGCACGGGCTGACCGCCATCCTCGACGATTTCGCCGCCGACGACGGCGTGCGCGCCATCGTCATGACCGGCGCGGGCACCAAGGCGTTCGTGTCCGGCGCCGATATCAGCCAGTTCGAGCAGCAGCGCGCGGATGGCAACGCCCAGCTCGAATATGACCGGCTGACCTCGGCCGGGCGCTCCAAGCTGGCCGCCTACCCCAAGCCGGTGATCGCCCGCATCCGCGGCTTCTGCCTCGGCGGCGGGCTGGGCATCGCCATGCAGGCGGATATCCGCATCGCCGCCGTGGACAGCGAGTTCGGCATTCCCGCCGCCAAACTCGGCATCGCCTACGGGTTCGACATGGTGAGCAAACTCGTCGCCCTCGTCGGCTCCGCCCATGCCCGCACGATGCTGTTCACCGGCAACCGGATCGACGCCGTCGAGGCCGGTCGGATCGGCCTGGTCAACCAGGTGGTGTCCGACGAGGATCTCAACGAAACCGTCTACAACCTCGCGCGGACCATCGCCGACAACGCGCCGCTCTCCGTGCGTGCGATGAAGCAGGTGGTGAACGGCGCCATTCAGCCGGAAAGCCAGCGTGACATGGCGGCCATCAACGCCGCCGTGCTCGGCTGTTTCGACAGCGCCGACTATCGCGAGGGGCGCACGGCGTTCATGGAGAAGCGTAAGCCGAAATGGCTGGGGCGCTAGCCGCACATTGGCGGTATTCTGGTGCGCCGGCATGTATGCCTCGGGATCGACCTGGGCCTACAACGTCATGCGCGCGATCGTTGAACCGGCGCGCGGCCGCTTCGTCAACACGCTGGCCGATCTCGCCAGCATCGACGATGGACGCAGCGAGGTCGTCAAATCGCACGACCTCGCGCCCGAGGTGGCGGCGGCCCTGCTGGCACACACGCCCCGCATCGTCGTCACCATCCGCGACCCGCGCGACGCCGTCTCCTCGCTGATGCTCTACCAGCACTACCCCCGCGACCTCGCCCGCGCAACGATCGTTCGGTCCGCCCTGTTCGTCGCCGAGATCGCCGCGCGGCCGGAAACGCTGCTGCTGCGCTACGAGGACCGCTTCCCCGACGACCCGGCAACGATTCCGCGAATCGCAACCGCCATGGGGATCGCGATTTCCGCCGAAACCGCCGCCGCCATCCACGCGCGCTTCCGCCGAAGCGCCGTCGAGCACGTCATCGCCGGCCTGGACACGCTGCCCTCCGCCATTCGCGACCCTCGCTCCGGCGACGTGTTCGACCCCGTGTCGCAATGGCACAAGCACCACGCCGGCCGCTCCGGCGAGATCGGCCGCTGGGTGCGCGCCCTGCGCAGCCGCGACGCCCGCGCCATCGAACACGACCTCGCCGCCTGGATGCGAACATTCGAATACGGATAAGAGTTTTTTGTTTCTTTTTTGCAAAAAAGAAAGCGCTTCTTTTTGAAAAAAGAAGCAAAAACTTTTTACCCATTTGCGCTGCGCGCGGCCGGCGGCTAGGGTCTCCGCAGATGACGGTGGCCCGCGAGGGCTGAAACGGGAATGCGGCGCCGGGCGATCGGTTACCGCGGCTGCCCCCGCAACTGTAGGCGAAGAACGCCGGCGCCCAACGAGCCATTGACCCCCAGGGGTCGAGAAGGCGGGCACCGGGCTTCGCAAGCCAGGAGACCGGCCGGCATCGAGACTGCGCGCGCGCGACGGGCGGGGTGCACCGGCGCAACGGGAGAAAGACCCGCAGGCGGCAATCGTATTTTGCCCGGCATCACTTCGGTGGCGCCAAGCCTGGAGTCCTGACGATGCGCCGTATCCTACTGGCTGCTGCCCTGCTGCCATTCCCCGCGCTCGCCCAACCCGTCATCCTGCCCGACCTCGTCGTCACCGCCACCCGCGTGCCGACGCTGATCGAGCGCATCCCCGCCGGCGTCACCGTCATCGATCGCGCCGCCATCGAGGCGCGCGGCGCCAGCACGCTGGCGGAGGTGCTGACCACCGTGCCCGGCCTGCGCATCGTCCAGAGCGGCGGCGCCGGCGGCAATGCCAGCGTGTTCATCCGCGGCACCAACTCCAACCACGTCCTCGTGCTACGCGACGGCATCCCGATCAACGACCCCTCCGACCCCGGTGGCCTCTTCAACTTCGGCGTCGATACCTTGGGAGACATCGATCGCATCGAGGTCGTACGCGGCCCGATGTCGAGCCTCTACGGCTCCGGCGCCATCGGCGGCGTCATCAATCTCATCACAAAGCGCGGCGATGGCGCCGCCCACGGCACCGCCGAGATCGCCCTCGGCCTGCCCGCGCAGGCCCGCGGCGCCGCCAGCGTCTCCGGCTCCACCGGCAAGTTCGACTACAGCATCAGCGCCGAAGCCCGCGACGAAAGCGGGTTCGACACCACGCCCCGCCGCCAGAGCATCTACACCGGCGCCCGCAACCCCTACCGCTCCACGACCGCCACGATCAATCTCGGCTATACCCCCGTCGAAGGCACCCGCATCGACGCCTTCCTGCGCGGCCGCAGCGCCACCTTCCTGCTCGATTCCCTCGGCTTCCCCGCCTATGACGCCCACGCCTATCGCGGCTTTGATGACACCATCAACGGCCGCCTCGGCATCACCCAGCAGTTGCTGGATGGCGCCTGGGAAACACGCTTCTCGATCGCCCGCCTGCAATCGGACCGCCACTACCGCCAGCCGCTCGAACCGCTCGACCCCAACTTCACCTCGTCGGACTCGCGCTATCACGGCCGACGCACCGAACTGCGGTGGGACAACACGCTGCATCTGCCCGATGCCGGCCCCGCCACCGACAGCGCGCTGGTATTCGGCGCCAGCCACGCCGTCGATACCGCGAATGCCGCGCTGACCGCCAATTTCGGCGGCTTCCCCTACCAGAACACGATCCGCGCCAGCGCCAGCGCCGATGCCGGCCACGCCGGCGGCCAGACCACGCTATGGAACCGCTTGACCTTGACCGGTGACATCCGTGGCGAGGACGCAAGCTATGGCGGCACCGCCGCCACATGGCGCGCCGGCGCCGTGTTCGCGCTGCCGGAATTCCACAGCCGCCTGAAGGCCTCCTACGGTACCTCCTTCCGTGCCCCCTCGCTCTACGACCTCTTTGGTGCCGACAGCGGCGGCTACACCGGCAATCCGCTGCTCCGCCCGGAACGCAGCACCGGCTACGAACTCGGCATCGCCGTCGATCTGCCCGGCACCGGGAAGCCCGACGCCGCCACCCTGGAAGTCACCTATTTCAACAACCAGGTGCGCGACCTCATCAACGTCGTCTTCGGCCCGGGCTTCCTCACCTCGACCACGCAGAACGTCAGCCGCGCCCGCATGCAGGGTATCGAGACGAGCCTCACCCTGCGCCCCGCCCCCTGGCTCGACGCGATGCTGTCCTACACCTGGACCGAAACGCGTGACCTCTCGACAAACGCCGCCCTGTTGCGCCGCCCGCGCGACCAGGCCAGCATCTCCGCCCGCGTCACCCCGATGCCCGGCCTGACCATCCTCCCTGAACTGATCTACACCGGCGCCTTCCGCGACTTCCTCAGCGACGACAACGGCTTCCCCGTCGGCGCCGGCCGCGCCCATCCCGGCACGATCGTGAACCTCAGCGTCACCTACGCGCTGACTGAGACATTCACCCTGTTCGCAATGGGAAAGAACCTCGGCGGCTCGCATTTCGAACCAGCCAACGGCTTCCAGACCCCGGGAACCCAGGTGCTCGCGGGGGTGCGCGCCCGGTTCTGAGTTAGCCGAACCCGCAGGCGCGCCGCAGCGCCTGCGCGGTCTGGGGCGCACGGATCTCCGCGATATGGCCGAGGCGGAGCCGATAATTCGCTTCGGTCCGATCGGCGTAGTGCGGATTGTCCGGCTGCACGCTGCGGTGCCAGGCCTGCAACGTGATCGACATTGCCACCCGAAGCGCGGTCAGCAGCGGCAGCAACGCCACCTCGGCTTCCAGCAGCGGGCGCACCGCGTGGAACCCGCCGACATACAGGGCAAGCGCCTCGTCCGTTGGCATGTCCGCGCCAAGCTGTGCCGGGCCGCCGGTCGCGACGTCGATGACCACCGCGGTCTCCACCATGTCGCCGAAATCGATCAGCCCGGCGAAGCGGGCGGGATCGGCGGCATCGACAAGCGTGTTAAGCTCGTTCATGTCGTTGTACAGAATCTGCCGACGCAGCCCGGGCAGGGCAGGGATCACGAGCGCCTCGAATTCATCGAGCAACTCTGTCAACACCGCCCGTGCTTCGGCATGACGCATCGTGTCGGCCACCTCGCGCAGGCACAGCACGTGCTGCATGTCCCAGATCAGCGCATGCCCGGCGGCGGGATGAACGAAATCTCGCATCGCCAACTGCACCCGCGCCAACGCCTCCCCGCAGGCCACGCGTTGCGCCGGGCTGCGCACGGAATCGCGCAGCGAAATGCCCGGCAACCAGGACAGCAACCGCACCCGCTGAATGCCGCCGGTCTCGTGCGCCACCGGCGTTTCGTAGTTGCCGTCGGGCAGCGGGATAACCCGTGGGACGGTCAGGCCCGGATCGGCGCGGGCGATATGCAGCAGCGCGCGCACCTGCATGTCCGTCACCCCGGCATCCTCGACGGGATTGGCGAATTTCAGCACGTATTCGCACCCATCCGTGGCGCGGAGATAAAAATTGCGGTCACGCTCGCCGGTCAGCGCCTTCGCCCGGCCCTCAATGCCCCAGCGTTCGCAGGCGACCCGCTCGGCCGTTGCGGTCGATACGTCCAGCGCATGGACGGTCATCACGGAGAAGATGTCGGAAATGCTCATCCCGCCAGTTTGCCGCGCAACCCGCTCCGATGCCAGCGCCCTACCGATTTGCGCCGGGTACCCACAGCACGTCGGCCGCGCCGTTCTCGTTCAGCCGCCGCCCGAGCACGAATAAATGGTCCGAGAGACGATTGAGATACCGGATCACCGCCGGGTTGACGGTCTCGACATGGCCAAGCGCCACCACCCGCCGCTCCGCCCGGCGCACGACGGTGCGCGCGAGATGGGCGAAGGCGGCACCCGGCGTGCCACCCGGTAGAATGAAGCTGGTCAGCGGCGGCAGGGCCGCGTTCATCGCCGCCACCTCGGCCTCCAGCCGCAGCGACGGCGCATCGGTCAGCCGCAGCCGCTCGCCCATTTCGCCGGGCACGCATAAATCGGCCCCGGCGTCGAACAGATCGTTCTGGATGCGCGCGAGCATCGCGTCAGCCTCTTCATCCGCATGCAGCCGCAACAACCCGATCGTCGCATTGGCCTCGTCGACCTCTCCATAGGCCTCGACGCGCAGCGCGTCCTTCTCCACCCGCGTGCCATCGCCAAGCGATGTCTTGCCACCGTCGCCGCCGCGGGTAATGACGCGATCGATCCGAACCATGGATGCCTCAATGCAGTTGGAAGTTGATGCCGATCTCGATCACGTCCGGGGCCGCCGTGCCGTCCGGCCGCCTCGCCGGGCGGTAGCGCCAGATCATCAGCCGCGCCCGCGCCGCGTCGTCAAGTAGCCTATGGCCGGAGGACTCGATCACGTCCACCTGCGTCGCTCGGCCGTCGGCGCCGATCTGCACGCGCAGCACGACGGTACCCTGCAACTGCCGACGCTCCGCCTCGCGCGGATAGACCGGCGGCTGGTTGCCGGTCTGCGGTGTCGCCGGAGTGGCGATCTTGTTGGGGTCGTCGATCGAGGTGAACCCTGGATCGAGCGTGCCAAGCCGCACCGCCGGTGGCGCGGGCGGGACGTCGGATGGTGGAGCCATCGGCGGGATCGCAGGCGCCTGGATGCGCGGGGGTTGGATTGCCGGAGCCGGGGGAGGCGGCGGCGGTTCGGGTGCTGCCGGCTCGGGTGGCGGAGGCTCCGGTTCGGGCGCCGCGGGCGGAACTGCCGGCGCGGGATCGGCAGGCGGTGCAGGCGGCGGTTCAGGCGGCGGATCGGGTGCCGGCTCGGGCGCTGGTGCCGGACTTTCGGCCGCACTCTCACCCTTCTCGGCGGCGGCCTCGCCCATCACCACATCGATCCCCGGCGGGTCGGCGGCCGGTAGCGGCGGGGTCCGTCCGCCGAACAGCAGCGTCCAGACGACCAGCACCACCACCGCCACCAGATGCAGCGTCGCCGAGACAATAAGCCCCCCCTTCATGGCGGCAGCAGGCGCGGCCCGCTATCGACGCCATAGGGCAGGCCGAACGCCGCGGCCGCCGCCGGCAGCATCGCGCCAGGCGCACCGTCCGCCGCAATCCGCCCGTCCGCCAATACCAGCATCCGGTCGGCATAGCGCAACGCCAGGTCGAGCGCATGCAGCACCACCACGACAGTCCGGCCGGCGCGCGCCGTATCGCGCAGCAGCGCCATGATCGCATGCGCGGCGGCCGGGTCCAGGTCGGCGGTCGGTTCGTCCAGCAGGAATATCTCCGGTTCAGTGGCGAAAGCGCGGGCGAGCATCGCGCGTCGCGCCTGCCCGCCGGACATGCGATCGACCCTGACATCCCGCAACGCCGTGATACCGCACATCCGCAATGCGGCATCCACGGGTGCCGCCGCCGCATCGCCATGCGGAATGCGCCCGAGGGCCGCGATCTGCCCCGCCGTCAGCCCCCAGGCCGACCGCGCGGCCTGCGGCAGATACGCCACACGCCGCGGATCGCGCGCCGGCATCCCCGGCAACAGCCCCGCCAAAGCCCGCAGCAGCGTCGATTTCCCGGCCCCGTTCGGCCCGCAGATGGCCGCCATCTCGCCGGCGACCAAACGCAGATCGACCCCCCGCAACACCTCGCGCCCACCCAGACGCAGCGACGGCGCGACCAGATGCATCAAGGTGCTGCCCGTTGCGCGATCCGCACCAGAAACGGCGCCCCGAGCAACGCCGTCAGCACGCCCAACCGCGGCTCCTGCGCCAGCGGCAGCAGCAACGGCAACAGCCGGGCCAGCAGATCGGCCGCCAGCAGCAGCACCGCGCCACACAGCGCCGACGCCGCCAACAGCCCGCCGGGCCGCTCGCCGATCACCGGGCGCAGCAGATGTGGCACCACCAGGCCGACAAACCCGATCCCGCCCGCCACCGCCGCCCCGGCACCGACCGCCAGCGTCACCCCGATCGCGGCCATGCGCAGCGTCCGCCCGATCGGCACCCCCAGGCTTGCCGCCACCTCCTCGCCGAGCGCCAGCGCGTCCAGCCCCGGCCCGAGGCGCAACAGCAGCGCGCCGCCCAGCAGAATCGGCGGCGCGGCGAGTGCCAGATGCTGCAACCCGCGATCATCCAGCCCCCCCATCAGCCAGAACGTGATCTCTGCCAGCGCATACGGGTTCGGCGCCAGCGTCAGCGCCAACGCCAGCAACGCCGCCGCAATCGCCGACAGCGCCACCCCGGCCAGGATCAACGACGGGCCGGACACCGATTTCCCGGCGGCTCGCAGCAGGAACGCGCAGCCGATCCCCGCCCCCGCCATCCCCGCCAACGGCAAAGCCGGCGGAAATACGGCGGAAATCCCCCAATAGAACGCGATCACCGCCCCCAGCCCCGCGCAGCCGCCGATCCCCAGCAACCCGGGATCGGCCAGCGGATTGCGCAACGCCCCCTGCAACACCGCGCCGGACAGCCCCAGCCCGGCGCCGATCAACGCCGCCAGCGCCGTGCGCGGCAGCCGCAGATCGACCAGGATGATCGCGTCCGGTACGCCGAACCCGGCCGCCCCGATCAGCAGCCCCAGGCCAACAAGCGCCACCAGCAGAACGGCAGGCCCACGGATCATTCTGCGAGCACGGTCACGGCCGCGGCCGTCCACGGTCCGCCGCACGCCAGCAGCGCCGGCTGCCAGGTCTGTCGTGGAATGTCGGTGAGCACGCGATGGCGCAACAGGTCAGTCGCCAGCGACGGATAATCGGGCGCCACCGCGGTCACGAGCAGCGCCGGCGGATGGGTCGCGATCGTCTCCAGCGCCAGCCGCGCCCCATTGCCGGCATTGCGCATCCCGGCAGCCAGGATGACGGCATCGGCGAGCGAACCCGCCGCCGCCGAGTAGCCGCGCGCCTGCAACGCCAGCACCTCCCGCACGGGATGGGCGGGGATCGCCGCCAGCGTCGCATCCATGTCGGCGAGCAACGCCACCCCGCGCGCCTCGGCCCCCAGCAACGCCGCGAACCGGATCGTTTCGGCACGGATCGCGGCAAAACTCTCCGGCATCACCGTCCGCTCGATCCGCACACCCCGCCGCGCCAGCGCCGCGAGCGTCGTCTGCGCGCCATAGGGGCCGGCCAGCACCAGGTCGGGCTTCAGCGCCAGCACCGCCTCGGCGTCCGGCCGCACCCAGGGCAACCCCGCCGCCATCCGCGCCACCACGGAAAGCGCGGGATCGCGCGCCAGCGGGCTAAGCGCCGCGATCCGCTCGGGCGCCAGCAGCACCAGGAACTGGTCGGTGCATAAATTGAGCGACACGACCCGCTCCGCCGCCCAGGCGGGCACGGCCGCGAGCAGCACCAGCAGTCCCAACCACTTCACAGCACCAGCACGCCGCGATGCTTGGCCTTGCCTTCCGGCTCCACATGGATGGTGATCATCAGCCCCTCCATCTCCGCCCGCAGCGCCGCCTCGATGCGGTCGCAGATGTCGTGCGCCGTCGAGACGGTCATGCCGCCGGGCACGACGAGGTGGAATTCGAGGAAGGTGAGCCGCCCGGCATGGCGGGTGCGCAGATCATGCGCCTCGATCGCCCCCTCGGCATGCGTCGCCACCAGCGTGCGGATCCGCCCGACGATCTCCGCAGCCGGCGCCGCATCCATCAGCCCGCCAACGGAGTCGCGGATCAGGAAGTAACCGGATACCAGGATATACACCGCCGTCAACGCGGCCAGCAGCGGATCGAGCCAGGCAATCCCGGTCAGCACTACCAGCCCCACGCCCAGCAGCACCCCGGCGGAGGTGACGACGTCGGCAATCAGATGCCGGCCATCGGCGAGCAGCGCCGGCGAGCGCAACACCCGCCCACGCCGCAGCAGCAGTGCCGCCCAGCCCGCGTTCAGCACGGTCGACAGCGCGTTCAGCCCCATGCCGAGCCCGATATCGCCCAGCGGAGCCGGCGTCTGATAGCTGTGCCAGGCGTGCTGCAGGATAATCAGCGCCGCCACCACGATCAGCACCCCCTCGATGACCGCGGCAAAAAACTCCGCCTTGTCATGGCCATAGGGATGGTCCGCGTCGGCCGGCCGCGCGGCGAACCCCAACGCGATGAATGCCACGACGGACGCGGCGACATTGACCACCGTCTCCGCCGCATCCGAGAACAGCGCCGCACTGCCGGTGACCAACCAGGCCGCCAGCTTCAGCCCGAGCACGACAACCCCGAGCACGATGGTGCCGGCGGCGATGCGTTGCGCCTCTCTCACGGAAAATGCCTCATCGGCGACCCTCTGCCTGCCTGCCGCATCCTCGGCTATCTCGGTGCAAAATCAATGAACACGCGCTTGCGGGCATAGGACAGCCAGATGCGCCGGCTCGCCAGAAAATCGCTGCCGATGATCATGTCCATGCCCGTTTCGGCGCGATCGATGACAATCAGATGCGGCGTGTCGAGAGCGTGCCCGGCAATGTCCAGCGTCGCAAAGCGATGCAAACGGCCGAGGGGCACGTTCGGCCCGACGCCGACGAGACGAACCTGCGGATCACGCGCCAGCATCGCGTCGTCCACCCCGATCGACAGCGCGACATCGTGCGCCACCACCGACCGGGCCGCCCCGGTATCGAGCAGTGCCGCAACCGTGCGACCGGGCTGCGACCCACTATACAACGTCACCGGCACGACGAAACGCCCCCGCTGCGATTGTCCGGCATCGAGCACCGCGGCACTCGCCGTCCAGCTCGGCGCCACCGTGTCCGGGCACAGCCGCCCGGCATGCAGCACCACCCGCTGCCGCGCCAGATCAAGTTCGATCTCGAAGACCGACAGCACGGAGACGCCGAACAGCCCATCGACCGTTCCGGCCATCGCGATCCCGGCGTTTGGCGGCAGCACGGCAATCTGATGATCCGGCACCTTCAAGCCGGCAATCTCGAACTCCTCCAGCGCTCCGGCGAAATTCCGGCTTCCACCACCGGCGCCGACCGACGTCATCGTCACCTTGTTGCTCCGGCCGACACCCAAACGCACCGCCGCACTCTCGGTCAGCACGAGCCCGGTCGCGCCGGTATCGAGCACCAACCGCGCCGGCTGGCCCTTCACCCGTGCCGCGGTAACGGGGACGCCGCCTTGCATCTCCACGACCAGCTCGGCGCGCGGGCGAACCCCGCACGTCTCGAAATCAAAATCGTCCTGTGGCGCCGCACAGCCTGCCAAGCCGACAACGAACGGCAATGCGCGAAGGATGGACCGGAAATGCATGCTGCAGCATAGGCTAGAAACCCACCCGCCGCGATGGGCGACTTCACCGTCCGGCATAGCCGATGAACATCCGGCGCGAGGCATAGGAAACCCAGATCCGATGGGTCCGCGCAAAACCCACCCCGATCAGCACGTCCCCGCTCCCCGCCGGCAGATCGACCACCAGCATGCCCGGCCGGGCGATGTTGTCGAGCCCGATGGCGGCCGAGCCGAACCGGTGCCGCCGTGCCATCGCGTCCACCGGGGCCGCGCCATGCACGACCAGGCGCCCGGCATCGCGCAGCGCCTCGCCCGTCGCCCCGATTGCCGCCGCTGCCGCCCGATCGATCGCGCCCAGGTCCGCGCCGGTATCTGCACCCGTATCGATCAAGGCCAGCAGTGTCCGCCCGTCGATCAAGATCGGCAGATAGAGCAGGTTACGCCCGGGCCCCCGCCCGATATCGGCCTTCAGCGCCGGCGGATCGCGCCATGCCGGCGTCGCCGCGACGCAATTGCGTGCGCGATACAACAGCACCTCCGAGCGTGCCAGATTGAAATCGACGTCGAAGTTGGCAAGCACATCCCCGCCGAGCAGCCCATCGACCGGCACCGCGAAGCCACGCAGGGCAAACGGCGCCACCGCCAAACTCTGGTCAGTCAGAACGTTGCCGCCGACCTGCAACCGGCGGACGACGGCATTGCGATGGGTCGAACTGCCGCCGACGCCGCGCAATGTCGTGCTCCGCGCCGGGTCCTCCGGCAGCCGCAAGCGTTGCACCGCGGCCGTACTGAGCAACGACCGCTCGGCGCCGGTATCCAGCAGCAGCGTCACCATCGTGCCATCGATCGCCACCTGCACCAGCGGCTGATTGCCGTGGAACGTCACGCCCAGTGCTCCGCGTGGCAACAGCGCACACGCTTCGGGGCTGTCAGGGCTTTGCGCCAATGCCAATGCCGATGACGACGCGGACAACACCAACATCAGCATCCAACAGCGCACGTTCGGGCGCATCGGCGCGGCGATGGTCTCGTTGCCGATTTGCAACCACATTGCGGCCATCAGACCGAAAAATACTTCGCCCGCGGATTGAGTACAACGATGGCGCTGGTCGATTGCTCTGGATGCAACTGCCACTCGTCCGACAGCGACACGCCGATCCGCTCGCCATCGAGAAGTTTCAGTAGCGGAACCTGGTCCTCCAGGTTCGGGCAGGCCGGATAGCCGAAGGAGTAGCGGCTGCCGCGATAATTTTGTTGCAGCATCTTCTCCATGTCGCGGTCATCCTCGCTGGCGAAGCCGCACTCCGCGCGAATACGTTTATGCGTGTATTCCGCCATCGCCTCCGCCATCTCGACGGAGATGCCGTGCAGATAGAGATAGTCCTGGTAACGGTTCTCCTCGAACCACACCCGCGCCGTATCGGACGCCTTCTGCCCCACCGTCACCACCTGCATCCCGATCACGTCGCGGGTTTCGTCGTCAATGTCGCGGAAGAAATCGGCAATGCATTCGCCATCCTCCTTCGGTTGGCGCGGCAACGCGAAGCGGGCAACCTCGGTGGTGCCGTCCTGCTCGAACACGACGAGATCATTGCCCTGGCCGGCAGCTTTCCAGTAACCGTAGACCGCCTGCGGACGGAGAATGTCCTCCGCCTCGCACAGCGCCAGCATGCGCCGCATGATCGGGCGCAATTCCTGCCGCGCCCAGCCGAGGAACTCCTCGAAGCTGCGGCCCTGTTTCCGGTAGCCCCACTGGAACTGGTAGAGGCTACGCTCGTTGAGGAATGGAACGATCGCCTTGGGCGCGGTCTCCAACATCCGCGCGCCCCAGAACGGCGGCACAAACGGCGCCACATCCTGCGTCAACCGCCGCCGCCGCTGCTGCACGGCCGCCACATCGACGGGCCGGAACGCCCTGGCGTCGGCCTGCCCCAGCGTGCGCGCGGTATTGCGGGCCTTGCCGGAACGTTTCGCTTGCACGGCGGCGAGATAATCGTCAAACCCGTTGCCGGTAACGCGATCCATCATGTGCAGCCCATCGAATGCATCGCGCGCATAGGCCACCCGCCCGCTCGCGTAGGAGGCGACGCAGGTGTCCTCGACATAGTTGCGCGTCAGCGCCGCGCCGCCGAGCAGCACCGGAATATCCAGCCCCTGGCGCGACATCTCCTCAAGATTCTCCCGCATCACGACGGTGGATTTCACCAGCAACCCGGACATGCCGATGGCATGTGCCCGATGCTCCCGCACCGCCGCCACCATGTCCGCCAGAGGCACCTTGATGCCGAGATTGACGACGCGGTAGCCGTTGTTGGTCAGGATGATGTCGACCAGGTTCTTGCCGATGTCATGCACATCGCCCTTCACCGTTGCCAGCACGATCGTGCCCTTCTCCTGGCCAGCAGCACGTTCCATGTGCGGCTCGAGATGGGCAACGGCGGCCTTCATCGTCTCCGCACTCTGCAGCACGAACGGCAACTGCAGCTTGCCGGAGCCGAATAATTCGCCAACCACCTTCATGCCGTCGAGCAGGATGTTGTTGATGATGTCGAGCGGCTTGTGCACCAGCATCGCCACATCGAGTTCATCGCCGAGGCCCTTGCGATCGCCATCGACGATACGATCCTTGAGCCGTCCCTCGACCGTCTCGGAACGCTTCTTCTTGACCGCGTCAACAGCCTTGCGATCCGCAAAAATCTCCAGCAGGGAGTGCAACGGATCATAGCCTTCACGCCGGCGATCAAAGATCAAGTCCTCGCAAACCTGGAGTTCTTCCGGCGCGATCAAATGCAGCGGGCGGATTTTCGACACATGCACGATCGCGCCGGACATGCCGGCCTTCACGGCATGGTCCAGGAACACGCTGTTCAGCACGGCCCGCGCCGCCGGATTGAGTCCGAAGCTGATGTTGGACAGACCCAAAATGATCTGAATGTCCGGGAAACGATCGCGGATCATGCGGATGCCCTCCAGCGTCCACTGCCCGAGCTTGCGATCATCCTCGTTGCCGGTGGCGATGGTGAACGTCAGCGGATCGATCATCAGGTCGGATTGCTGAAGACCGTGCCGCCCACAGGAAAATTCCACCAACCGTGTGGCAATCGCAAGCTTGCTTTCCGGCGATTTCGCCATCCCAGTCTCGTCGATGGTCAGCGCAATGACCGCGGCGCCGAAGCGCTTCGCCAGCACCATCCGGTCCGCCGCCGCCTGCTCGCCATCCTCGAAATTGATCGAGTTGATGATCGGCTTGCCGCCATGCAGCTTCAATGCGGCTTCCAGCACCGGCGTCTCCGTGCTGTCGATCACCAGCGGCGAATTCACCGACGCCGTGAAGCGGCGGATCACCTCGTTCATCTCGAAAATCTCGTCGCGCCCGACAAACGCCGTGCACACATCTAGGCTGTTCGAACCCTCGTCGATCTGCTCGCGACCGACCGCGACGCAACCGTCCCAGTCGCCCTTCTCCTGCAGGTCGCGCCACTTGCGGCTACCATTGGCATTGCAGCGCTCGCCGATCGAGAAATAGGAGTTCTCCTGGCGCAACGGAACCGCCTGGTAGAGGCTGGCAACCGAGGGCACCCAGATCGACTTGCGCAGCACCGGTGCCGGGCGGAATCCACCGCGATTGCGCAACATCGTATCGAGCGCCACGATATGCGCGTCCGAAGTCCCGCAGCAGCCGCCGATCAGGTTGACGCCGTCCTCCGCCACGAACCGCTCCAGCCAACTCGCCATCTCCGCCGCCCCCAGCGGATAATGCGTGCGCCCGTCGACCAGTTCCGGCAGCCCAGCATTGGGCATTACTGCCAGCAGCCCCGGCCAGTTGCCGGCCAGCCAGCGCACATGCTCGGCCATCTCCTGCGGCCCAGTCGCGCAATTCATGCCGATCATCGGCACGTCGAGCGCCTGCACCACGGTCGCCGCCGCCGCGATATCGGGGCCGACCAGCAGCGTCCCCGTCGTCTCCACCGTCACGCTGACGAAAATCGGCGTGTCCACCCCGGCCGCCGCGCGCGCCCGCTTGGCCCCGTTCACCGCCGCCTTGATCTGCAATGTGTCCTGACACGTCTCGATCAGGATCGCATCGACCCCGCCGGCAATCAGCCCGCGGCTCTGTTCCGCCAGTGCATCCTCAAGGTCATCATAGGAGATATTCCCCAGGCTAGGCAGTTTCGTTCCGGGGCCAATGCTTCCGAGCACATAACGATGCCGCCCATCGGAAAACTGCTCCGCCGCCTCACGCGCGATCTCGCCGGAACGCTTGTTGATCTCGTAGGCGCGATCAGCAAGATCAAACTCCGCGAGCGTAACGGGCGAGCCGCCGAAACTATTCGTCTCCACCATGTCGGCGCCGGCGGCGAAATAGCGCCGATGAATGTCACGCACCAGGTCGGGGCGGGAAAGGCTGAGAATATCCGTGCAGTTCTCCTGCCCCCAGTAGTCGGCATCGATGTCGAGCGGCATCGCCTGCACGTGGCTGCCCATGCCGCCATCGGCGAGCAGAACACGGTCGCGCAAGGCGTCAAGCAGATGCGGGCGTTTCATCGTGTGGCTTCCAGAGCGAGGTCAGCGGGGGCGGGCAGGGTGGCATTGCCGGCGGACCAGATGCGCACATCGAGCGGTCCGCGGACAGTCATCGCGCCATGGATTGTCAGCCCGGCGGAAGCAAGCAGTGCAAGCATGCGGCCATCGGCAAAGCCCGGCCACCGATGCGCGAGACGATTGATCGGATCGGCATTGCCGTGCGGCGCGAGATCGACAATCACCACCCGCCCACCGGGGCGCAGCACCCGGGCCGCCTCCACCAGCACGCCCTCGGGGTCCTCCGCATAGTGCAGCACCATCTGCAGAACGACGAGGTCGAACCCCGCATCCGCAAACGGCAGCCGATACATATCCGCCTGGCGCACACTGCAATGACCGAGGCCGGGCTTCGCAAGCCGCGCCCGCGCAAGGGCCAGCATGGCACGGCTGGCATCGATCCCAAGTGCAGAACTCACACGCGGTGCCAGCGATTCGAGCAGCGCGCCGGTGCCGGTGCCAATATCCAGCATACGCCCGATGGCGGCCGGCGGCAGCACGTCAAGCAACGCCTGTTCGACCGCGCGCGCCGGCAGGTTCAGCGCCCGCATCTCGTCCCAATCCGCGCCGGTGCGCTGAAAGCTCTCGGACGCCGCGCGGGCACGCTCGGCCAACACCCGGGCCGCCTGCCGCCGGTCGGCGACCAGGATCGGGTCATCCTCGCCGGAGTGCTCCGGCTTGAGCTGATCAAGCACAAGGCGTGCGAGAATACCGCCCCGGGTGTCCGGCTCCGGCAAGGCGAGCCACGCATTGGCGCCCTCGCGCGCCCGTTCCAGCAACCCGGCCTCGCATAAAAGGCGGAGATGGCGCGATAACCGGGGTTGGGATTGTCCGAGGATTTCGGCAAACTCGGTGACGCAGAACGGTCCGCGCGCGGCCAGCGCGAGTATGCGCATCCGCGTCGGTTCGGCGGCGGCGCGCAGCGCGGTGAGAAGCGGTTCCATCACTTGTTATCGTATAAAGATATCCTTATGTATATGGGGTAAATATGACCCTCGATTCACGCATCCCTGTCCTGTTCACCACGCTCGTCGACGCCCGGCCCGGTGATGCGGTGCTCGTGGCGGGCGACGTCACGGTGCCGATCTCCGTCGTCGTCGCGCGTTTCGCGCCCGGCACGGACTGGCACCGGCCGGGATGCAACTGCTGCGTGCCGAGAACGGCCGCAATGCAGGCCATGGCTGCACTCTTTCTGCGCCGCGCCCGCGGCGAGGTAGCCATGTTCACCCGCCTCGTCGTTGCTGTCGAACCGGCCATGGCGGACGAAATCCGCGCGGGCCTGCGGGAAGACCGTTTCGTCGCTGGCCGCTATCGCGTGGCCGCCGTCGCGGTCAGCAAAACCACCCCGGACATTGTGGCGGAACCCGCGCTCCGGGCACCATCGTCGGACTGATCGGCAGCGGCGTGCCCTGCATGTTGCGTGGCGATTCCGGCATCACCATGCACTGGGTCAGCAGGATCAGGATGATGAACATGCTGACGCCAACAATGAAGCTGGTCTTGGTCGGCCCTCGGAACGTTAGATCGTGCATCACCTGTAGCCCGCGCAGATCGGCCTTCTCCTTCGTCAGCACATCAACGACCCCGCTGACAGCGAGCCCGTTCTGCTGCTGGAATTTGCGCGTCGCCTCATCGGTCGTCTCATCGAAGGTGCCGAGAAGAACGCGGTCAATCTCCAGCATCCAGATCTGCGCCAGGAAGCGCTGCCAGACCTCGACTTCACGGCTGTTGTCGCCCAATTGCAGGTAGCTCATCGATGAATGCGCTCAACTATTGCTGGTGTGGCCCGCCCCGTCGGATCGCCCGAAAGGTGTCATTCGCCGCCGCCGCCGCCCGCGCCCGAAACCGACGCGCGGCGGCAAAACAGCCGCTTTGCATGCCACGCAACCCCATCGGGTGCAATCCGATTTCCCCACCCCCGGCGTCGCGCCGGATGCAGATGGGCCGTTTTTCATAATTTTCGGTTCACGCTTATGCTATAAAAAATCGCCAGAGCGGTGCTTGGGCTGTCGGCCCACCCGCTGTATAAGCCCGCCGCGGAGGTGCTCTCGTATGCATTCCTTGACTGACCATTGGTGCTTGGCGCCGCGCTATCGGTGCTTTTGTGATGCGAATAAATCACGCCGCGCGTGCCTCGACCGGGCTACCTGGTTCCGGTCACACAGTGCGGCGATGATCGTCCCATTGAGGGGGTGCTGAATTGGATTCCGACCAACGCGATATTGCCCAATCCGGCACACCCGGGGCTGATGGGCCGCACGCCGGCAGCGGCCACGCAACCCCGCCCGATGCTGGCTCCGTCCCCACCGCGCCGCCCGACAAGACGCCGCTCGAGATCCGCCTGCTCGCCGTCACCATGGCCGCCCGTGACCAGGGCGCCGATCTCGAGCGTGACGAGCTGCGCATCCCCGCCGGCGAAACCCCCTCGCCGGCCGCCCTGGCGGAGTGGGTGAACGCCGCCGGACTCTGGTGCCGTGCCGCCAAGCTGAGCTGGCGCCAACTGGTAAAGCTCGAGAACAGCGGCTCCACGGTCCTGTTGATGACCGACGGCACCGCGGCGCTGCTCGCCCGCCCCGACCCAGTCCGCAACGTCGTCTGGCTCAAGGACCCGGCCATCCAGGTCGAGCAGGACGGCATTCCTGTCGATGAGTTGCGCCTGTCGCAACTCTGGTCCGGCGAAGTCCTGCTCGTCCGCCAGGCGCGCAGCGGCCAGCTCGACAACGCGGCCTTCAATTTCGCCTGGGTGTTCCGCGTCATCGCCTCCGAGAAGGCGATCTTGCGCGATCTCGCCATCGGCTCCCTCGTGCTCGCCGTGCTCTCCATCGTCCCACCCCTGCTGACGATGCTCGTGATCGACAAGGTCGTCGGCTACAAGGTGCTCGCGACGCTGTTCATGGCCGCCATGGTGCTCGGCATCGCGCTCATCTTCGAAACGGTGCTGGGCTACGTCCGCCGGCAGTTGACCGCGATCATCGCGCTGCGGCTCGACATCAAGATGAATCTGTTCGTCTTCAAGCGCCTGCTTGCGCTGCCCATCGACTATTTCGAGCGCACGCCGACCGGCCGCATCGCCTACCTCATCGGCCAGACCCACAAGATCCGCGCCTTCGTCACCGGGAAATTCATCAGTACGATGTTCGATCTGGTGAACCTGATCGTCGTGCTGCCGGTACTGTTCTGGATGAGCGTTCCGCTGGCCTGGATGGTGCTTGCCTGTGGCGGTATCATGGCAATGATCATCTATATCTTCCTCACGCCCATCCGTCGCGTCTACGCGCGCTGGCTGGAGATGGAGATCCTCAAGAACACCGTGCTGGTGGAAACCCTGCACGGCATCCGCACCATCAAGTCGCTCGCCCTCGAACCCACCCAGCGGGAAATGTGGGATCGCCGCTCCGCCGAGTCGGCCCATTGGCGCCGCAGGCTCGATGACATGTCGAACTGGCCGGAAACCCTGACCGCGCCGATGGACACGCTGATGACCCGCGGCGTCCTGATGATCGGCGCCTACATGACGATCACCGGCGGTGCCGCCACGGTCGGCTCCATCATCGCCTTCATGATGATCAGCAACCGCGTGTCCCAACCGCTCGCCTCGCTGGCGAAATTGTTGCAGGACCTTGAGGAACTGCGTGCCGGCGTCCTGCTGGCCGGCCTCGTGCTCAACAACCGACCAGAGACCACCAACCCCGGTGCCGGGCTGCGGCCGCGCTTTGCCGGCGCGATCGGCTTCCGAGAGGTCAACTTTGCCTATCCGGGCACCAAGACACGTGCGCTAGATGGAATCACGTTTGATGTCCCGGCCGGCACCGTGCTTGGCGTTGTCGGGCGCAGCGGTTCGGGCAAATCCACCGTCACCCGCCTGCTGCAGGGCATCAACCGCGAATACGAGGGCCAGATCAAGATCGACGGCTCCGATCTGCGCGAGATCAATCTCGCCCATCTCCGCCGCAGCTTCGGCGTCGTCTTGCAGGAAAACTTCCTGTTCCGCGGCTCGGTCCGCGAGAACCTGATCGCTGGGCGCGCCGGGCTGACCCTCACCGACGCCGTACGCGCCGCCCGCCTCGCCGGTGCCGAGGAATTCATCGAGCGCATGGCGATGGGCTACGAAACCATCGTCGAAGAAGGTTCGCCCAACCTCTCCGGCGGCCAGCGCCAGCGCCTCGCCATCGCCCGCGCACTGATCCACGACCCCCGCATCCTCATCCTCGACGAAGCGACCAGCGCGCTCGATCCGGAAAGCGAGGCCCTGGTGAACGCCAACATCGCCCGCATCGCCGCCAACCGCACGATGGTCATCGTCTCGCATCGCCTGTCCTCGCTGGTCGACAGCGACCAGATCATGGTGCTCGATCGTGCCAAGGTGGTCGATATCGGTCCTCATACGCAATTGCTGGAAACCTGCACCGTCTATCGCCAACTCTGGCAGCAGCAGAACCGGCACATGGACCCCGGCCGTGCCACCGCCCGCCAGCCCGCGCTGGCGCCTGGCGCGTGATCGGGGGGAACTGAAACATGGCCGACGCACCGACCGCTTCGAAATCCACGCCCGCCCGCAGCCCCGGCACGTCGCCCGCGACGCAACAGAAGGGTCTCGCCGTGCGCGGCCCCGACGGCCCGCTGGCCGCCGCCGAGGTTACGGAACGTTCAACCCAGGTCCTGTTGGAATTCGAATCGCCCTCAGCGCACCAGCTCGCTTTGCCGGTGCCGCTGCGCTCGCGCCACACCACCTACATCATCTTCACGATGTTCTTCCTGCTCTTCCTGGTGGCCGTGCTGTTTCCGATCGATCGCGTCATCGTCGGTACCGGTGTCGTCGTCACGGTGGAGCAACAGGTCGGCCTGTCCGCGCTGGAGACGGGCATCGTCCGCTCCATCCGCGTGCGCCTCGGCCAGGTTGTCCGCAAGGGCGACGTGCTGCTGACCCTCGACCCGACGACCGCCACCGCCAATCTCGCGGCCATCGAAGAGCAGGTCGCCTCGCTCACCCAGGAAACCCGCCGCTTGCAAGCCGAGCTTGACGGGCGGACCTTCCTCACCGACGGCACCCGCCAAGGCGATCTCCAGGCGCTGATCTACACCCAGCGCTACGCTGATATCACATTCCAGATGGAGAACTACTCGCAGAAGATCGAGGCTCTGCGTGGTCCGGTCCGCCAAGCGATGACCGATATCGTGGCCTATACGAAACGCCTCGAACTCGCGCGCACAACCTATGACAAGCGGCGCGAACTCCAGCGCCTGCAAGTGGGCAGCGAATTGCAGACGATGGCCGCAGCCGACATCTTGGCCGAAGCGACCCGTAGTCTTGAAGCTGCCAAGAGCCAACTTCCGCAAAGCCAGAACTCGCTCGACGCGATGATCGCCGAGCGGGACAGCACGATCGAACGCTGGCGCGGCGTGACCTCGCAATCCCTCAGCGATCAGCGGGGCAAGCTCGATCAGGCACAGGCCGACCTGCAGAAAGCCCGCCTCTCCGCGAGCATGATCGAGATGCGCGCCCCGATGGATGCGACCGTGCTGAACGTGGCGCAGACCAACACGGGCACGGTCGTGATTGCCGCTTCGCAACTGATCCTGCTCACCCCGCTCGACTCGCCGCTCGAATATGAAGTCGTGTTTGCCGCCAGCGATGCCGGCTATGTTTTCCCTGGCCAGCGGGCGACGATCAAATTCGATACGTTTCCATTTATATCCCACGGCACCGGGTCTGGCAAGTTGCGCGTCATCGGCCCCGATTCGACCCGCGCACCATACGATGCGATCACCCAGCCCGCATCGCTCAGCGCCTCGCAACAAGCCAGCGGCCAGCGCTTCTACACGGGGCGTGTGACCATGGAAGCGCTGAACCTGGTCGCCGTGCCCGGCGGCTTCCGCGTCACACCCGGCATGGCGGTGACGGTCGATGTGCTCGCCGGCCATCGTACCTTCGTCGAATATCTCTTCTCGCGCGTCGTCCCGGCCGCCACTGAAGGCTTCCGCGAGCCATGACCGTGTGCGTAACAAACATGGCGGCACTGGCCCGCCCAACCAAGGACTAGCTCCATGTCAGGCATTCTCTCCCGCCTGACCGGCCTCGTTGCCTCACCGGCAAGCCGGTTGCGCCGTGCCGAGGCATTGATCGCCGAGGGCGACCGCGTCGAGGCGTTCAAACGGCTGGCTCCGCTTGCCCGCGAAGGCGACGCGAGGGCTGAATTCCTCGTCGGGCGCGCCTATCTCGAAGGCGGCGGCGTGCCGCACAACATCACCGAGGGCGCATTCTGGCTCGAACGCGCGGCCAAGCGCGGCTCGCAGGACGCCCAATCCACCCTGGCCGCACTCTATGTACAAGGAGTCGTCGGCGCCGGCGCCAGCACGGGCGCCGATGCCGCCGCCGTCGCCGCCGCCCGCCCCTCCGCCGCCCTGTTCGGCGAGCAGCAGGCGCTCAAGCCCGACTTCCCCCGCGCGATGACCTGGGCGCGCATGGCCGCCGACAGCGGCTCGGCCGATGGGCAGGCGCTGCTCGCCTACATCCTCACCTCCGGACCCGAAACGATACGTGACCTCGTGGAGGCCGAGCGGCTCTATCAGCGCTCGGCCGAAGGCGACTGCCCGCAAGGCTGCCTCGGCTATGCCCTCGCGCTGCTGCGCCACGACGATCCCACTTTGCTCGAAGCCGCCGCCGCCTGGATGCGCAAGGCGGCCGATGCCGACCTCGCCACCGGCCTCTATCTGCTCGGCACGCTGACCGAACAGGGCCAGGGCGTTCCCGCCAATCCCGCCGCTGCCGTTGACCTCTATCGCCAGGCCGCCGAACGCGGCCTGCGCGCCGCCCAGGCCCGCTACGGCCTCGTCCTGCTTGAAGGCCGCGGCGTTCCGAAGGATGCCCAGGAAGGCGAGTCCTGGTTGCGCCGCGCCGCCCTGCAAGGCGACATCGAGGCCGCGGCCCTGGTCGGCGACCTCTATTCCCGCGGTGGCGACCTGCCACCGAACCACGCCGAAGCCGCCATGTGGTATCGCCACGCCGCCGAGGGCGGCCACAAGGCCGCCGCCCGCGCGCTCGGCCTGATGAACCTCTCCGGCGCCGGCATGCCCGTCGATCCCGAGGAGGCCGCGCGCTGGTTCCGCCGCTCCGCCGAGGCCGGCGACGCCACCTCGCGCTACGACCTCGCCAACCTCGTCCTCAAGCGCGAGGCCGCCCCCGAGGAAGCCGAGCGTACCCGCAAGTGGTTCGAGGAGGAGGCCGAGAAAGGCGATCTCGTCGGCGCCTACAACTACGGCATTTGCCTCGCCGAAGGCGTCGGCGTCGCCCGAGACGACGTCCAGGCGCTGGTCTGGCTCCGCCGCGCCGCCGAGGGCGTCGTCAACGCCCAGTACTGGTACGGCCGCATGCTGCTCGAAGGCCGCGGCGCGCCGGTCGACCAGCCGGAGGGCCGCCGCTGGATCCAGCGCGCCGCCGAGTCTGGCATGCTCGACGCCCTCGTCGCCTACGCCGAACTGCTCATCAACGGCACCGGCGGCCCCACGGACCACCCAAAGGCGCTCGGCCTGTTCGAGCGCGCCGCCAAAAGCGGTCATGTCGGCGCGATGTTCGCCATGGGCGCCATGAACGGCGGTGGCCACGACGTCCCGTGGGACCGCCCGGCCGCGCAGCGCTGGTTCCGCATGGCCGCCGAGCAGGGCCACGGCTACGCCCAACTCATGCTCGGCCGCTATTTGGCGCGCGGCCTCGGCGGCGACCTGAACATCGACGAGGCGCAACGCTGGCTCAGCAGCGCCCTGGCGCTGGGCATTACCGACGCCCAGGGTGACCTCGCCGCCCTCCCGCCGGCGCAGCCTGCCGGCGCCTGACGGTTTTCCAAGCAATGCCGCCCCCCCTTAGGTCTGGTGCCGCCGGGTCCAACCCGCCGAAAACCCAGACCGAGTGGTTCCAGGACCTCGCCCAGGACGCCTGGCGGCGCGGCCAGACCGCCCTCGCGGCCGGCCAGTTCGGCGAGGCCCTGGCGTGGCATGAGCGCGCCTACCGCATTGCTCCCGAGGATGCCGGCATCGCGCTCGCACTGGTCTCCGCCCGCATGCGCGCCGGCGACCACGCCGGCGCCGGACGCCTGCTCGCCCCCCTCGCCGCCGCCCAGGATGTGCGCGAACTCTGGTTCAGCCTCGCCTCCGCCCGCCACACGCTCGGCGCCCATCGTCCCGCCGCCATTGCCCTTGCCCACGCCCTGTCCGGCCACGCCGTGCCGGCAGCCAAACCGTTGCGCATCCTCGCCGGCAAGATCGCCGCCGCGGCAGGCTATGCCGGCTGGTGCGGCCTCGGCGAAGACGGCCGCCTGATCATCCGGCGAACCGGCCGCGGCGCGCGTACCGCCTCCGCCAACCAAACGCCCGTGCACATCACGCTCGACGGCCATCCCGCGCCGATGCTCGCCACCGGCCGCCGCCTAGTGTCGCAGGACGCGCAGACCATCGAGGTCACGCTCGGCGATCGCCCGGTGCTCGGCAGCCCGATCGCCAACCACCGCATCCGCCGCATCGAAGGCGTCGTCACCACCCGCGACGGTGGCCTGGAAGGCTGGGCCTGGTACCCCGCCGCACCGGACACCGACCCCATCCTGACCATCGCCCCCATCCTGACCATCGCCCCCGCCGGCGCCGCCCGCCGCCGCCCGGGGCTGGCCATCCTCGCCGACGATCACAGCATGATCTCGCCGAGCCCGCTCGCCCGCCCGCGCCGCTTCACCGTCACCGCCGAACAGCTCCGCGGCATGGACGGGCTGATCGGCGTCACCGGTGCCAACGGCCGCCATCTGCTCGGCAGCCCGCTCGACCCCAGCGCCGACCGCCTCGCCGCCACCGCCACCGCCCACGCCGTCGCCGCCCGCTTCGCCACACTCAGCGCACCCGACGCCGCCCCGACTCCCATCGGCACACTCGCCGCCATCCCGGCCGACATCCGCGGCCGCCCCGCCACCTGCCGCCCCCAGCCGGCGCGGCCCGTGGTGATCGTCGTGCCCGTCTTCGGCAACCCCGCCCTCGTGCGCGCCTGCCTCACCGCGATCGCCGAAACCCTGCCGCCCGCTGCCCGCGTCATCATCGTCGACGACGCTTCCCCCGAACCCGAAATCCACACCCTGCTGGGCGAGCAGCGCCGGCGGAAACGCTGGCAAGTGCTGCGCCACGCGACCAACCAGGGCTTTCCCGGCAGCGCCAACACCGGCCTGCGCGCCGCCGCCGCCCTGCCCGGCAAGCACGACGTCGTCCTGCTCAACAGCGACACGCTGGTCACCGCCGGCTGGCTCGAAGCCCTGCGTGCCGCCGTGCACGGCCAAGGCGACATCGGCACCGCCACCCCGCTCTCCAACGACGCCACCATCCTCAGCTACCCCGCCCCCGCCGGCGGCAATCCCGTCCCCCCCCCCGCCGCCCTCGCCCGCCTCGCCCGCTGGGCCGCCGCCGCGAACGCCGACACCAGCATCGAGATCCCCACCGCCGTCGGCTTCTGCATGTATATCCGCCACGAATGCCTGCGCGACGTCGGCGTCTTCCGCACCGACCTGTTCGCCCAGGGCTATGGCGAGGAAAACGATTTCTGCATCCGCGCCCGCCATCTCGGCTACCGCCACGTCGCCGTCCCCTCGGTGTTCGTCGCCCATGTCGGCGGCCAATCCTTCGGCGCCGCCCGCGCCCAGCTCACCGCCCGCAACCTCGGCGTGCTCGAACGCCTGCATCCCGGCTACCACGCGCTGATCGCCGCCTTCCAGGCCGCCGACCCGCTAGCCGAGGCGCGCCGGCGGATCGACATGCTGCGCTGGCGGGCCGGACGATCGCGCGGCGGCGCGGTGCTGATGATCACCCACGCCAGCGGCGGCGGCGTCGAGCGCGTCATCCGCGAGCGCAGCGCCGCACTGCGCGAAGCGGGTCAGCGCCCGATCACCCTGCGCCCGGTGATGGCCAGCGACGGCGTGCCCGCCTACCTCCCCGGCCTGTGCGAACTCGGCGACGACAGCGCGAATGGCCGCAAGAAAGCCGCCTCCTTCCCCAATTTGCGCTTTCGCGTCCCCGCCGAACTGCCCGCCCTCGCGCGGCTGCTGCGCGGCGAGCGCATCGAACGGATCGAGGTGCATCATCTCCTCGGCCACGACCACGCGGTCCTGCGCCTCGCCGCCCTCCTCGGTGTGCCACGCGAAACCCATCTCCACGACTACGCGCTGTTCTGCCCGCGCATCAGCCTGGTCGGCCGCGACGGCCGCTATTGCGGCGAACCGAGCGACCCCTCCGTCTGCGAGGCCTGCGTCGCCGATGCCGGCCGCAACGTCGCCGAGGACATCCCCATCGCCACCCTGCGCGCCCGCAGCGCCGCCGACCTCGCCTCCTCCAGCCGCATCGTCGTCCCCTCGCAGGACGCCGCCTCCCGGCTGCGACGCCACTTCCACGGCATCGCCCCGCAGGTCGAACCGCTCGAGGACGATACCGACCTGCCGCCCGAGCGCGCCGCCCCCACCGGCCCGCTGCGCGTCGGCATCATCGGCGGCATCGGCACCGAGAAGGGCTACGACGTGCTGCTCGCCTGCGCCCGCAACGCCGCCGCCCGCGACCTTAAGCTCGACTTCATCGTCATCGGCCATACCCCCGATGACGGCCGCCTTCTCGCCACCGGCCGCATCTTCGTCACCGGGCCATACCGCGAGGCCGAAGTGCTGGGACTGATCCGCGACCATGACATCCATCTCGCCTGGCAACCCTCGATCTGGCCGGAAACCTGGTGCTTCACCCTCGGTATCGCCTGGCGCGCCGGGCTGCGCGTGGCCGCCTTTGATATCGGTGCCCCCGCGGAACGCATTCGCCGCACCGGGCGCGGCTGGCTGATGCCCCTCGGCCTGCCGCCTCCAGCGATCAACACCGCGTTGATCGGCCTGCGCGGCCCCCCCGATGCCCGCTAGCGCCACCGCAACGTCCTTACCAGCCCCCTGCGAATACCGTATACGCGTCGCCTTCAGCCGCTCCATTCCCCTCCACCGCTCACCCTTCCCGGTCCGTCTTCCCCGACCCGAGCAACAGAAACAGCGAGATACGCATGTCCGAAGCCGCTGCCGAAAGATCGAACAAGCTGGTCAATGAACTCCGGGTCTCCGGACATCTGATGACGCTCGACACCGGGTTGTTCTGCATCGTCTGCAACCCCTCCAAGATCGCCGATGCCGCGACCGGCCTGCCCGGCGTGCGCGTCTCCCTGCCACCCGGCACCGCCGGCCGGCCGGACGCGGTGTCGATTTCCACCTTCCGCCCGGATGGCTGGATGACGCCCTATGGCGATGCCGCCCTGGTCCGCGTCACCAGCGGCCCCGCCCAACTGCTGGTCACCGTCTACCAGGCCCATAACGTCCCCGAAGGCAGCGCACCGAACCTCCAGGTTCTGCGCCTGACCGATACTGCCGGCACGTCCGCCGCGGCGGCCCCCGCACCGGGGAAGCCCGCGGTGGTTGCGGCGCCGGCCGCGCCGCAGGTGATGGACATGGTCGCGCATATCCAGGGCGTCGGCGATGTCGGCGGCCTGCTCGGCAACTGGCTCGGCGAGAAGGGTAGCGGCCGCTGGATCGAGGGCTTCGCGGTGGCGCCGAATGGCGAGGTTGCCGTTGGTGACATCGAATACCAGGCCGTCCTCGGCCGCGACTGGCTGTCCCCCTGGGTGGAAGGCGGCCAGTTCTGCGGCAGCCGCGGCATGTCGCTGCCCTTGCTCGGACTGCGCCTGCGCCTGCGCGGGGCGGCGGCGGGCCGGTTCGAATGCACCTATTCGGCCAGTTTCGTCGACGGCACCTCCATCGGCCCGGTGGCGGAAGGGGAGCCATGCGAGTCGGCCGAACTGGCCGCCCTCGAATCGATCATGATCTCCATCCGCCCGCGCGGCATGGCGGCCGCGAAACCGGCCGCCAAGTCGGCGGCGCGCAAACCCGCATCAAAACGAAAATAGGCGATGCCCGGCCGACCACGAGCAGGCCGTTCTCCGATAGGGCGCCACCATCCTGACCCCGCTACCCGGCACTCCCCGTCATGCTCCGGCATGGCGGGTCGCCGGCCGCGCACCGCAGACGAGACGCACGCGTGAAATATCTCTTCGTCCACCAGAACTTTCCCGGCCAGTACCTTTACATCATCAAGCACCTGATCAAGGACCTGGCCAACGAGGTGGTCTTCATCACCGAGCCCAACAAGAACGCCATCGCCGGCGTGCGCCGCCTCAACTACCAGGTCCAGCCACCGCTGCAGGACACCACGCACTCCCTGATCCGCGACCTCAACGTCGCCATGTACCGCGCCGAATACGTCGCCCGCGTCGCCACCAACCTCAAGCGCCTCGGCTTCGTCCCCGACATCATCATCGGCCATCACGGCTGGGGCGAACTGCTCAACCTCACCGATGTCTGGCCGAACGTGCCGATCCTCGGATACTTCGAGTTCTTCTACGCCACCGTCGGCCAGGATGTCGGCTTCGATGCCGAATTCCCCAACGTCGATGACCAGTTCCCCCGCATCCGCGCGATGAACGCGGTCAACCTGCTCGCCCTCTCGCTCAACCAGCACGGCCAAACCCCGACCGTCTGGCAGCGCTCGCTCTATCCCGATTGGGCCAAACCGCAGATCCGCCTGCTCCCCGAGGGCGTCCATCTCGACCTCTGCAAGCCTGACCCCAAGGCCAACACCCGCCCGCTCACCGTCAACAATTTCACCATCGCGCCGACGGACCGCCTGGTCACCTATGTCGCCCGCAACCTGGAGCCCTATCGCGGCTTCCACACGATGATGCGAACCTTGCCAGACCTCCTGCGCGCCCGCCCCGATGTCAAAGTCGTCATGCTCGGCGGCGACGATGTCAGCTACGGCGCCCGCCTCGCCAACTCCACCTGGCGCGAGCATTTCCAGCGCGAACTCGCCGGCAAATACGACGCCACCCGCGTGCTCATGCCCGGCCAGGTGCCCTACGACGCCCATATCAAACTGCTCCAACGCTCGGACGCGCATGTCTACCTGACCTACCCGTTCGTGCCCTCCTGGTCGCTGCGCGAGGCGCTGGCCTGCGGCTCCCCGATCGTCGGCGCCGATGTCGAACCGGTGCGCGAATTCATCACCGACGGCCGCAACGGCCTGCTCACGCCCGGCCTCGATCCAAAACGCCTGTCCGAACGCATCCTCGAACTGCTCGAGGACGACAAGCTCGGCAAGAGCATCCGTGCCGGCGCGCGCAAATATGCCGAGGAACACCTCGACATGGACAAGCACGTCGCCGCCTACGAAGCGATCATCGCCGAACTGACTGGTAAGCCCACCCCCGCTAAACCGTCGCAACCGGCGTCGCCGGCGACCCCACGGCGCCGGGCAACCGCAAAGGCGGCGCCGTAAGCAGGAAGCGCGACCGCCCATTGGCACGCAGCCAGTCCGCCAATTCGGTCAGGTACCACATCTCGCCGAGATAGACGCCGAGCCGGAACAGGCAATGCGCATGCAGCGGCAGCGTCGCGCAATAGGCCTCCATGCACGCCCGTGCCGGGGTGCATTCGACCGCGTAGTTGTCCGCGAACAACGCCACCAGCCCGGTATCGGTAATCCATTGCAGCAACCGCTCGTCGCGCCCGTCGAGCGCGGAGGTGGTGTTGAACAGCACGTCGCGATCCGGCTTCTTCTTCATGTCGAGCAGCAGCTGCGCAAACCCGGTGCGCAGGCACACCAGATCGCCCTGCTCCACCACCACGCGATCCTTCTCCAGCACGCCCATCAGATCCTCGTAGCCGATCACCTTGCCCGACCGCCCGAAATGCGCCTCCAGATCGATCATCACCGCCCGACCCTGCACGCAGGTTACCGCGATATTCTCGACCCCGAGCCGCTTCGCACCGACATGCACGCCCGACGCCGTCGGTGTCGGCTTGCCCGCCGCGTCCCAGGTTACCGAGCCCACCACGTCCACCCCGGCACGAAATCCGTTGTAGTAGACATCCTCCGGCTTGCCGTCGCCATCGACGTCGAACATCTGGCCGACATGGGCCAGCGTGTCCCACTGCGTCGAATATTGCAGCGTCAGCAGCACCTGGTCGTCGCACACCAGGTCGGTCGCCGTTGGATCAAAGCAGCGCAACGGCACGTTCATATTCGGCAGCCCCTCCCGCATCGTCGGCCGCAATTCCGGCGGATGGCGCCGCGTGCTGAGGACCGACCCGCCGGGATAGTCGAGCGGCAGGCTCAGGCAGAACGTCTTGCCGGTGCGCACTTCGGCAATGCCCTGCAACACCTTCTCCGGGGTGAGCAGATTGAGGCGGCCGAGCTCGTCATCGGGGCCCCAGTCGCCCCAGGTCGAGCCAGGCGGGCGGCGGGTCCAGCGCGGGTTGGCGTCCATGGGTCTTCTCCCTTTCAGGCGGCTTGTTGGAGTGTCGGGGCGGCGTCCTCGACGGTGGTGCGGTGCATATCGCGCACCTGCTCGGCCGGGTAGCGGCGGGCGCGGTGCATGGTAACGCGATTGTCCCACATGACGAGGTCCCATTGCTGCCAGACATGGGCGTGCACGAAGCGCCGCTCGGTCGCGAACTCCGTAAGGTCGCGCAACAACATCCGCGCCTCCGGCATCAGCATGCCCCGGATGGCACCGGCATGGGCCGCGAGGAACAGCGACAGCCGCCCGGTGCCCGGATGCCGGCGCACCAGGCGCTGCGGCACCGGCGCCCATTTCGCCAGTTCGTCAGCCGTGAAATCCTCGAACCCCAACGTGCCGCGCGAATAGACCTGGCTATGCTCGCAAACAAGATCGCGAACCTGCGCCTTCATCGCATCGTCCAGCGCATCCCACGCGGCCCGCATGTCGGCGAACTCGGTGTTCCCACCGGACCCCGGGATCACCCGCGCCGAGAGCAGCGAGTACTTGGCCGGCGTCGGCTTGAACGAGCTGTCGGAGTGCCAGAGCATGTTGCCGAGACCGAACAGCCGCGCCCGATCATCGCGCGCGCGCACCTTGTTGTCGCGGTCGAGGTTGGAGATGTCGTTGATCTCGTCCGCCAGCCGTCGCGCGACGCCCTGCACGATATCGCCGCTCGCCAACTCGATCGGGCCGAAATGCCGGGTGAACGCGAGCTGCTGCGCGTCATCGATCTGCTGGCCGCGAAACACCAGCACCGCAAACCGATCCATCCCCGCGACAATGGCGGCCACATCCTCGCCGTTGACGGCGCGCGCCGGGTCAATCCCGGTCACTTCGCCGACAAAATCAGGCCGGGTCGGGTCGGCCGGGCGGATCGTACAGGTCATGATGCAGTGCTCCCTCAGAGATACGGCAGATAGCCCGCGGCCAAAGCGGTGCGCTGGGCGGCGGAACAGTGTTGCAGGCCAAGCAAGGCATAGCGGCGGTCCGCCTCGGCACGATGCGCGGCGGCATCGGGCGCCCGCACGATCGCGAAGGCCGCATGACCATGGGCGATCTCGGCCGGCAGTTCCAGGCGCTCGGCCGCCGCGATGGCGCGACCCAGCGTTGCCAACCCGGCCGCCTCCTGCCCGGCGGTCACCGCGAGCACCAGGCCCTGAACCCGCAAGGCCGGGACATGAAATGCGGAAAAACCGTAGCGTTCGGCCAATCCCACCGCCTCGTCGGCGAAGCGGCGGGCGAGGTCGGGCTCGCCGAGCCGCAGCCCGGCCAGGGCCATTCCGGCGGCGGCAAACAACTGGAACATCCAGCGCTGCTCGGCCCGCGCCAGCCGATGCGCCGCCGAGAGGGTTTCGCTGGCACCCCCGACATCATTGCCGATCAGCAGCGCATGACCCAATCCGGCCAAAGCGGGCGGACGGAGCTGGACGATTTCCGCCTCCTCGGACCGCGCGAGCGCGTCACGCAACCGCGCTGCGGCGTCCTGCCAGTCGCGCCGATGCAGGGCCACGAAACCGCCCGCAGCCGCGGCGAAGATACGGTCATAGGGCCGCCCGGTCGCCGCCGCGAGCCGGTCGGACGCCGCGGCATCATCGAAGGCGGCGGCGAAATCGCCCCGCAACGCCCGCGTCATCGCCCGCGTGCCGAGCGTATGGGCCTGCAACGCCTGCATGCTCGGCTGCGCGAGCAGGAACTCCACCCCGGCGCCGTTCGCGGCCGGCCCGGTCATTGCCACGAGATTGTCCGACAGCGTGCGCTCGGCATCGTCCAGCCGCCCCGCATTGAAATAGGACTGCCCGGCATAGAACGTGGCGGACACTAACAGATTGGCGTCACCACCGGCGCGCGCGCGCAGCCGCGTCCGCTCGCCAAGCGCGATCGCGTCGTCAAGCTGTCCGAGGATGTTCATCATGTGCACGCGAACCGCCAGGATCTGCGTCTGCCGTGCCCGATCGTCCAGCCGGATGGCGAGTTCCTCCGCCTCCACCAACAGCGGCGCGAGCTCCGCATAGCTGCCCGCCCAGCGCACCGCCGCTTGCAGATCCATCAGCAGATCGAGCCGGGCGCGCGCATGCCCAGTATCGTCCGGCAGCTTGAGCGCCACCGCACGGGCACGGCGCAGCCGGACGAGGGCTGACTGCGTGGCGGCCCGTTCGACCGCTTGACGCGCGGCCTGTTGCAAGTAGTCGAACGAGGCCGGCCAGAGTTGAGCCCCGAGCGCGTGCAGGCAGAGATCATCGACATTGCGCGCCCGCGCCGCCTCGCCTTCGGCTTCAAGGATGTCAACAATCCGGCCATGATGCGCCCGCCGCCGCGCGGCGAGGATGGTGCCGTAGGCGACATCGCGCGTGAGGGCGTGCTTGAAGCTGTATTGCGGGTCTGGATACTTGCGGCTTTCGTAGAGCAATTGCTCCGCGGTCAGACGCTGCATGAAACCGGCGAGATCGGCCGCGCTGGTCTCGCTGAGGGGCGCGATCAGCCGCAGCTTCACGTCCAGACCAATGACGGCGCAGAGCTGGACAATCCGGCGCAGTTCGACCGGCAGACGGCCGAGCCGGTCGGCGATGAGTTCTTGCACCCGGTCGGGAATCGCCGGCAGGACCGCGTCATCCCCGCCAGCCGCATCCGGTGCGGCGGGTTCACGGCCCCCAGCTTCACGGCCTCCAGCTTCACGGTTCGGCATAAGCGCCGCGACTTCCTCGAGGAACAGCGGATTGCCGCTCGCCTTGCGCAGAATATCCGCGGCGCGCGCCGGATTGGCCGCCAGCCCCGGATCGATACTGGCAAGCAGCCGGCCGGCGTCCTCGTCGGAGAGCGGCGGCAACGCAATGCTGCGGGTGGCACTGGCCGGCACGGCCGGCAGCCGCACGCGCGTGCGGCCGGTGGTAACGACCAGCAGGTCATGGGATTTGAACCGGCGCAACACTCCGTCGAGCAGTTCTACCGTCCCGGGATCGAAATTGTCGGCGTCCTCGCACGCCAGCACGATCGGCCGGCCGGACGCGCCGGCGGTCATGACATCGGCGATAGCGACCCCGAAATCGGCCGGGCTTCGCAGTGCGGTGCCTGCAATCGCCGCATCGGCCGTGCCGGCGAGACCGAGCAGGCGTCGCAGCACGTCTGCTGTGGACCGTGGCAACGTTGGAAGCTCGGCCAATCCACCCGCGAGCTTGGCACGCGCGGCAGCCCCGTCATCGGCATCCTGGATACCAAGCCAGCCGCGCAACCAGTTGGCGATCGGGAGGAAAGGAGCAGCCTGGCGATGCTGATCACCGGATAAGGCGATCACGTGGCGCTCTTGCATCGCAACGCCGCCGAGGAATTCATGCAGCAACCGCGACTTGCCGAAGCCCGGGGGCGCTTGCAGATGCGCGGCGCGCAGTCCTGCCCCAACGAGCAGGGCGTCGAGTGTCGCGCGTTCGGCCATCCGCCCGACGAATGCGGACAGCCCACGCGCCGCCCGCACCGCCCAGCGACTGGCGGCCGGATCGGCGCCGAGAAGCTGATGGCGGATGATCGGCACATCGACGCCCTTGACCGTGATCGGCTCCAGCCGCGCGGTGCGGACATGCCCGGCCGCGAGGGCGTGCGCGGTGGCACTGATGCAGATCGTCCCGGGGGCCGCGGATTGCTCCAGCCGGGCCGCAATATGCACGGCAATGCCGACGGCATCCTGCATCAGGGTGCCGCCGATGCGGACGGGGCGGAACACGACTTCGCCGGAATGCAATCCAACGCGCAGGCGCACGCGCTCGCCTGGTCCGGCGGCTGCGCCGATGGCACCGATTGCGTCGCGCATGGCGAGAGCGGCGAGGCAAGCGCGCACGCCATGATCCTCGGCGACGGTGGGTGCGCCAAACACCGCCATGATGCCGTCGCCGCGATGGCTCACCGCACCGTCATAGCGCTCGGCCGCCTCGATCATCGCATGCAGTGCGGGGTCGATAAGGCCGGCGGCGTCCTCGGCGTCGAGGTCCTGAATAAGGGCCGTCGAGCCCTGGATATCCGCCACAAGCACGGTGACACGGCGGAGTTCCGGCTCCGTCGGCATGATGGGTCGGGGCGATGGGCGGTTCCCGGTCACGCGGCATCCTCGCTTGCCGCATGCCTGTGCATGCGGGGTCCGAGGCATAGCATGCCCGGGCTGGCCGCGCCGCAGAAGACCCTATCTTTGCGCCGCTAGTCGACCCGCGTCAGCACCACCGTGATGAGTGTGGCAGAGCTGCTGACCTGAATCATCTCGGCGTGGCCGGAGACGATGGCGAAATGCAACGGCGTCTTGTTCGCCACCGCGGTCTGGAAGGCGAGCGCGAGGATCGCCTTGTGCAGCGTGGGCACCTCGAGATCCGCCCGATACTTCGCCAACTCCTCGTCGGAGGGCAGGTTGAACAGCCCCAGCGTATGCACGATGTCAAACGCGTCGGCCTCGGCAGCCAGATGGGCAACGCGACTGGCGGTGTCCTCGATGCCACGAGCGTTGAAAGCCTTGTTGATGTCACCGACCAGTTGCGGCCGGGTGAAAGGGGAGCCCATGGATCAAATCTCCTCGAATGTGCACGGATTGCGGTTTCATCACGAATGCCCATCATTGCTGAACTTCAGACTGTTCGGCAAGCGCGATGGTCACGACCATGGACATGGGCACCACCATGCCCCAGCCGCGTTCGTTTCGGAAGTCACCAATGCATCGGCCATCGCCTGATACATCGCGACTGTCAGTGCGTTGCGCTTCTCGGCGCGATCGAGACGGATTTCCATCACGCCATCGGCGATGGAAACGAGAACATGTTCGCTCATGCGGAGTTCCTGATCATTTCATGCCCGAAGAGGAAATTCCTGTGGTGATGTGACGTTGCAGAAAAGCAAAAACCAGGGTGACGGGCAGCAGCGTGACCACCGTCATCGCCAGCAGATAGTGCCACTGCGTCTGCAACTCGCCCTGGAAGGCGGCGAGGCCGAGTTGGAGGGTGAAGACCTCCTGCCGGTTCAGCACGATCAGCGGCCAGAGAAAATCGTTCCAGCGCCAGACAACCGAAAAGATCGCCAGCACCGCCAGGGCCGGGGCCGCCAGCGGCAGCACGATGCGCCAGAATACGCGCCACTCGCTGGCATGATCCATGCGGGCGGCGTCCATCAACTCGTCGGGAATGGTGAGCATGTATTGCCGCAGCAGGAACACCCCAGTCGGTGTCGCCGCCGGCGGCAGGATCACGCCCCAGAGCGAATTCCCGAGGCCCAGACTGCTGACAATCAGAAACGCCGGCAGCAGGATCACGGTGATCGGGATCATCAACGTCGAGAGAATGAACAGGAAGATGCTGTCACGCCCGCGGAATTCGTATTTGCTCAGCGCGAACGCGCACATCGCATTGATCAGCAGGGTGATAACCGTCGATATGATGGTGACGAACAGGCTGTTGCCGAGAAACCGCGAAAAATTGAACTTCGCCAACGGTTCCGTGAAGTTCTCGATGGCCAAATGCAACTCGCGGACGGCCGTCACATCGGCGATCCGCGCGCGTTCGATCCCGCGTTCGGGAGCGTCAGGGTCAACAAACTGTCCCTCGATGCCAATGCGCCGGACCATGGCACGCTCCACCGTCGAGCCGTCGGCGCGCGGTACGGCGTAAACCGGCAGGCGGCGATCATAGCCGGCGACCTGCACTTGCTTCGGCCCCATCGGCAACAGGCTCGGCGGAAACTCCTGAAGTGCCGCCTGCGTCTTGAACGAGGAGAGCACGAGCCAAACGACCGGCCCGAACATGACGAGCACGCCGGCCGCGAGATAGAGCCGGGAGACCCAGTCGGTCCAATCGGCACGCGCCCGGCCGCGGCGACGGGTGAGGAAGCGTATCATTGCCTCGCTTGCGCGGAAATTGCGAGTTGCAAGAGAGTGAGCACAAGGAGCACACCGCCGACGAGCATCGAAGCGGCGGCAGCCAGGCCGAGGATGTGGATCTGATTGGCGAAAGCCGTTTCATAGATGTACTGCACGAGGTACTGCGTCGCGGTCCCCGGACCGCCGCCGGTCAGAACAAAAATCTCGTCGAAGGCCTGCACCGCGCGGATCAGTCCGAGCACGAGGACAACGAGCATGTTGGGCATGAGCAACGGCATGGTGATCCGCCAGAACACCCGCCAGTGCGGTGTGCCGTCCATCTCCGCGGCTTCGTACAGGTCGGGCGGGATGGCCTGCAACCCCGCCAGCAGGATCAGGGTGTAGAAGCCCATATGCGCCCAGATGCTGACGACCACCGTCCAGGCAAAGGCCCAGCTGGGGTCAAGCAGGAACGGAATCCGGCCGCCACCCCAGCCGACCAGGATGGCATTGAACAACCCGTCGGGCTGGAGCAGCCACTTCCAGATCAATGCGACGACGACGGGTGAGAGCAGCACGGGATAGAAGAATACGGCACGGAAAAACCCGCGCCACGGCATGCGCCGGTTGAGCACCAAGGCCGTCACCAGTGAAACGCCGACGAGGCCGATCACCTGGAATGCGACGAACCAGACGGTATTGCTGACCGCGCGCCAGAAGCGGTCCTGCTTGCAAGTGGCAACGACGAAGTAGTTCGTGCAATCGAGCAACTCCGCGAAGTTCGAGCCACCGACGAAAGGCCGCTCCGCCGGCATCAACGCAGTACCGCCGGTGACGGCATACCAGACGTTCAGGATCATCGGTGCGGCAACGAAAATGCCGAACACCAGCAGGTTCGGGGCAACGAACACATAGGGCATGCGCGCGGCACCGAGGACGCGTTGCAGCGCCTCGAATGGCCAATCGAGAACACGGATCGCTGCCTCGGTGCCGCGCGACATCGGCTATTTGACTCCAGCGGCCTTCAACCCGTCCGCAACATCGGACGTCATGCGAGTCCATGCATCATCGAGCGACATCTCGCCGGCGATCGCCTGGTTAAGGCGCACGATCAGGGCATTGAACAGGATGCGGTTGCGCGCATAGCCCTGCAGACGATACGCCTCCGGCGCGATGGAGACGACGTTCGCCGCGGCAGCATCGAGCGACTTGCGGATCTGCGGCATGTCAGCCTTGTAGGCAATGCCCTTCGCGGCCAGCCCGGCATGCGCGGTCAGGAACAGGGTGCGCGCGTGGAACTCGGCGTACACCGGTTCGCTCGCGAGATAGTCGAGCAGGCGCGCGACTTCCTTCGGGCTTTTCGTGGTTTGATAGGCGACGAGCGCGGCACCACCCGGCATGCCCGAGCACGAAGCGGGGCCGCAGGGTGTCGCCACGCCGTGCCAGTCGAACGCATCGCCGATGGTCTTGGCGAATTGCGGAAACTGCCAGCTGCCGCTGAAGTAGAGAACCACCTGCCCGTTGGCGAATTCCTCGTTAGCACCGCGATACGAGGTGCCGCCAACGGAACCCCATATCTGTTTTGACATCGTGCCATCGCGATGCCAGTCGGCGATCAGTTTCGTCATCGCCTTGAATCCGTCATCGACCAGGACCGGCGCATCGCCATCGAAGAACTTCGCGCCCATGGAGATCGCCGGGCCAGCAACGCGATGGCCAGAACGATCCATGGCGATGGGGATCGGGACTCCCGTTTTCTGCGCCACCGCCTTCGCCGCCACCGCCCATTCCTGCCACGTCGCCTTCGGTCCCGGCAACGCAATGCCGGCCTGCTGGAACAGAGTTTCGTTGACGATCGGCATCGTCACCGTCAACTGCGTCATCAACCCGAAAATACCACTCGTATTCCCCGCTGGCCGCGTCCATGGCAGCACGGAGGCGAAATTCTTCTCCCAATACGCGCGATCCTTCAGCAGTGGCCCGAGATCGAGATACTTGTCGGCCTGGCCCCCGAGGTCGGTCACCCGCGCGATATCCGGCGCCTGCCCGCTGCTGACGAGCTGCGGCAGGTTCTCCGTGATCATCTTGTACGGCACCTGGTCAAGCACGACCTTGATGTCCGGATTGGCGGCCTCGAAACGATTAAGCAGGTCGCGCATGACCTCGCCCTCGTTGCCGTCGTTGTACCACATGATCCGCAACTCGGTGGCGGCCTGGGCGAAGCTCGGCAACAGCGCCACCGCGCCGGCCAGCATTACACGTCGCAATATCGCTTTCATCGTGTTCTCCACTTGGTTCTGTTCAAGTCACCAGCCGCCATAGGCCGGATGGTCCGGGGCAAGCGGCAGGGTGACCCGCTCGCCAGTGCCGGCCGAATGATAAACTGCGGAAACGAGTTCGAGCGCCGCCCGCGCCTCGCTCACCGTCACCGGTGGTGGGCCGCCGCTTTCGAGGGCGGCATGCAGCAGCGCGAACTGTGCATCGAAACCCTCCTTTCCGACAGGTGCGTCTGCGAGAGCGGCATCAAGCCACACCTGATCCTTCGGCGCTTTTGGCAGGAAAATCCATGGTTCCTTCGCGCTTGCGTACACCTCACCATGGCTCTCGATCGTCACGTTCTCACACATGATCCGCAGTCGCGAGACCTCGTCCGCCGACCCGAGCGTGACGGACAGCACGGCGATCGACCCATCGGCCATTTCGAGCACGGCGCCGCCGCAATCCTCGGTTTCGATCGGGTTGACCCGGATGGCGGTGGCGGCACTGACGCGGCGGACCGGCCCGATGAGCGTGGTGAGCATGTCGTGGATGTGGATCGCGTGGCCGAGAAAGGCGCCGCCGAGTTCGTAGGCGCGGGTGCCGCGCCATTTCACGCCATAATATTCCGCACCGCGCGTCCAATGCGTCTGTGCGGTCGACAGATAAACGCGCCCGGCCGCGCCGGAGGAGATAAGATGGCGCGCGCGGGCGAGCCCGTTGCCAAAGCGCGCCTGGAACACGGGCATCAGCACCCGACCACTGCGGCGCACGGCGTCTTCGATCGCATCGACTTCGGCGGGCGAGCCGACGAGCGGCTTTTCGCAGATCACATGCCGGCCGGCGCGCAGCGCACGCGTGATGGCCGCTGCGTGAAGGAAAGGCGGCAGGCAGATGTCGATGATGTCGATATCGTCACGGGCCAGCAACGCGTCATCGTAATCGCCATGCACGTCCGGCGTGCCGGAGACGACGTTCCCGGCGAGGGCTTTGGCACGCGCGAGATCGCGATCGCAAACCACCACGACTTCGAAAAGATCGGGATTGGCGTTGAAACCATCAACATGGCGCGCGCCAATGCCGGCGCCGACGATGGCGACGCGATAGCGGCGGCTCACGGCGCCCGTCTCCCGCGTATCGTGTGCTCATCCTCATCACGGCTGAACAAATGGGCGGTCTCGCTGACCGCGATACGGACTGCCCCGCCGGCCCGCAGCACGGTCTGCCCGGGCCGGCGCACGGTCACGCGCGCGCCATTCGCAAGGGTCACGTAGACATAGCTTTCCCCGCCCATCTGCTCCACCAGGTCGACGATGCCGGGCAGCCCGTCGGTATCAACAAAGTCGAAATGCTCAGGCCGCACGCCCAACGTCACCGGCTCGCCCTCCGAGGTTTCTGCCGCCGCCGCCAGCGCCAAAGCGGGCAGGGCCAGTGCCGGCAGACCGTCAAACGCGATCTCCCGCCCCGCTTGCGCGACGCCTTCGAGAAAGTTCATTCGCGGCGACCCAATAAACCCCGCGACGAAGCGGTTCGCCGGATGGTTGTAGAGTTCGAGCGGCGTGCCGACCTGCGCGATCCGGCCGCCGCGCAGCACGACGATCCGGTCCGCCATCGTCATGGCTTCGGTCTGGTCGTGGGTGACGTAGATCATCGTGGCACCCAGTCGCTTGTGCAGTGCGGACAACTCCACGCGCATCTGCACGCGCAATTCCGCATCGAGATTGGACAGCGGTTCATCGAACAGGAAAATTCCCGGCTCGCGCGTCACCGTTCGTCCGATTGCCACGCGCTGGCGCTGGCCACCGGAGAGCTGGCCGGGTTTACGCGCCAGCAGATGCTCGATCTGCAACATCCGCGCAGCATCGCCCACCCGGCGGTCGATCTCCATGCGGGCCATGCGCTGGTTCTCCAACCCGAAGGCAAGGTTCTGGCGCACCGTCATGTGCGGATAAAGCGCGTAGGACTGGAACACCATGGCCAGCCCACGCTCGGCCGCACCGCGTTCATTGACGCGAACACCGTCGATCAGAACGTCCCCGCCATCCGGGCGGTCAAGGCCGGCGACAATTCGGAGCAGGGTGGACTTGCCGCAGCCGGAAGGCCCGACGAAGACGACGAATTCGCCCTCCGCGACGTCGAGATCGACACCATGGATCACCCGGACCGGGCCGAACTCACGAATGATCCCACGCAGCGCCAGGCTTGCCATGCGCGATCAGACCCTGCCGATACTTGAACAATGCCACATATGCGCGCCGCCCCTCTGCGCCGGTTTCGTCGGCGCTTGGCGCCAAACTATCCCGCCCGCCGCAGCGGAGCAACGCGGCATCTCACTGCAGCAACCCGGCCATGCCGCGTGCCAGCGATGCCGCCGCCGTGAAGCCCAGCGCCGCCAGTGCGACCGGGCGATAGGCATGGTGACCGTAGCGGCGGAACAAGGCGGTGCCGGCCCAGCCGCCGCCGATCATCAGCGGTAGGCCGAGCGCCGCGATCCAGACCGCCTGCTGGCCGATCAAACCCGCCCAGACCGCCGGCGGCAAGGCGAGCGCGGAGGCTATCGGGAAGAACACCATCAGGCTGGAGCGCACGAGCACGCGGTCATCCTCCGCGGCGAGGAAATAGACGATGGCGGGCGGCCCGGCCATCGCCGCCAACCCGTTCGAGACCCCCGAGCAGAACCCCGCCAACACCCCCCAGCGCCGCGCCGGCGGGCCACGATGGCGCACCGGTTTCCAGGTGACGACGACAGCGACCGCGACGAGTACACCGAGTACCAGCCGCACCCACGGCAACGGCAGGGCGATCAAGGCCGCCAGACCGATCGGTGTGCCAGCAACCGCCCCCACCGTCAGCCGACGAACCGAACGCCAATCCGCCTTCTTGCGCTCAGCGAAACAATCGCGCAGCCCGATCGCCGTCTGCATCAGCAGCATCGCCGCGACGACGGGCTGCGGCGGCAGCACCAGACTGGCGAGCGGCACGGCCACCACGGCGAAACCGAAACCGGTGAAGCCCCGCAGCACCGACGCGAACAGGATCGCCCCGATCGCCCAGGTCCACTCGGCAAGACTCAGCGGCACGGGGTTCAGCGTGCTGACTCGCGCGCCAGCACGGCCGCCGTGAAGCGCGCGCCCATGGCGGCGGCATCGGGCATGTCGGGAGTGCCGATGATCACGAAACCGGCCTCCGCCGGGGCTGCCAGTTTCGTGAAGGCCCAGCGCTCGGCGGCGTATTGCAGCAGATGCCATACCCCCTCCGCGCCGAGTTGGCAGAAGCCCTTCACCCGCAGTACCGAGGGGGGCAAGGCTTCCAGCGCCGCGCGCAAGCGCTCGCGTTCATCGTCAGAACGCGGCGGGCCACATAGACCCGGATCGGGACGCGGATGGGAGATGACACGGACGAGCCTCCTCGACGCCGCCGCAGTGTCGGCCGCACGCCCGGCGCGGGCAAGGGCTTGCCGGCCCGGCGCCTATCTGTTCCTCGCGAGTGCCGCCCTCAGCGGTTACATCACCGGCCAAATTTTCGAAGTGAATAGCGGCCAGATCATGCCCTGAGGCCCCAACCCGGTGACACCTGCCGCCGCAAGGTTGGCGCGCCCGGCAACCAATGCGATAACAACGACAATGCGCACGCTCTATCACCTCCCGCTCTCGCCCTATTGCCGCAAGGTCCGCCTGGCGCTGGCCGAAAAGCGGCTGCCGTTCGATCTCCGTGTCGAGCGAAGCTGGGAGCGACGCGACGAATACCTCGCCCTCAATCCCGCCGGCACCGTGCCCACGCTGGTCGAGGATAACGGTTTCGCCATCCCCGACTCGCAGGTCATCTGCGAGTATCTGGACGAGGCCTACCCCGACAGCTCCCTGCTCGGCACCACACTCGGTGAGCGTGTCGAAATCCGCCGCCTCGTCGCCTGGTTCGACGGCAAATTCGCCCGCGAAGTCACTGATAATCTCGCCGGCCAGAAATACCTGATCCGCATGGCCGGCCGCGGCCAACCCGACGCGGGGGCGCTGCGGGCCGGCTACGCCAACCTGCGCGAGCATCTCAGCCATCTCGGCTGGCTCGCGGAAAACCGCAAATTCCTCGCCGGCGGCAACCTCTCCTTGGCCGACCTCGCCGCCGCCGCCCATCTCTCCGTGCTCGACTTCACCGGCGATGTCGACTGGACCCTGAACCCAGCGGCCCGCGAGTGGTACGCGCGGATGAAATCCCGCCCCAGCTTCCGCCCCCTCCTGCTCGACCGCGTCGCCGGCATGGCCGCCCCCGATCACTACGCCAACCTTGATTTCTAACCACGCCCTTGCGTACGCCCGTATTGAACAGTCGTGATCGGCAGGGCAATCGGGGGAAAGATCGCGTGACAAACGGCTGAATTGCTGAATCTGTGCGTGTTCTCTGACCGGCTGCGTGGAGGACGGCGATGGACGACCTGGCAACAGACTGTGGTGCATTTTTCGAGGCGACTGTCTTTCTCAGTCATTTCAGTGAGTTGCCTGATCCTCGTCAAGCGGTGAAGGTCGTCTATCCGCTCGACGAGGTGCTACTGTTGTCGCTGCTGGCGGTGCTGGCCGGGG
>JAYTUU010000087.1:0-23256 GCA_043744375.1 Rhodospirillales bacterium | reverse complement strand
AAGGAAGGCGAGGGCTCTGCCCTCGACCCGCCAAAGGCCTGAGGCCTTTGGAAACCCGATACTTTTCTTGGCTGCGTCAGCAGCCTTTGAACGATAGCGGAATTTGACTAAAGGCTGCTGACGCAGCCAAGAAAGGGGAATGGGATCAAAGGGTCCCTGACCCTTTGCCGCCGGAGGCTTGCTTGCCTGCCATGATTGACACTGCGATGTGGCTCGCCCTGCTGGTTGCCGTGCTGCGTGCCGCGGCGCCGCTGATCCTGGCTGGTCTCGGCGAGTTGATTGCCGAGCGTGCGGGTGTGCTCAATCTCGGGGTCGAGGGCATGATGCTGGTCGGCGCCGTCGTCGGGTTCGCGGCGACGGTGACCACGGGCAGTCCGCTGCTCGGCATTTTCGCCGCCGCCGCCGCCGGCGCCGCGATGGCCGCCGCCTTTGCCGTCCTGACCCTCGGTCTGCGCGCCAACCAGGTCGCCACCGGCCTCGCCTTGACCATCTTCGGTGTCGGCTTCTCCGCCCTCGTCGGGGTGAAATTCCAGGGCCGGCCGATCCCCGGCCTGGCCACGGTGATCTCCCCCAACCTCGCCGGTGCCTCGCCGATCCTGCAACAATTCCTGCTGATCGACCCGCTGGTCTGGTTGGCGTTGGCCGCGCCGTTTCTCGTGCAAGCCTTCCTGATGCGCAGCCGCGCTGGCCTGGTGCTGCGCGCGGTGGGCGAGTCGCACGCGGTCGCCCACGCGCTGGGCACCAAGGTGATCCGCGTGCGCGTTCTGGCGACCCTCTTTGGCGGCGCCATGGCGGGTCTCGGCGGCGCCTACATGTCGCTCGCCTACACCCCGATGTGGACGGAGAACATGGTCGCCGGCCGCGGCTGGATCGCCCTCGCTTTGGTGGTGTTCTCGACCTGGAAGCCGTATTGGCTGCTGCTCGGCGCGATGCTGTTCGGCTTCGTGACGATCGCCGGATTCCAGGCGGCGGCGTGGGGATTGCCGGTCGCGCCGAATCTGCTCGCGACTCTGCCTTATGCCGCCACCATCATTGTCCTCGTGCTGATTTCCCGCGATAGGGTGCGCCTGCGCCTCAACGCCCCCGCCGACCTCGGAAAACCCTTCCACCCCGCCGGCTGATCCCCGGCCCCGACCCGCAAAGGCCCCGCCCCATGCTCCTCTCGCGCCGCACCCTGCTCGCCGCCCCCGCGGCTTTTCTCCCGGCCGCCGCCCACGCCGCCGGCCCGTTGAAAGTCGCCTTCGTCTACGTCTCCCCGGTCGGCGACGCCGGCTGGACCTTCCAGCACGAACTCGGCCGCCGCGCCGTCGATGCCGCCCTCGGCACCGCAGTGAAAACCAGCTTCGTCGAGAACGTCGAGGAAGGCGCGGACGCCGAGCGCGTCATCCGCAAGCTCGCCACCGACGGCAACGACATGATCTTCACGACGTCGTTCGGCTACATGAACCCGACGCTGAAAGTCGCGCCGCAATTCCCCAAGATCAAGTTCGAACACGCCACCGGCTACAAGCGCGCGGCCAATGTCGGCACCTATTCGGCGCGCTTCTATGAGGGCCGCTATGCCACCGGCGTGCTGGCGGGGCGGATGAGCAAATCGGGCATTATGGGCTACGTCGCCGCCTTCCCGATCCCGGAAGTGCTGCAAGGCATCAACGCCTTCACCCTCGGCGCCCGCTCGGTCAACCCGAAGGCGCAGGTCCGCGTGGTCTGGACGTCGTCCTGGTTCGACCCCGGCAAGGAACGCGCTGCCGCCGACACGCTGATCGCCGGCGGTGCCGACATCATCACCCAGCACACCGACAGCACCGCCATCGCCCAGGCCGGCGAGGAGAAGGGCGTCTTCACCATCGCCTACAACTCGGACCAGTCGAAATACGGGCCGAAAACCTGCCTCACCGCGGTCACCCATGATTGGACGGCCTACTACATCGGCCGCGTCAAGGCCGCGATCGCCGGCACCTGGGCGCCGGGCGACGTTTGGGGCGGAGTGAAGGAGGGCATGACGAAGCTCGCCCCCTATGCCGCCGGCGTGCCCGCGGCAGTCCGCAAGGAGACCGATGCCCGGCTCGCCGCCATCGCCGCCGGCAGCTTCAAGCCGTTCCAGGGTCCGATCAACGACCAGGACGGCAAACCGAAGGTCGCCGCGGGGCAGGCGATGGCGGACAAGGACATCCTGGAGATGAAATGGTTCGTCGAGGGCGTGCAGGGCAAGATCTGAACGCCTGAGATCGGGTCGGGGGAAACACCAATGAACCGGACGATGACGGCGCTCGAATGGGCGCTGCTCGTCGTGCTCTCGGTGCTCTGGGGCACCAGCTTCTTCAGCCTCAGCTTCGCCGCCCGCGACCTGCCGCCGTTCACCATCGTGACCCTCAAGGTCATCCTGGCGGCGGCGGCGCTGTTCGCCGTCCTGCGCCTGGCGGGCGGGCGCATTCCGCGCGGGCGGCGCACCTGGTCCGAGCTGACCGTCATGGGCCTGTTCAATGACGCCGGCCCCTTCATCCTCATCGCCTTCGCCAGCCCCTATGTCGCGACCGGCCTGATGTCGGTCCTGATTGCCACCAGCCCACTCTTCACCGTCGTCCTCGCCCACGTGCTGACCACCGACGAGCGCATGACCGCACGCCACGCCGTCGGCGTCCTGATGGGGTTCGCCGGCCTCGCGGTGATGCTTGGCGGCGGCGCGATCGGCCTGTCCGTGACCGATATTCTCGCCCAACTCGCCTGCCTCGGGGCCGCCCTCGGCTATGCCTATGCCAGCGTCTACGGCCGCCGCTTCACGCCGCTCGGCCTGCATCCGATGGCCATCGCCGGCGGCCAGCTTGCGAGTTCCGCGATCCTGCTCGCCCCCGTTGCCCTGCTGATCGACCAGCCCTGGACCCTCCCGATGCCCGGCTGGCCGGCGATCGCAGGCATGCTGTCGATGGCGCTGCTGTCCGGCGCGCTGGCCTATTCGATCTTCTTCCGCATCCTCGCCACCGCCGGCGCCACCAACGTCGTCCTTGTCACCTTCCTGAGCCCGATCACCGCCATCCTGATCGGCATCGTCGCTCTGGGCGAGCACGTGACCACCCACCAGATGGCCGGGATGGCCCTGATCGCGCTCGGCATCGCCGTGCTCGACGGCCGCCCCGTCAGGGCACTGCTCGCCCGCGCCAGGGTGCGGCCCGCCACACGGTAAGGCCGAACAGCAACAGCATCGCCACGACCGTGCCGGCCACCAGCGCCGCGAAACCCGCGAACAGCACAAGCAGCAAGGCCCACAAAAGAGTTTCGAGCCTGTGGAGCGAGGGGGGGAAGCGCATCGCCGCAGCCTATGCCATGCTGGCCATCGTCCGAAAGCCACACATGCCCTCATTTGTCATCCCCGCCGCCCTGTTCGCCGTGCTCTTCTGGGGCGGCTCCCCCGTCGGCACCAAGCTGGCGGTCGGCGAGTTCTCCCCGTTCGCGATGTCCGCCCTGCGCACCCTGATCGCCGGCCCCGTCGGCGTCGTGCTCGCCCTGGCCCTGCGCATCCCGCTGCCGCGCACCGGCCGCGAACGCGCTTTGCTGGCTTTGTGCGCGTTCTGCGGCTTCATCGGCTTTCCCGTGTTCTTCACCTATGGCATGGCCCGCACCTCGGCCATCCATGGCGCGATGATCCTCGCCATGCTGCCGGTCTTCACCGGCGCCATCGCCAACGCTGTCGAACGCCGCCTGCCGACCCCGCAATGGTGGCTCGGCTGCGCGGTCGCCATCGCCGGCGAAATCCTCCTCGTCTCCGGCCGCGACGGAAGCGGCGAGGCGACCCTGGAAGGCGACGCATGGGCCTTGCTCTCGGCCCTCGTCGCCTCGACCGGCTACGTCACCGGCGCCCGCCTCTCGCAGGCCGGCTACCCCTCGCAAGGCACCACCTACTGGGGCATCGCCCTGGCCACACTGGTATTCCTGCCCGCCACCCCCTGGCTGCTCGGCGACGTCCAGTGGGCGACGATCTCACCCGTGGCCTGGGCCGGCGTGATCTACCTCGCCCTCGGCGTCTCCATGCTCGGCTATGTCATCTGGTACTGGGCACTCGGCCGCGGTGGCATTGCCCGCATCGGCGTGCTGCAATTCCTCCAGCCCGTCTCCGGCGTCGCCCTCGCCTGGCTGCTTCTCGGCGAGCCCCTGACACCGCGTCTGCTCGGCGCCACCGCCATCGTCCTCGTCGGCGTGTTCATCGCCACGCGGCGCGCCGGCTGACGTCAGAACCCCCAGGCCACCCGACGATCATTGCTCTGCCGCAAGTTCCGATAGCGCGCCATCGCCAGCAGCGGGAAGAACAGCTTGTAGCCGTGGTAGCGCAGATAGAACACGCGCGGAAACCCGACCGCGGTATAGGGCGCCTCGTCCCACTCCCCATCCGCCTTCTGCGTGCCCGCCAGATACGCGATCCCACGCGCCACCGCCGGGTCATCGGTCTGCCCCGCGGCCATCAACCCGAGCAGCGCCCACGCCGTCTGGCTCGGCGTGCTCACATGATGCTGCCCGCGCGGTGCCCCGGCGTAGCTCGCATTATCCTCGCCCCAGCCGCCATCCGCCCGCTGCGTATCGCGCAGGAACTGCACGGCCTCGCGCACCGCCGGATCACCATCCCCGATCCCCGCCGCGTTGAACGCGCACAACACCGACCACGTGCCATAAATGTAATTCGTCCCCCACCGCCCGAACCAGGAACCGTCGGCCATCTGCTCGCTCCTGAGCCAGGCAATCGCCCGTGCCATCACCGGCTCGCTGGCGTCGTGGCCGATCTGCGCCAGGAAACTCACGCAGCGCGCCGTCACATCCGCCGTCGAAGGGTCGAGCAGCGCCCCATGATCGGCGAACGGAATATGGTTCAGATAGTGATGATTGTTGTCGGCATCGAACGCCCCCCACCCGCCGTCGCGCGACTGCATCGCCACAATCCAGTCGCGCGCCCGCGCAATCGCAGCCCCATGCGCTGGGTCGCCCTGCCGGTGCAACAGCATGCCCACCAGCGCGGTATCGTCGACATCCGGATAGTGCGGGTTCTCGTACTGGAACGCCCACCCCCCCGGCGCCGCGCCCGGCCGTGCCGCCTGCCAGTCGCCGACGACATCGAGGATCTGCTTGCCGCGCAGCCACCCATTCGCGGCGACAACCGCGGGTGCGGCGGGGCTGTCGGCCTCGGCGATCGCATGGCCGGCCAACCCGGTGTCCCACACCGGTGACAGGCAGGGCTGGCAATAGACGCGGTCCGCCTCGATCACCAGCAGCTTGTTCACCGCCGCCCATGCCGTTGCCGCCGGCTCCTCCCAACTCTTGCAGCCCAGCGTATCGAACATCATCACTGAATTGGCGATCGCCGGATAAATCCCACCGAGCCCGTCCGTCCCGTTCAGCCGCTCGGTCACGAACCGCACCGACCAGGCAATCGCCCGCCGCCGGATCGCCGGCGGAAAATATGGCTCCAGCCCACGCAACACCCCGTCGAGCCCCTTGAACACCCGCCCCCAGCCGGACCGATACGGCCCGCGGATCCAGTCGCGGATTTCCAGCGGCGGCGTGCGGAACAACTCCGGCACATGCACGCCCCGCGCATTGCGCGCCACCGGCCGCAGCGCCATCAGCACGATCAACGGCACGATCACGGTGCGCGACCAGTACGAGACCTTGTCGAGATGGAACGCGAACCACGTCGGCAGCAGCACCATCTCCACCGGCATCATCGGCACCGCCCGCCACGGCACCTCGCCGTACAGCGCCAGTTGCGCCCGCGTGAACACGTTGGTCCGTTCCGCCCCGCCGGCCGCGAGGATCGCCGCCCGGGCACGCACCATATGCGCCGCCTCCGGATCATCGCCGATCATCTTCAGCGCGAAATACGCCTTCACGCTGGCCGAGATATCGAACGCCCCGCCATGAAACAGCGGCCACCCGCCATGCGAACCCTGGATCTCGCGCAGGTAATTGCCAATCCCGCGCTCGAGCCCCGCGTCGGGACGGCCGAGAAAATGGCACAGCAGCACATACTCCGCCGGGATTGTCGCATCCGCCTCCAACTCGAACACCCAGTGCCCATCCGGCTTCTGCCGCCCGAGCAACGCCGCCTGCGCGCGCGCCACCGCGCCATCCAGCACCTTATCGGCGGCCATGGCGGTCATGCCGCGAGCAACATCGCGGCGGCCGCCTGGCCCGACCGGATGGCCCCCTCGATCGTCGCCGGCAACCCCGTCGCCGTCCAATCCCCGGCCAGTGCAAGATTGCCGAACGGCGTCCGTGCCGGTGGCCGCCGCTTCTCCTGCGCGGCCGTTGCCGCGAACGTAGCCCGCCGTTCCTTCACCACCCGCACCGGCGGCATCGCCGCGGAAAGATCAAGCGCCGCACACACATCCGGCCAGACCAGTGCGGCGATCTCCGCACTCGTCCGGTCCACCAGCCGGTTGGCCGCACTTATGGTCACCGAAACGACTCCGGGTTTGATGAAGATCCATTCCGCCACCCCTCCGATCACGCCGAGGAATCCCGCCTGCGCCAGTGGCCCGTGCGGCACGGCGTCCAATTTGAAATGGATATTCAAAATCGCCTCGAACGCATCCGGCACCGTCAGCCACGGCAACAGCCCCTGCGCCACCGGCGCGGGCACCGCGAGCACGACAACATCGCCCTTGACCACCGGCACCACGCCCTCCTGTGTCGCCAATCCCGTCACCCGATTGGCCTCGGTCCGCAGCCCCGCCACCCGCCGCCCGGTCAACAATGTCCCGCCGCGGGCTGCAAGGAATGCCACCGCCGGATCGATGAAAGCCTCCGACAGCCCTTGCAACGGATAGAGCGGAACACAGGCCCGCCCGCCGCGCCCGAGTGTCTCCCGCACCACCGTCGCCAGCAACCGCGCGAGCGCCGCGTCCGGCGGCGTGTTCAACGCCGCCACCGCCAAGGGTTCCAGCAGCCGCCTGTAGAGTTCGCTCTTGCCGTCCAGCACCTCGGTCACCGTCGCATCGCCCGACGCTATCCGCAATCGCAACAACTGCGCATACTCGCCCAGCCCTGTCCCCGGCACCCGCCGGTCGCGGCGAAACACCCACCACGGCACCGGCCCCGGATCGGGCGCCACCGTCCAGCGTTCGCCGGTTCCGACATCGATGAACGCAAACAGCGCCTGCCCGGGACCGCCGAGCAAATGCCGCCCGCCGATCAGATCGAGATATTGCATCGCGGAACGATTGCCGGACAGCAAGAGGTGATTGCCGTTATCGATACGGCAACCGAGTTCCTTGTCGAAATACGATCGGCATCGCCCCCCCGCCGCCGGCCCGGCTTCATACAAGGTCGCATGCCATCCCGCGCGTGCGAAATCCAACCCGGCCGCCAATCCCGCCAATCCTGCGCCGATCACATGAACAACGCTCATCGCAGCAGAAACCGCAGTGCCAACCACAGCTTCTGCCATCGCGGCAGCTTGACCGGCTGCTCTAGCCGGGCCCAGCCACGGCGCTCGAGGCGCGCGAGGATCGCAGCATAGGTCGCCCCCATCATCCGCGCCGGCCGTATGGCACGCTGATCGCAACGAGCCATCGCCGCTTGCGCATCCCGGAAATGCCCATGCGCCAGCATCGCCACGCGCGCGCAAACCTGCGCCAATGCGGGATCGCGCAGCGCCAACGCGGGATCCGCGGGCACCCCGGCCTCCCGCAGATACTCGCTCGGAAGGTAAAGCCGACCGCGCCCGGCGTCCTCGAAAACATCCCGCAACACATTGGTCAGTTGCAAAGCGCGGCCAAGATGATGCGCGACCAGATCGCCCTCCCCGGACCCATCCCCGAAGGCCCGCACGGACAACCGCCCCACCGCGGAGGCCACCCGATCGCAATAGAGATCCAACGCCGCGAGCGGCGGCCCCACGATGGTGGTCTCGCCATCCATCTGCATGCCGTCGATGACCGCGTCGAAATCCACCCGGCGAAGATCATAGGCTGCAACCGCCCGCAGCAGAACCCGCCCAACGGCGTCGCCCGCCTCGCCACGATACAGGCCGGCAATCCGTTCCCGCCAAATATCGAGTTCCGCGCGCTTGGCCGCCATGTCTCCCGGTTCATCGACGATATCATCGACAATCCTGCAGAACGCATAGATCGCATACATCGCATGGCGCCGATCCGGCGGCAGCATCGCCATGCCCCGATAGAAGCTCGTCCCGGCCCGGCGGACGATCGCGCTGACCGCGGCCAGATCGGCCGGATCGGCACCCAGCGGCGTGCTCATGGCAGGAACCGCATTGCCGCCAAAACCGCACCGATTGCATCCGTGCGTGTCAGCTTCACGCGCGTTGCCAAGGGGTCGCCCGTCCGCAACCGCCCGGCGAGACGCCGCGCCAGCCCGGTGATGACGGCGATCTCCAGCCGCAACCGCCGATCCCGCGTCTGCCCGGGCAATCCTGCCGCCGTTGCATTCAAGAGGTCACAGCGGTCAAGTAACGAATTGAGCACCGCCCGCATGCCCCCTGTCAGGGCCGGGCGTCGGAGGTCGTCGACTCCGGTCCCGAGGGAGGCCAGCAAATCCTCCGGCAAATAGCAACGATCCAGCTCGGCCAGATCCTTGCCGCAATCCTGCAAATGGTTGAGCACCTGCAACACCGCACAAAGCGCATCCGACGCAGGCCAGGTCGCGCGGCTTTCGCCGTGCAGATCGAGCATATGCCGCCCGACCGGCATCGCCGAATAGCGGCAATAATCGAGCAGATCGGCCCAATCCTGCGTGCGGGGCTTGACCGCATCGCGCTTGAAAGCCACCAGCAGGTCGCATCCATGCTGCGCGGTCACCCCGCATTCCGCCAGGCTCGCCCGCAGCCCCGCCGCACTCGGTGCGCCGTCCTGCCGCCGGCCAAGCAACACATCCTCCATCACCTCCAACCGCGCCACCTTGTCACCGGCCGCCAGGGTGGGGCTATCTGCGATGTCATCCGCATTGCGTGCGAAACGATACAACGCATACACATGCGGACGAAGCCGTGCGGAAATGAGCGCGGAACCGACGGGGAAATTCTCGTCGTTCCGATCCTTCCCAGACCAGGTCTCGACCGATGCCAACCCGCTCACGCCTCACCCCTGCCATAGGAACGGTTCTTCCACACCACACCCCGCCCGCGATGATGATCGATGGCGGAGCCGACCGTTGCGGCCATGTAGAAGGCGGCAATCGCCGGCAGCAACGGTGCCCAGAGCAGGCTGCGGCGAAATCGGAGCAATGTAGGAATGAACGTGGCACTCATCACGCCCCAGGCGAGCCACCCGACCGTCGAGCCGAGGAGTGCCGCGATCGGCGGAAGCAGGAAAAGCAACGCCAGTCCCACCAGGCTCACCGCCAGCATCGCCGGCGAGTTGCCCAACTGGACATAGGCGGAGCGCGCGATCATTCGCCAGATATCGGCGAAATGCGGATACGGCCGGACTGACCGTGCCAGCGCGCTATGTCCAATCCATATCCGCCCCTCGCGCTTCACCGCCCGTGCCAGCGCCACGTCATCGATCAACGCGCCCCGAATCGCCGCGATGCCACCGACCCGCATCAACGCCGAGCGTTTGATCAATATAGTGCCACCGGCAGCCGCTGAAATATCAGCGCGAGGCTGATTGACCCATGAAAAGGGATACAGCATTGCGAAAAAATACACGAACGCCGGCACGAGCATTCGTTCCGCCGGACTCTCGCAGTTGAGCGCGACCATTTCGCTCGCCATGTCCGCCCGCCGCTCCGCCATGCCGGCGACCAGCGCTGAAAGATGCCCAGGCGCGTGCACGATATCAGCATCCGTCAACAGAATGAGTTCTTCCGTGGTCGCCCCGACCCCCTGATGAACAGCCCAGAGTTTGCCAGCCCATCCGGCAGGTCGCGACGTTCCGTGGAGTACGGCCAAACGGTTCACCGCGCCGGGAAGTGCGGCCGCGATCTCCGCCGTGCCGTCGGTGCTGCCGTCATCGACAAGCACAACGCGGAAGGCCCCGGGATAGTCCTGCGCAAGTAACGAGCCCACACTTCGCGCGACCATATCTGCCTCGTCGCGCGCCGGCACGATGATCGCCACTGGCGGTGCCACAGCCGGCCGTGCCGACGGCAGCGCGGGGCCATCCCGCCAGAACTGGCCATGCAGCAAGGCCAGATAGACCCACGCCAACAGCGATATTATTGCGAATTCCATCATGTCCGAACCAGCCCATTGGCGCGAAACCAGGCGACCGCATCCGCCACCGCCTCCGCGGCCGGACGCGGCGCATAGCCAAGCTCCGCAATTGCCTTGGCCGACGAGAAAAACATCCGCTTGCGTGCCATCCGCAAATGATCGCGCGTCACCAGCGGCTCCACGCCAACCCAACGCGCCAAGGCCTCGCAGACGATTGCCACCGGCCACAGCGCAGCACCTGGCAAACGTATCCGCGGCGCCGCCCGCCCGGTCACCGCGGCGACCAACCCGAGCAAATGCGCAAGCGACACATTCTCTCCGCCAAGAATATACCGCTCGCCAACCCGCCCGCGCTCCAGCGCCAGCACATGCCCGGCGGCGACATCGTCGACATGCACGACGCACAATCCGGTATCAATATAGGCCGGCATCCGCCCGCACGCGGCGTCCAGGATCATCCGCCCCGTCGGTGTCGGCTTGATGTCGCGTGGCCCGATCGGGGCCGCCGGGTTGACGATCACCGCCGGCAGGCCCTGCGTCAGCACGAGGTCCAGCACCGCCTGTTCCGCCGCATATTTCGATTGCTTGTAGACGCCGACAATAGCCTCCGGGCGCACGGGGGTCGTCTCATCAGCCGGCGTGCCATCCGTGGTCAGCCCGAGGGCCGCGACACTGCTGCAGTAGACAATCCGCTCCACCCCCGCCGCCTGCGCCGCCAGCATCAACGTCCGCGTGCCCGCCACATTGACCAGCAACATTGCCGCTGGGTCCGGCACCCAGATGCGGTAGTCGGCCGCAACATGCACAACGAACCGACAGCCCGCAGCCGCGTGCAGCAGCGACGCCGGGTCCATCATATCCCCCTCGATCACCGTGCATGCCAATCCTGCGAGGTTGCGCCGATCGCTACCGGACCGCGCGAGTACACGCAATGCATGCCCACGCGCGGCCAAGGCGCGCGCGACCGCCGAGCCAACGAAGCCAGTGGCGCCCGTGACGAGCGTAAGGTCAGCCATGGTTGCAGGGCGGTGCGGCGATCATGCGCAGGTATAGCGCCCCTCGTGCGTACGCCAAAATGCGCGCGCCAAAATGCCCGCGCTACTCCCGCCGCCGCTCGCTTTTGCGCCGCTCCAGCATCACGCCGAGGGCCAGCATCGCGCCGACGCCCGCGAGATTCACCCCGACCTGCATCGCCGTGCCATAGCCGAAGCTGCCGAACTCCAGCCGTCCCAGCAATCCGACGATCGAGCACATCGCGTAGACCGCCAGCGAATGCCTCCCGCAGGATTCGAGCGGACGCAGCCAGCGATGCTTGGAAATGGCGAGGAACCGGGGCGACCCCAGCAGCACATACACCAGCGCGAGCACGCCCAGGAGACGCAGCGGAGCCAGGTGGGTCTTGTCCAGCAACCCCACTTCGATCACCGCGTCCCAGTTCTCCAGCACGTCGGCCCAGCGGTGCAACAGATAGGCCCAGGCGAGATAGCTCCAGCACAGCACGCCGACCCACCGAGGTTGTGGCAGCAGCGTGCCGGGCTTGCGCAGGGTGATCGCCAGGGCGGCGCCAAGCGCGAACAGGAATTGCCACGATAGTGGCGCGAAGCTCCAGCCGCCGCCGGTGAGGTCGAGCGCATTCGGCAGGTTCAGCCGGTGCTCGCTCCAAGCGATCAGCCAGAGCAGACCGGAGAGGGCCAGGGTCAGGCCGGCGTTGCGACGCAAACCGTAGTAGATCAGCGGGAAAGCGGTGAGCAGGACGATGTAGAGCGGCAGAATGTCCAGATAGTCGGGCAGGGACATCAGTGCCAGGCCACGGCTGATCCCGGTGAGGCCTTCGGGGATCACCGGGTGGAACAGCGGGTGGTGGATCGGGAAAAACTGGCGCCAGGCGACGACGATGACGAGTGTGGCCAGAAGCAGGCCGGCTTGGGCGAGGTAGATGGTGGCGATGCGGATAATGGTGCGGGTCCAGCCGTGCAATGGCCCGCGGTCGAAGGCGCGACCGAATGCGACCATTGCGGAGTATCCAGCCAGGAACACGAAGAGTTCGGCGGCGTCGGCGAAGCCGAATTGCCTTATCGTGAAGCGGCTCAACTCGTTCAGGGGAATGTGGTCAACGTAGATCATCAGCAAGGCGGCGCCGCGAAGCACGTCGATGCGCGGGTCCCGCTCGGTGCGCCGTCCGGGCTGGGTGGTCATGGCCCGGAGCTGCGGCGGATTTTCATTCTCGGTAGAGAATCACTCCCGCTGCCCGGCGTCAATGTAGATGTGGCGTCCCAGACGGGTTCGGGCGAGGCGCTGGGCGTAGTGGGGGCCGGCGGCCTCCCAGGTTTCGGCGGAGGGGGCGGCGTCGGGCTCGGCGGCGGTGTGGAAGGCTTCGGTGAGGATGCGACCGTCCATGGCGGCGGCGGCGGGAATGTTGAGTAATGCCAGAGCTGTCGGCGCGATGTCGGTCAGTCCGGCCGGCCATTCGGAAAGCTGGGCGCGTTGGAACTGGCTGCCTCCGAACATCAGGAGGATATGCATTTCGGCGGCGAGAAGCCCGCCATGGGTGCCACCGCCGATCGGGAGGGCGCCGTCGTAGAGCGTGGTGCCGGGGAGGCCGAGGGGGGAGGCGCTGTTGCTGCCTCGGAGCGTGAACAGCAACGGCGCAGCGCGCGGGTGGTCGGCGAGGAGGGTGCTGGCGGGGAGAACGCCGGGGGGAAGGTCAATGTTGTCAGTCGCATAGAGGCTGCCGACCCAGGGCTGGCGGGTCAGCCACTCCGCGACGTCGGCGATGCGTTCCGGTGGAGCGGCGAGCGCGCAGCTTGAGCCGCCCATCGGGATCAGGCCCGATGCGGGGGAGTTTTCGAGGGATTTCAAGATGGTGTGATGGCCAATGACGGTGGCATGGCCATGGTCGGAAGCGACGGCGATGTGCAGGGTTTCGGCCATCGGGCCGGACTGCCAGGCGTCGATGAGGCGGCCGAAGGCGGCGTCGACGGCAGTCAGGGCGGCGCGGTTGGCAGGGCTGCCGAGGCCAGCGTAGTGGGCGCTGATGTCGGGCTCGCAGAGCCATAAGAAGCTGATATCAGGCGGGTCTTGCAGAATATGGGTGCGGAAGGCGTCGGTCAGCCAGACGGCGCGGTCGGTCGGTTTGAGAGGGATTTCGGGGAGCTTTGCCAGCAGTTCCCGACCGTTGGCGGAACAGAACTCGGGGCCATGGGCGGAGAGGGTGATCTGGCCAAGCTGGTCGGCGCGCGGGTTGAGGACGTAGGTCTGGCCGGTGGTTCCGCTGCTGAAAACGGCGAAGGTCTTGCCGGAGTTAGCGCAGATTTCCGCCAATGTCGGCGCGTCGAGCAAGGGCTGTCCGGTGGCTTGTTCAAGGGCGCGGAGGTTCTGCATGTGGCCGGTGTCGATACTCCCCGCGGGGTCCCGCGGGTCGGCGATCCGGTTGGCGACGAGGCCGTGGCGGCGAGGGAGGCATCCGGTGGTAACGGTGGCCGAGCAAACCCTTGTTTCCGACGGGAAAACCGAACGCGCGCGGGTGAAGCGGGTGGCCTGGGCGGCGAAACGCATGAGGTTGGGGGTGTTGGCGGGCGTGACCATGTCCGGTCGGAGGCCGTCAAAAACGACGAGGAGGAACTTGCTCATGGGGCATCAGAGCATGTTTAGGGCGGGGTGGCACGGGTGGGCGGGTGAAGTTTGGGTGAAGTTTGGGGCAGGAATGTTGCGAATTCCTGGACATAAGGCAGTCACGTCCCAGGTCGCGGCAGATACGCCCTGGTCGCCGACGCTGGCGGCGGATTATTCCGACCTGCGGCTTGTGAACGAGCCGAGGAGACGACGAAGCGCGCCAATCCTCGCAATGCCGGCAGCCGGGCGGGAATATCGTCCGCGAGTCTTTCATCAACAATTCGAGTCCAACCGCTTGCGCAAGATTGGTCCCGGTCAGATCTCATCCAGAGAAATTGAACCCGGCCAGATGAGCGGTCCGGAAGTCCACGCCACTCAGATCGGTGCCGACGAAATCGGTCCCGGATGCAGGCAGAGGCTGGATGCAGGCAGAGGCTGGGTGCAGGCAGAGGCTGGGCTTGGCTTGTCAGCCGATCAGGAACCAGAGCCAGAAGCCGGCGTTTTCGGCGACGGTTTGGCGGCGGAGGCCGGGGAGTTTGAGGATGGCGAGGCGGCCGATGGGGCCGCCATGGAGGGCTTTGTCGATGGCGGCGACCTGGGATCTGGCGGCCTCGTTCATGAGGTGCGGTTGCGACTGAAGTGCCTGGAGGTGTTGGCGCAGGACGTTCATGAACACGCCGGGGCCACGACGGATGGCGGCGATGGCGCGGCGCGGCATCGAGTGGGGGGCGCCGACCATGTTGGTGGTGTGTTGGCGGTAGAGGACGGTTGGCGTGTCGTCGTGCAGCAGGGTTCCGCCGGCGGCGGTGACGACGAGGTAGCACCACCAGTCGTGCAACGTGGACGGGGAGGGGGTTGAGTTGGCGACGAGGTTGGTCGCGCGTTTGTTGAGCAGGATGGTGCAGCCGGTGGTGACATTTTGCGTCAGCGCGGCGAGGAAGCCGGCGGGGCGGTGGAGGGGTTCGGAGATGCCGATTTTGCGCAGGTTTTCGTCGACGAGAATCTGGCGGGCGCAGTAGAGGGCGGGGGTACGGTTTTCGAGGCTGCGCAGGGCGTCAACCCCGCGGGCAAGTTTTTCGGGGAGCCAGACGTCGTCCTGATCGGCAAACGCGACCATGTCGGCGTCGGCGAGGTGGGCGTTTACTTCGCGGAGAAGGGCAAGAAAGCTGGCGGTGGGGCGGAGGCGGTCATTGGTGCACTGGAGGTGGATGCAGCGACCCTGGCCGGCGGTTTCGGAGAATTTCTCTAGGAGTTCCAGGGTGTTATCGGTGCTGCCATCATCGCGCCAATAGAGCGTCCATTCCTCGAAGGATTGTTCGAGGAGGCTGTCGAGTTGCTGTTGCAGGTACGGCCCGCCGTTGAACGTCGAGAGCAGGATCGCGACTCGTGATTCGGGCAGGCGCTGGAGCATAGGCCAATGTAGCACAGAGTTTGGCGTCGTGGCTTCCTCTTAACGTGGGGTTAACACATCCGTGATTGTGCGGGTAACGCTGGTGCGCCAGTGGGGCAGGGCCATGCCGAAGATTTTTGCCAGCTTGCCGCAGTCCAGCCGGCTATTGGCGGGGCGGGTGGCGGGGGTTGGATAGTCGGCGGTGGTGATGGGATCGACGGTGGGCAGGGGGCGGCCGTGTTTGGCGGCGTCTTCGAAGATCGCGGTGGCGAAGCCGTGCCAGGTGGTGGGGCCGGTGCCGGCGGCGTGGAAGATGCCGGCGTAGGTGGGGTGCCAGCCGGAGACGGCGATGCGGTCGGCGATCCGCAGGATCACCTGGGCGAGATCGGCGGCGGCGGTGGGGCATCCGGCCTGGTCGGCGACGACGCGCAGATGGTTGGTTTTGGCGGCGGCGTTGAGCATGGTCAGGAGGAAGTTCTTGCCGGTCGCGGAATAGACCCAGGCGGTGCGCAGGATGATGGCGCGGGCGGAGGTGGCGAGGATGGCCTGTTCGCCCGCGAGTTTGGTGCGGCCGTAGATGCCGGTCGGGTTGGTGTCGTCGGTTTCGATATAGGGCGAAGATTTGGTGCCGTCGAAGACGTAGTCGGTGGAGACATGGATAAGGGGGATGTCGGCCGCGGCGGCGTAGTCGGCGAGGATGCGCGGGGCGTCGGCGTTGGCGCGGTGGGCGGCGTCGGCGTCGGTTTCGGCGCGATCGACGGCGGTGTAGGCGGCGGCGTTGATGATGATGGACGGGGCGGTTGCGCGCAGGAGCGCGGGGAGTGTGTCGAGGCGGTCATAGTCCCATTCGGGGCGCCCGACATGGCGGATGTTGCGGGTGCCGGCGCGGGCCGCGAGGGCAGTGGCGAGTTGGCCGGAACCGCCGGTGATCAGAATGGGGCCGCTCAGAACCATGGGTCGCACTCGGACAGGCGTGGGAGTTTGGTGTCTTTGTCGGAGACGAGGACGTCGTTGGGGTCGAGCGGCCAGGGCAAAGCGAGGTCGGGATCGTTCCAGATGACGCCGCGCTCGGCCTTGGGGTCGTAGGTGCCGCCGGCGACTTTGTACATGACCTCGGTGTCCGGCGCGAGGGTGCAGAAGCCATGCAGAAAGCCGGGGGGGATCCAGAGCTGCGCCCAGTTCTCGGCGCTGAGGATGGCGGCGACGTGGTGGCCGCAGGTGGGCGAGGCGCGGCGGACATCGACGGCCACGTCCCAGATCGCGCCTTTGAGGACGCGGACGAGCTTGCCTTGCGCGGAGGGCGCGATCTGGCAGTGCAGGCCGCGGATGATGCCGGGTTTGGCGGAGAGGCTGTGGTTGTCCTGGATGAACGGGCCGGGGATGCCGGCGGCGGTGAAGCGCGGTTCGTTGTAGGTTTCCGAGAAAAAGCCCCGGCTGTCGCCGAATTTGACGGGGGTGACGAGGATGATGTCGGGGATGGCGAGGCGTTCGACTTTCATCCTATTCGTGCTCTCCGTTGGCGAGCGCCGTCAGCACGCGGCCGAGTTCGGTCTTGCCGAGGGCGCCCGCTTCCTTGCGCAATTGGACGGCGTCGATGAAGCCCATGCGGAAGGCGACTTCCTCGGGGCAGCCGACGAGCATGCCCTGGCGGTTCTGGATGGTCTGCACGAAGGTGCCGGCCTGGAGCAGGCTGTCGGGCGTGCCGGCGTCGAGCCAGGCGCAGCCGCGTCCCAGGCGTTCGACGTTGAGTTCGCCCAACTCCATGTACATGCGGTTGAGGTCGGTGATTTCGAGTTCGCCACGGGCGGAGGGCTTCACCCGCGCGGCCATTTCAGTGACGCGCTTGTCGTAGAAATAGAGGCCAATGACGGCCCAGTTGGATTTCGGATGCTCCGGCTTTTCGACGATTTCGATAGCGCGGCCGTCGAGGCCCATGGAGACGACGCCGTAGCGTTCGGGGTCACGCACCTGGTAGGCGAAGACGGTGGCGCCGTCCTGGCGGTGGGCGGCGGATTGCAGCATGCGCGAGAGATGGTCGGCGAAGATCAGGTTGTCGCCGAGGGCGAGCGCGCAGGCCTCGCCGCCGAGCCAGTCGCGGCCGATGTGGAAGGCCTGGGCGAGGCCGTCGGGGCTGGGCTGTTCGGCATAGGTGAAGGTGCAGCCGAGGCGGGTGCCGTCGCCGAGCAGCCGGCGGAATTGCGGCAGGTCGGCGGGGGTGGAGATGATCAGGATGTCCCGGATGCCCGCCAGCATGAGGACGGTCAGCGGGTAGTAGACCATCGGCTTGTCGTAGACGGGGAGAAGCTGCTTGGAGGCGGCCAACGTCATCGGGTGCAGGCGGGTGCCGGAGCCGCCGGCGAGGAGGATGCCTTTCATGCCGCGGACTTCTCGCTGGCTTTGCTGGCAGCGGGCGCCGAACCGAGGCGTTGGCCGGCATATCTGCCGGCGCAAATGGCCTCCCACCAGGCACGATTGGCGAGGTACCAGTCGACGGTTTTTGCCAGACCGGCTGCGAAATTGTTCGGCGCCTTCCAGGCCAGCGCCGTTTCGGCATGGGTGGCGTCGATCTCGTAGCGGAAATCATGGCCGGGGCGGTCGGTGACGTAGGTGATCAGGCGTGACCGAGGGCCGGCGGGGTCGGGCTGGCGGGCGTCGATGGCGGCGCAGATGGCGTGCACGACTTGCAGGTTGGTGCGCGGCTGGCGGGCGCCGATGGCATAGGTGTCGCCGATCTTGCCCTGTTCGACGACGCGCACGAGGGCCTCGGCGTGGTCATCGACATAGAGCCAGTCGCGCGTGTTGGAGCCGTCGCCGTAGACGGGGAGGGGTTTGCCTTCGAGCGCGTTCAGGGTGATCAGCGGGATCAGCTTCTCGGGGAACTGCCAGGGGCCATAATTGTTGACGGTGTTGGAGACCAAAGTGGGCAGCCCGTAGGTATGATGCCAGGCGCGCACCAGATGGTCCGAGGCGGCCTTGCTGGCCGAGTACGGGCTGCGCGGATCGTACGGCGTGGTTTCGGTGAACGGTGGATCGTTCGGGCCAAGCGCGCCGAACACTTCGTCGGTCGAGATATGGTGGAAGCGGAATTCGGCCTTGCGCACCGCCGGCAGGGCGGCCCAATAGGTGCGCGCGGCGTCGAGCAGCGTATAGGTGCCGACGACATTGGTCTGGACGAACGGGCCGGGGCCGTCGATCGAGCGGTCGACATGGGTTTCGGCGGCGAGATGCATCACCGCGTCGGGCTGATGGGTGGCGAAGATGTCGCGCATCGCGGCGTGGTCGGCGATGTCGGCGCGGACCAGCATGTGCCGGTTGCTGCCACGCGCCTCCTCCAGCGCGTCCTCGGAGGCGGCGTAGGTCATCTTGTCGACGTTGACGACGCTGTGACCGGTCGCGCGGACGATATGGCGGATGACGGCGGAACCGATGAACCCGCAGCCGCCAGTCACTAGAATTCGCATGGCATCCTCACCTCCGAGCGTCGCGCTGCGGCACAAAATGGCAGTGTCGGATCGCCAGGGCAATCCTCCCTTTGCCAAGAAATGACACAAAAACAGAGCATTGTCCCGATTTTCGGGATGCGTTCCCAGTGTGGCGCGGGATGATGAAATAAACGCCAAAATTTCTTGTCGGCGCGGCGTGCGGTTCCGCTACAACTTTGTCATAATGGACGCAACGAACAGAAACACCGGGTGAAAGATGCTGCCGGGTATCACTGAAGAGCTTGCGACGCAGATCGCGGGATTTCTGCATCCGGATATCACCGATCTCGAAGCCGCGGTGCTGGAGGCGCGGCAATATATCGTCATGCCCGCACGGGAGGCGCGGACGCGCGCGCTCGGGATCGAGGTGGTCGATGGCGAGGAACCGACGATCCTGGTGACCGACCCCGACCGCCCGATCGGGAATGTGCGGATGCAGGTGACCGGCAGGAACAACGTGATCGCGTTCGATAATGCGGCGTGGAGTGGGCAGATGATCGCCAGCATCCGCGTGCTCGGCTCGGACTCGGTCATCGTGATGAACGATATCGGCAACGGCTATGTGCGGATCGAGGACCTGCTGATGCGCTCGAACCGGCAATTGCTGTTCTGGGGCGAGCGGGCGAGCGCGGTCGGCGTGTCGTTGGAAATCGAGGGCGACGGGCGCAGCTTCGTGATCGGCGACGACGCGCTGATTTCCAACGGCGTGTGGCTGCGAAACTACGACATGCACGCGATGCACGACCTCGGCACCGGCGCGCAGATCAACCGTCCGCCCTGCGATACGGTGCTGGAGCGTCATGTCTGGCTCGGCCAGGACGCGCTGCTGCTGAATTGCGAGCGGGTGGGGATGGGCAGCATCGTCGGCGCGCGGGCGATGGTGAAGGGCTTCGTGCCGCGCCACGCCGTCGCAGCGGGGATGCCGGCGCGGGTGCTGCGCGAGGGCGTCAGCTGGGGGCGGAACAGCCAGGGGATGACGGCGGCGGAGCGGGTGTCGATCGGGCTGCCGGAGGCGCCGGGTGGGTGACCCGACAGGGGCGCAATAGTGGCCTGTAACAAATTATTAACGAAATGAATCTTGCCCTGCGCGCGCGCTGGCGCCTTGCGCCCGGGGGGGGGGAGTCAGTATAGACTGCGGAGGCTTGGCTGGCCTTGGGCTGTTCGCTGTCGGAGACGAGGTGCATGGATTACCTTCCCCATATCGACCTGTTGGTGCGCGCGATGCGGATCAACCGGGACCGTCTTGGCAGCAAATCGAAAATCGCGATCGACGCCAAGTTGCTGCGGATGATGTTGCAGGCACTGGCGCAGGCGGCGCCGTTCTCGGAGGAGTTCTATCTGGCCAGCAACCCCGACATCGCCGAGGCGCATGCGCAGGGGCAGATCGAGAATTTGCGGACGCATTTCGTCGAACTTGGCTATTTTGAGGGGCGTTACGGGGCGCCGCCACCCGTCGATGAGGCGTACTACACCAGCACCTATGCCGACGTCGCCGACGCGGTCCGGCGGGGCGACGTGAAGTCGGGCAGCGAGCACTACATGCGCTCCGGCGCGTCCGAGGGGCGGGTGCCGAACCCCAACATCAAGCCGCAGGTCGACACCTGGACCAGCGTTCTGCGCGATGACGTTCCACGCGGCTGAGTAGCGTCCGATGTCCGCCGGAGGCACCCCGCCGAACCCGCTGATGCATGCACACCGGCTATTATGTGGGGCATTCATTACCGACGCCGAGTTCCGCCAGGCACTCGGTGGCGGGCGGGCGGAGATCACGACGGTCGGGCGGTATCTGCAGACGGCACTGGCCGAGCGGCCGAACATCAGTTGCTTCTTCGACCGCGCCTTCTATCTCGCCACCAACCACGATGTGCGCGATGGCGGGCTGGACCCGTTGCTGCATTTTATCGAAACCGGGCTGGGCGAGTTGCGCGCGCCGCACCCGCTGATCGATCTGCGCTTCATTGCCGCCAACGACCCGCTGCTGCTCGGCACCTCGCCCGGGGCGGCGGCGTTGATGGAACTGCTCGACTACGATCTGGCGGCGCCGAGCCCGTATTTCGATCCGGCGGAGTATCGTGATCGGCTCGGCGATGCGGCGCCGGTGAGCGGGATGCTCCGCCATTTCCTGACGGTGGGGCTCGCCGACGGGGTCGATCCGAATTCGTATATGAATATCGCCTGGTACATGGCGGCGAATGCCGATGTGCAGCAGGAGCCGTACCTGGCGCTGCGGCATTTCATCGTCGTCGGCGACATGCAGGGCCGGGCCGCCGGGCTGCGGTTCAACGGCAAGCTCTATCGCGCGCGCTACCCGGATATCGCCGCGGCCGAGTTGCCACCGTTGTGGCACTATCTGCTGCACGGCCAGGCCGAGGGGCGGCAGGTTCCAGCCGATACGTTGCCAGAAGGCGTGGCGCTTGCGCCGCCGCAGGCGTCGGTTGGGCAAGCGTTTCCGGTCTCGCCCGATACAGTTCAGGCCGCCTATGCGGCGATCCGCGGCGTGATCGGCCATGCCCGACAGAAGAAGCGCGACGAGGTGGACGTGCGGCCGCCGCCGATGATCCGCACGACCGACATCGCTGCCGCCATTGCCGAATTGCGCTTTCCCACGATTGAGGTGCCTCGGCTTTCCATTCTTGTGCCGGTTTATAACGAAATCGACTACACGCTCGATTGCCTGCTCTCGATCATGCGCACGATGGACGATCTGGACTGCGAAATCGTGCTCGCCGATGATTGCTCGACCGATCCGGACGCGGCGTTGCTGGCGGATATTCCCAACCTCGTGCTGGTTCGTCAGGCGGCGAACCAGGGGTTCATCCGCAACTGCAACGCGGCCTTCGCGCACTGCCGCGGCGCGTATGTGTTACTTCTCAATAACGATGCACAGCTGCTGGACGGCGCGCTGGCGCGGATGATCGCGGCCCTCGATGCCGATGACACGCTGGGCGCGGTCGGGCCGAAAATCCTCTATCCGAACGGGCGCCTGCAGGAAGCCGGCTGCTACGTGAAGCCGAACGGCGAAAGCGGCATGGTCGGCTTGTTCGCCGATCCGAACGAGCCGGGCTTCTGCCATGATCGCGACATCGCCTACAGCAGCGGCGCGGCGCTGATGTTCCGCCGCCAACTGGCCGGCGCAATGCTGTTCGATGAGGCCTACCGCCCGGCCTATTGCGAGGATGTCGATCTCTGCCTGCGGCTCATCAATGGCGGCTATCGGGTGCGTTATCTGCACGAGGCCGTCGTCGTGCATCATCTCAGCGTCTCCGCCAATCGCGCATCGGTGGCGCGGAAGATGCGCACGATCGTGGCCAATCAGCACAAGCTCGTCGAGCGCTGGGGCCCTCTGATCCGCCGGCTCAACGCCGTGCGCGTGCTCGCGTTCTATCTCCCGCAGTTCCATCCGACGCCGGAAAACGACCTCTGGTGGGGCGCGGGGTTCACCGAATGGACCAACGTCGCCAAGGCGCAGCCAAGCTATGACGGGCACTACCAGCCGCATCTGCCGGCCGATCTCGGCTTCTACGACCTCACCTCGCCCGATACTTTGTGCCGCCAGGCCGCCCTTGCCGCTCGCTACGGCATCGACGGATTCTGTGTCTACTACTACAACTTCGGCAGCCGGCGCGTGCTCTCGCGGCCAATCGAAACGGTGCTTGCGAACCCCAACATTCCATTCAACTGGTGTCTGTGCTGGGCCAACGAGAACTGGACCAAGCATTGGGACGGCGGCGAGCGGGCTATACTTCTGGAACAAAAATACGATCGCGCAACACTGGACAGCATCATCGCCGACGCCGTCAGCCAAGCAGCCGATGATCGGTATATTCGCGTCGATGGCAAACCGATGTTCCTGGTCTATCGTCCGCTGAAAATGCCGGACCCCAAGGGCTTCGCTGCCGCCTGCCGCAAGGCCTTCGCGGAGGCCGGCTTTCCGGGCGTGCACCTCGCCTACGTCGAAAGCATGGAAGCCGTCGACGCCACAGTGCGGCCGGCCGATCTCGGCTTCGACGCCGCGGTCGAATTCCCCCCGCACGGCCTCGCCGTACCCGCCGAAACCTCGGTGCAGATCATCAAGGACGGCTGGACCGGGTACCGCTACGACTACCCGCAAACCGCCGCCGCCTTCGTCAGTCGCGAGACCGTGCCCTACCCGCGCTACCCCGCGATCTTCCCGAGCTGGGACAACACCGCCCGCCAGGCCCTGTTCGGCACCAGCTTCGATGGCGCCAACCCGGAAGCCTTCCGGGCCTACGCCGAAGAAAAAATCGAGGAAATCCAGCAGTTCCACATGGGCGACGAACGCCTGCTGTTCGTCAACGCCTGGAACGAATGGGCGGAAGGCGCCCACCTCGAACCCGACGCCGCCTACGGACACCAATGGCTCGAAACCCTCCACACCGCCCTCACCACCAAGAAATGGTCGTGACGGTGAGGTTCCTGCGAGGGGTGGGTGAAGGAAGCAAGGCGGGGGCTTTGCCCCTCGACCCCACTAAGGGCGAGGCCCTTAGAACCCTGGACTCAAGGGTGCTCCTGAGGAGGGGGCCAGCCGCGGCGGTTGCAACCACCGAGATGGCCCCCTCCTCAGGAACACCCTTAAAGTATTGGATTCCAAA
>JAYTUU010000086.1:0-23288 GCA_043744375.1 Rhodospirillales bacterium | reverse complement strand
CCGACGCCGGCCGGCTCCACGGTGCTGGCCAACGCGAAGCCGGCCGCGGCCAACGCGACGCTGATCGGGCGCATGCTCGATGCCGGGTTCATCCCGATGGGCCGGACGAACATGACGGAGTTCGCCTATTCCGGGCTGGGCATCAATCCGCATTACGGCACGCCGCGCAGCCCGTGGGACCGCGCATCGAGCCGCATTCCCGGCGGCTCTTCCTCGGGGGCGGCGGTGTCGATCAGCGACGGCATGGCGGTGGTGGCGCTGGGCACGGATACCGGCGGATCGTGCCGCATTCCGGCGGCGATGTGCGGCATTGTCGGCTACAAGCCGACGGCGCGGCGCGTGCCGATCACCGGCGTGCTGCCGCTTTCGACGAGCCTCGACTCGGTGGGGCCGCTGGCCAATACGGTGGCCTGCTGTGCGGCGGTCGACTCCATTCTGGCCGGCGAGGCGGTCGGCGACCTGGCGCCGGCATCGCTGGCCGGGCTGCGCATCGCGGTGCCGCAGAACTTCTTCCTGGACGGGCTGGATGGCGCGGTGGCCAGCAGCTTCGAGGCGGCGCTGGCGAAGCTGGCCAGTGCCGGCGCGCGCGTTTTCGCCATGCAGTTGCCGGTGGTCGACGATATTCTGCGCGCCAATGCCGGCGGCGGGTTCTCGGTGGCGGAGGCCTATGCGTGGCATCGCCATCTGCTGGCGGAGCAGGGCGACGGCTATGATCCGCGGGTCAGTTCGCGGATTCTGCGCGGCAAGGGGTTCACGGCGGCGGACTATATCGAGCTGCTGGCGCTGCGGGCGGAGATCATCCGGCGCTGCGACGCAATGACGCGGGACTATGACGTGATCGCGGTGCCGACCTGCCCGTTGATCCCGCCGCGCATCGCCGATCTGGCGAGCGAGGGGGAATACACGCGGGTCAATATGCTGCAACTGCGCAATCCCGCGATGTTCAACTTTCTCGATCGCTGCTCGATCAGCGTGCCGTGCCATCGGGCGGGCGACGCGCCGGTGGGGCTGATGCTGACCGGGGAGACGATGGGCGACGCGCGGCTGTTCCGCATCGCCGCCGGCGTTGAGGCCGCGCTGGCGGGGTAGCAGGGCGCAGGAAATTTTTCGCGCGCATCCGGTGAAATCCTGGAGGTGATGTCTTTGGGTGGGCTATTTGTTGTTATATCGTAACAAAATGGCCGTGCGTGAGCGGGTGGTCTCGGGCGGATTTTTGATGGTGGAGGGGCGGTTGCGGGGGGTGTCGGGGTAGCGGTTGGGGGGTGGGTGGTGGGTGGTGGCGCGCAAGGGAGACGCCGGGCCTGGGGCGGGGGCGTCGATCGTGGCGCGGGCCGCAGGTTCGGCAGGGCGAACGGGCCTGCGTGAAAGGAGGGGGGGGGCGAAAGAGGGGTGGATGGACGATTGGGCCGATGGGGGGCGGGCGCGCGGGCTGAAGCTGGCGGCCGGGGTGACGCGGGTTCGGCCTGAGATTGGGTGGGGGATTCGGCCCGGGATTCGGTGGGCGCCGGGGTGGCGGGCGCTGGGGTGGCGGGCTGGGCTTTCGCGAGGCCCGCGAAGAAGAGGGCGAGGAGTTGGTTGAGCAATTCGCAGAAGCGGCGCAGGGCAGCCGACGCCCCGGGTGGGGGCGGCGGGAAGGGCTGCCAGGAGAGGGTGGGTGCCGGGTTCATGTTTATTAATTTAACTGACTTTGTTAGATGGTGCAAGTTAAATCGTTCGACCCGGTGTGGCGCGGTTGGGGGGGGCGGGAGTGTCCGCGTTCCTTTAGCCAATATCAGATAGTCGCTCAGGATATTCTGTCGTGTCCCCTCTTCTACCCCCTAACTCTGACGCGAATTATGGCCATTTGGGTCGGATGGCGCGAGGTGTGCTGCTCCCGGCCACGCCCCTCCCAGCGCCGTATCGGTTAAATGAAGTTCGTCCCCGCGCTCAGACCGGTGAAGCCTTGGAAGGTGATATGCGTTCCATCTGAAAGGTCGATTGTTTGCGAGCCTGCTGCAATAGTGGAGTGGTTGCTAATGGCGTTGATTGCTTCGCCTGTTGGGAAACCCAACAGGTTGATGAAGTCGAGGCCCGGTGTGAACGCTTGAATGACCACGTTGTTGCCGTTGCCGGCGGTGAAGTGAAAGGCATCGAGGCCGGAGCCGCTGATGATGGTGGTGGCGCCGGTGCCAACTTGGACGTTCGCGCTCCCGTTGCCTGTAAGGATTACGTTCGGACCCGAGCCACCGACGAGTGCGTGACTTCCGTTCGTATCTGTCGCGGAAATTGTCGCCGCACCGATCCCGGCCTTGATAACATCGCCCCCGCCGGTGCCAGCGGATAGCACGTCACCGGAGCCGCCGCCGTAGATGGTGGACCGGCCTGAGCCGCCGGTTATTGAGTTAGCTCCCGCGGGGCCGCCGACGTAGATGCCCGGGCCGGCACCGCCAGTGATTGTGAGCGCGCTCCCGGCAGCGAAGGCCGCGATGGTGGCCGCCCCCGTGCCGCCAATAAAGCGAAGCGTGGCATTGGCGAGAGCGATGACTGCTCCTGATCCGCCGTTGATTGTGGCGGTGCCGTTGGCGCTGCCAAGTACTGTAGAAACGCCAGATCCGCCGCGGAAGTCGAGCGCGCCGGAGCCAGCGAAGACGAACATGTTGCCAGCGATGGCGTTCACAGTTGCTGCCCCTGTGCCACCGATGACGGTGTCGGCCCCTGTGCTTGTGACAATACCAATATTGCTGCCCAGCCAGAGTTGCGCGTTGCCGGCGCTGCTTATCGTATCGACGCCGGTTGTGCTAACGACCGTCGCGTTCCCATTGCCGCCGATATAGCGGGAAGCACCACTACCCAAGAATGTCGTTACAGCATTGGCGCCGGTTGAAATAGTGGCCGTGCCACTACCGCCGGCGATCAAGTCTGTTCCGGTGCTGACTACTTGGTTCGCACCGCTGCCGAGAAGAATTTGATTACTGCCACCGCCGGCCACGATCACGTTATTGCCTGCAAGCGCTATGACAGTGTCATTGCCCGCGCCAAGGTCAATGGTTTGGTTGCCAGCGCCGGGATACATGCTGACGAGGTTGCCGCCGCCGCCTGCGAATACCGAGCCGGCTCCACCTCCCGCATTGAAGGCTAGCCCGCCTGTGCCCGCGATGACCAATTGGCCGCTAGCGGAGCCGCCGCTGATTGTGACGCGCGAGACTGCATCGACTAACACGGCAGCGTAGTTGGCGGGCACGACGTAGGCGCCTCCGCTATGGAGAATAAGTTCGCCTGTTGTACCAGGCACAGGGGCTGGAATGCTGATGCCAGGTTGCGCAGTCGTGGCGCTAGCGATGCCGGCGAAAAGCGCAGTGTTGACGAGGTCCAGCGCCGACTGTGGAGCAGTGGCGCGACCCGGCGCGTCGAATGAAATGACGAATGCGCTTCCGCCAGCGACGGCCGCAAATACCATGCCGGGAGCGACCTGCGCAAACTGTGTGACGCGACTACCGCCTGTGCCATCTGGCGCAATTACGATCTTGCTATTCGCATAATTTACGAAGGGGTCAAGTTGCAAGGTCATGCTTCCGCTGGTCAACGGCACATTGAGCACGTTCCCTGGCAGTAGCGTACCAAATGTCAAATTTGCAGCGCTGGTCTTCGCAACGTTAAATACCGATCCGGACAAGAAAGTCAACGTGGTATCAGGGAAGATCAATTTACTTACGTTACTCAGGGTGTCTGCATGGGCAAATCCTTTCGCCAAGACCGTGGCCGAGTACGATCCGAAAGTGACGCGAATCGTATAATTTGAACTCGTCGCAAGATAGGAAATATCGTTTCCTAAATTTCCACCATTGAAGCTGCTACCTGTGCCAAAAAGTTGGGCAGTATTTTGTCCTCCAAACACTGTATTTATAAGTCCAAGTCCATTATTTGAGATCGCATAGTTATAAAACTGCGTGCCGGACATGATGAAGCTGTTTACGCCATAAATTACACCAGATTGCTGATATCCAAGCTGAAAGCCGGTAAGTGTGCTGGTTGAAAAATTTATTCCGGAGACTGTGTAGTTAAATGTTCCATAGTAGACCGCATAAGGAGATAGTGTTGGGTTGCCGTAGTATGTGTCGAGCGGCTTGGTTGGATCATAATCTGGATTGTAAACAGGCCCAAATTGTTTAACAATCGTCGTCGCTGAGGCAACGGTAATAGTGCCTCCAAATCCGAGGCTATAGAGATTCGGAAGCTGGGTGAAATCGATCCGCACCCGGTAGTCAGTCATTACAATATTAGCCATCTTCACCTCAGCTTGCGGCAGTGGCGGTAAATTGGCCACGTCGCGGAAGCGTTATCACGGACGCCTCAAGTTGTATACCGGCACCGAGAAGCTGCCGCTTGGCTTGGCTTGGCTTGGTTTCTGGGAACTTGCGGATTGATTGACACGTGATGCCCTCCGGAAGGCCCGTCATTGGGAGCCGGTTAGTGGTGCAATTCATGGCGCGCGGCTGGGTTGGTGGTGGGGGCTGGATCGCTTCGCAGGGGCTCGCGATGACGGGGTTTTTGGTGGCGGGTTTGGCGAATGATGGTTCGGCTTCGAGGCGTGATTATCGCCGCTTCGGCTGCCTGCATCGTGGTGGGTGGGGTGTCCGGTCCTGCTGGATTAGATATTGGGGGGTGGCTTGAGTGGTGGATGACGCTGCGCTTTTCCACCCTACATGATTGATTGGTAAAAGTTTTTTGCTTCTTTTTTTCAAAAAAGATGTGCTTTTCTTGGCTTCTGCATGGCGATGCAATTCATGGCGCGCGGCTGGGTTGGGGGCGGAGGCTGGATCGCTTCGCAGGGGCACGCGATGACGGTTGAGCACCGAATTTCCCGAGCCAGCTCTGTCCACACGCGCCCTACTTCTTTGGGGGCTTGCACCACGATCGGCTCCGCCAGTCCGCCAGCGCGGCCGGGTAGGGCAGTGCCGTTGCTTCGTGGACGCCGCGGGCGATGGCGCGGGCCATGACCTGGGTGGCGAGGTGGCCGAGGACAGTGAGGTCGCGGTCTTCGGCGAGGGGGAACTGGCCGGTGGCGGCCGCGAACACCGTATCTCCATCGGCGGGGGCGTGGGCGGGGAGGAGGGCGCGGGCCAGGCCGTCATTGGCCATGATGGCGAGGCGTTTGGTTTGCGCTTTGGTGAGCGCGGCATTGGTGGCGATGAGGGCGATGGTGGTGGCGGTTTCGGCGAGGTAGGGCATGCCTTTGAGGCGGGGGGCGAGGTCTTCCGGGGTGATGGCGGTGGGCCAGCCGTGGCCGCCGAATTCGCCGTTGACTTCGAAGGGGGCGGCCCAGAAATATTTGGTGTCGCCGATGGTCGCGGTGCCGATTGCGTTGACGACGGCGAGGGCGGCGACGATGTGGCCGGTGGCGGCGCGGGCGCTGGCGGAGCCGACGCCGCCTTTCAGCGTGGCGGTGGTGGCGCCGGTGCCGGCGCCGATCGTGCCGAGGGCGAAATCGCCGGGGGTGGCGGCGCGGGCGGCCTGGTAGCCGAGGTCGCGGTAGGGGGAATGCAGGCCCCAGTCCTTGTCGCCGCCGTTGTTGAGATCGAAGATGATGGCGCCTGGGACCAGCGGAATGAGGGCGGCGCCGAGGCGGAGGCCCCTGCCCTGCGCGCGCAGGAAGGATTGCACGCCGCCGGCCGCGTCCAGCCCGAAGGCGGAGCCGCCGGAGAGGACGAACCCATCGACGCGCTGCTGGGTCATTTCGGGTTCGAGCATGGCGGTGTCGCGGCTGCCGGGGGCGCCGCCGAGGGTGATGACCGAGGCGGTGGCGGGGGTGTCGAACAGGATGGCGGTGGCGCCGGAGCCGAGGCGCAGATCGGTCGCGTGGCCGACCTGGATGCCGGCGATGTCGGTGAGCAGATTGCGCATGGACTCAGGCCAAAGCGAGCAGCAGGACGCCGGTGCAGATCAGCACGATCGCGCCGATCTGTTGCAGGCCCATCGCCTCGCCGAAGCCGTAATGGCCGATCAGGGCGGCGGCGATGTAGGACAAGGCGGTGCATGGCAGGGCGACGGACATCGGGATGCGGCGCAGGGCGACGATGTAGAGCAGCGAGGCGCCGCCGTAGATCATCAGGCCGAGCATGGTGCGCCAGTCCAGCAACTGGGCGACGAAATCGGCCGCGCCGGACCCAGCCTTCAGCAAGGTCTGGCCGACCATGGAGGTGGTGATCGCGGCGGCCAGGATCGCCCAGTAGAAAATCATGCAACCTCGTCTTTGCGTTCGCCCGCCGCCACCACCACCCCAACCGCCGCCGTGCTGCGGGCGACGCTGCGCACGATGCCTTGCGGCTTGCCGTTGGCGGACAGGAAGGTGCGCCCGACATACTCGCCCATCACGCCGAGCACCATGGATTGCACACCGGAGACGAGCAGGATCACGGTCATCGTCGACGCCCAGCCGGAGGGGGTGTTCTGGCGGAGCAGCGCCTCGATGATGGTCACCGCCGCGCCGATCATGCCGAGGCCGGCCATCAGGGCGCCGGCGAGCATGGCCAAGCGCAGAGGGGCCAGCGAGAACGAGGTGGCGAGGTTCAGCCACAGCCGCACGAGGCGGCGCAGCGTGTAGTTCGAGCGGCCTTCGGCGCGCGGGAGATGGCGCACCTCGATGCTGTCGATGCGCTGGGTCACCTGCATGATGAGGCCGTCGATATAGGGGTATGGCCCGCGATAGCGCGCGACGCTGCGGACGATCTGGTGGGACATGCAGCGGAAGGAGGACAAATAGAGTCCGGCGGGCTTGTCGAGCAGCCAGTCGGCGACCTGGTTGGCGAAGCGGCTGCCGATGTTGCGCCAGGCCGCGTGTTTCTTTTCGGCGTAGCGGGTGTAGACGACGTCCCAGTTGCCGGTGCGGGCGTGGTCGTAGAGGCGCACCACCTCCTCGGGCGGGTTCTGCAGGTCGTCGTCCATGGTGATGATGTAGCGGCCGGTGGCGTGGCGCAGGCCGGTCATGACGGCGTTGTGCTCGCCGAAATTGCGGGTGTGCTCGATGTAGGTGACCGGGATGGACGCCGTGCGGACGATCTCCTGGCACACTTCGGCGGAGTTGTCGGGGCTGCCGTCGTTGACCAGCACCACCTCGATGCCGCCCTCGGGCCGCAAGTCGGCGAGTGCCGCGACCAGGCGGCCGACCGTGTCGGCGCCGCGATAGACGGGCACGACGATGGACAAGCCAAGGCTGGGGGCGGCGGGAAGTGCTGCGAGTGCGGCCATGTCGTCCTCGATCATGGAGTGTTCCCCCTGGTGGCGGTCACCAATACCGAGCCCCCGGCCGGCAGGGGGAATGGCAGGCGTCGTTCCAGAGCGGTAATGCCATGCAATGTGGCATCCAGCCATGGCGAAAACGCGGCGACGTCGGACGCGGCTTCGTCATGACGGGCGAGGATTTTGCGTTGCAGGATCATCAGCGGCAGCAGCAGGCCGTTCCAGTAGCGCGTGCGGACCGCGGTGAAGCCGGCCGCTTGCAGCAGCGCGCGGGCCGAGCCGGCGCTGAACCGGCGCACGTTATGGACCCGATGGTCATGCGCGGAGAGCAGCCATTGATAGGCGGGCAGGTTCAGCACGACACGCCCACGCGGCCGCAGCACGCGCCGGATTTCCGCCAGCGCCACCGGGGGATCAACGGCCTGGTGGCACAGCACATCGGCCGAAACCACCGCATCGAAGCTGCCCGGGCCAAACGGCATGGCGTTGATGCTGCCCTGGGCGATCAGCGCGGTGGATTTTTCGGCCGCCCGCCGCGCCGCCGCGCTGTCATACTCCAGGCCGACAAGCGTTCGTCCAGGCGCGAGCATGGCCAGCAAGCCGCCCGTGCCGCAGCCGGCATCGAGGACAGGACCGGCGATGTCCGCCAGCGCGTCGGCCAGACGCACATGCAGGGCGCGATACCACCACATGCGCGCCTCGGCCTCGTCCATCAGAGCGTATTCGGCGGCTTCCATGCGCGTTTGTGGCACAGGGCGCGGCGACGGAAAACCAGGGAGCGCAGGCAATCAAGGCTCCGCCGGCCAAGGGCCAGTGGCCCTTGGAACCCATTACCTCATGCGGCTGAAGCACTGGCCTTCGGGTGGTCACGCTGTTCTTGCTGGCGTCGCAGGCAATCGACATTTGTGGGGATTCCTGGGCTTCGCCAGCGTATCTGGAGGCCGTGATCCCGGCGGCAAAAGTCGGGGGGATCAAAGGGGCATGCCGGCGGAGCCTTGATTGCCTTGTGGGCGCTTGCACGGCAGACCTGCCGGAATCTGCCAACAAAATGCCAGAATCTCCCGTCATCATCGGCGCTTGCGGTGCCCTGACCGCGCCAAGGTTGTTCCATGTCCCTTTCCCTCGCCCGCCGTTCTCCGACCATCGCGCTTGCCGCCACCAGCGCGGACACGGTGCGCGGGATCGTGCTGATCACCTTCTGCTATCTGCTGATGGCGTTCGGCGATGTCGCGGTGAAGTTTGCCTTGCCGGCGTCGGGGCTGGCGTTGGCGATCCTGTTTCGTGGCATTCTCGGTTCGGCGACGGTGATCACAATCGCGGCACGCGATGGCCGCGCCGGCATCGCACGGCTGATGCCGCGGCGCTGGGGGCTGGTGCTGATCCGCGGCGGCCTGCAATCGGCGGTGGTGGTCACCTGGTTCGCCTCATGGACGACGATGACGCTGGCCGATTCCTATGCGGTCGGCTTCACCACGCCGCTGATCGCCATTCTGCTGGCGGTGCTGTTCATCGGCGAGAAGCTGGACTGGACGCGGGTGATTTCCACCGTGATCGGGCTGGTCGGTGTGGTCATCATGCTCCGTCCCGGCAGCGGCTTGTGGAGCCCGACGCTGGTGTTGCTGCTGGCGGGGGTGGTGTGCTCGGCGGTGGCGCGGACGATGACGCGGCAGTTGTCGGCGTCGGAGACGGTGGAGAGTCTGGCGCTGTCGTTGTTGCTGATGCACATCCCCGTGGGGTTTGTGCTGCTGTATTTCCTGCCCATTCCCGCGCACACGCTGCATGCGGGGCTGCCGTGGGATGCGGTGGTGGCGTTGACGGTGCTCGGCGTGATCAGCGGCTATGCGCAGATCGTCAATGCGCGGGCCTATGCGCTGGCGCCGGTTTCGGCCCTTGGCCCGTTCGATTATTCCTCGATGCTGTGGGCGGTATCGCTGGGCTGGCTATGCTTCGGGGAGACGCCGAATGCCTCGGCGATGCAGGGGGCCGTGGTCATTGCCGCGGCCGGGTTGTACAGTTTTTACATCGAGCACACCCGCCGCACCGTGGAGCGACGCGCCGCATGACCCTGCTGACCGAAGCCGAGCCGCAGCGCGGCGTTCCGCTCCCGATCGCGCCGGGCATTGCTCGCATTGTCGCGCCCAATCCGGGGGCGTTCACCTATCACGGCACCAACACCTATCTGATCGCGGATGATGACGGATTTGCCGTGCTCGATCCCGGGCCGGAGGATGCCGGCCATCGCGCGGCGATCCTGGCGGCGACCGGCGGACGGGTGCGGCGCATTCTGTTGAGCCATACGCATATCGATCATATGGAGGGTCTGGCGGCGCTGAAGTCGGCGACGGACGCGCCGAGCTATGGGTTTCATGGCAGTGCGGATGCCGGATTCTCGCCCGATGTGCCGCTCTATGATGGCGATGCGGTCGGGCCGTGGATGGCCCTGTATACGCCTGGCCATGCGGCGGATCATCTGTGCTTCGCGCGCGCTGACGGGGTGGTGTTCACGGCCGATCACATCATGTCGTGGTCCACCTCGATCGTCTCCCCGCCCGGCGGCAGCATGCGCGAGTATTTCGCCTCGCTGCGGCGGATGCTGGCGCGCGACGATACGCTGCATCTGCCCGGCCACGGGCCGCCGATCACCGATCCGCGGGGGCATGCGGAGTTTCTGCTTGCCCATCGCCTGCAACGCGAGGCGGCGATTGCCGGCAAACTCGCCGAGGGGCCGCAGACGGCGATGGCCTTGGTGGAGGCGCTGTATGTCGGGCTGGCCGAGCGGCTGAAGCAGCCGGCGGTACGAAGCGTGACGGCGCATCTGCATAAGTTGCGTGATGAGGGTCGGGCCGTGGAAGCCGGCGAGAACTGGCACGCGACGCCATGAGCGGCACGTTCCTCGGGCTGCCCGCCGGCGGCGATTTTTCCCTGCTTGACGCCGACATTGCGCTTCTTGGCATTCCCGGTGCAACGCCCTATCCCGGCGCCGGCGCGTTCTGCGCGGGGGCGCCGGCGGCCATCCGCGCGGCGATGGCGCCGCGGGCCGCGACGATCGGGCATCATGATTTCGACTTCGACGCACCCTTGCTGCCGGCGGGTGCGCGGGTGGTGGATTGCGGTGATCTGGCGTTCGATCCGGCGGATTTGCCGGGCAATCGCGCGCGCATCCATGCCGCTGTCTCCAGCATCCTGGATCGCGGTGCCGTTCCGGTGGTGCTGGGCGGCGATGATTCCGTGCAGATCCCGCTGTTCGAGGCCTTTGCCGGGCGCGGCCAATTCACCCTGTTGCAGATCGACGCCCATATCGACTGGCGCGATGACGTGATGGGGGAGCGGCACGGACTGTCGAGCACGATGCGTCGTGCCGCCGAGCAGCCGCATGTCACGCGGCTGATCCAGGTTGGCCAGCGCGGCACTGGATCGGCCCGCCCCGCCGATGTTGCCGATGCGCGCAATGCCGGGGCCATTCTTGTGCCCGCCCGGACGCTGCATCGTGACGGCATCGCCTGCGTGCTCGACCTGATCCCCGCCGGCGCCAACGTGCTGATCGCCTTCGACTGCGACGCGTTGGATCCGGCGATCATGCCGGCCGTCAGTGCGCCGTCCCCCGGCGGGCTGACCTATTGGCAAGTGATCGACCTGCTGCACGGGGTGGCGGCGAAGGCGCGGATCGCCAATTTCAACCTCGTGGAATTCATGGCGTCACGCGATGTCGGCGGGGCCGGCGCGCTGGTGGCGGGGCGGATTCTGGCGAATGTGGTGGGGTTGGCGGCCCGGCAACGAGTGGCGGCCGTTTGACGTGAGCGCCGCCCCTCAAACGGCCTTGCTCATATGCACCCTGGTGATGGCGCCGCCGCTGATCATCACGGAGCCCAAAATCGCCGAGCTCGCGCACCGGCTGCGGCGCGCGCTCGACGATGTGCTGGACGCCGACGCAAAAGGCTGAGCCGCGCTCAGTTGGTGTAAACCCGCAACGCGCTTTTGGTCACCTCCTCCGGAATGACCACGCCGGTGGCGGTGGCGGCGGCGCTGTTGAGCAGCAGATCGAAGACAAGGTTGGAGACTGGCACGAGTTCCCCGGCGGGCTTGCCGAGCAGGACGGGGACGGCCACGAGATGCGCCCATTCCACGCCCGTCTGATGCGGGTTCTGCGTGAAGCCGGCGATCGCCCCGCGCTCGACGGCCGAGGCGTCAAAGGAAAACAGCGGGATCTTCGCCTGCCGTGACGTCCGCACCACCATCTCGCTGGCGGCTGCCACGGTCGTATCCTGCAGCATCAGCAGCGTGTCTACCTGCCCCGCCAGCGGCTGCACCGAGCGCATGGCCTCGACGGGGGAGAGCACCTGCACTTCGCCCCAGGTCAGGCCGCGCCTGACCGCCTCGGCTTTCGCGAGGGTGTTCATGCTGACGGAGTTTTCGTCCTCGGGATTGTACATCGTGCCGATGATCTTGGCCTTCGGATGGAGCTGCTTGATCAGGTCGAACATCTGCGCGATCGGCGGCACGCTGTAGAAGCCGGTCAGGTTGCTCCCGGTGGCCTTGCCGGTGGCGGCGAGAACGCCGTTTTCGACGGGGTTCAGGAGGCAGCCGAAGACCACCGGGGTCGTCTTGCCCTTGGTGGCCGCAACCGCCGCCTGGATGTTGGGGAGCGTGCAGGCGGCGAGCAGGTCGGGCTTGTCGGCCAGCAGCTTGTCGGTGATTGCGCGCAGCTTGGTGGCATCACCGGCGGCGTTGAGATAGGTGAAGGTGAGGTTCTTGCCCTCGACGAAACCGGCCGCCTTCAGCCCTTCCAGGAAGCCGGCGCGGGTCGCGTTCAGAATGGCGTGGTCGATGATTTGCGTGAAGGCGACCTTGTAGGTCCGCCCGGCGGCGGGTGCGGTGAGCACCACATTGGCCGGCTGTGCGCCTGCCGTGGCGGCCATGAGCATGGCCACCAGCCCGAATATCAGCGACCTGAATAGCAACGAAACACGCATGCCGATCCCTTCAGAAAATCTCGAACAAGCCGGCGGCACCGAAGCCGCTGGCCCGCACATCGTGACGATACCGTATTCGGTGCCGCGGCGCTTGCCCTCGATCATCGGATGCCCGGTCATGCGCGCATCGGTCATGCGCGCACCGGTCATGCGCGCGCCCGACATACCATAGGGGTGGCCGATCGGCGGGCGGGCGGTGGAGACGATGACGGCTTCGCGCATGGCTCCGGTTCCGTTCGAGATTGCGTTCCAGGCCAGAGTCTACTGTGCCGGGGGCGGCGGGTCCATGTGCATCGGCGCCATGATCTCACTCCCGGCGGACGGTGTTGACGCCGTACTGGCCGAGGGGAAGCAAAGGCGGGTCCTCGAAGAGGGCGGCCTGCATGGCGCAGCGCTCCTGTTCTGGCGGCATCTGCGTCCGCCCGGCGGCCTTTTCGGCCGCGCATGGCGGTGAGCATGGCCTGCGGCCTCGCGCGCGCCAAGAGCCTTGCCGATGCCCGGTGCAGTGCATCGTTTACCTTTCCGGTGCATGCTTGTTCGCGGTCCGGCTGGGCCGGGCACAAGGAGGGGGCAGATCATGGTGGACGGCGATCATTCCGTAACAAGCGGAAGCTACCTGGTGAATGGCGTGGCGGAACCGCGTGCCTATCTGGAGCGCTGCATCGCGCGGATCGCGGCCCGGGATGGGGATGTGCAGGCGTTCGTGGCGCTCAACATCGAGGGTGCACGGGGCGCTGCCGATGCGGCAACGGCGCGGTGGCGGGCGGGGCGGCCGTTGTCGCCGATCGACGGCATGCCGATCGCCGTGAAGGACCTGATCGAGACCGCGGACATGCCGACCGAGTTCGGCTCGCGGGCGTTCACGGTATGGTCGAGCGGGCGCGATGCGGCGCCGATCAAGGCGCTCAGGTCGGCCGGGGCGATCATGCTCGGCAAGACGGTGACGACGGAATTCGGCGTCGGCGGGCCTGGGCCGACGCGCAATCCGCATGACCTCGCGCGCACGCCTGGCGGCTCGTCGAGCGGGTCCGGGGCGGCGGTTGGGGCGGGGATGGTGCCGGTGGCGCTGGGCACGCAGGTGGGTGGCTCGGTGCTGCGTCCGGCGAGTTTCTGCGGGGTGATCGGGTTCAAGCCGAGCTATGGGGCGCTGAACCGGGGGCAGTTGAGCGATCAGTTCAGCCAGAATTGCCTGGGCGTGCTGGCGGCGGATTTCACCGATCTCTGGGCGGTCTGCCACCAGATCGCGACGCGCGTTGGCGGCGACCCTGGCCATCTGCCGTTCGCCGGAGGGCCGGCGCCCGCACCCGCTCATAGGCCCGCGACCCTCGCCGTATTGGAGACGGCGGGTTGGCAGGTGGCGACGCCGTCCGCCAAGACGGCCCTGGCCGCGCGGCTGGAGCGACTGGCCGCGGCCGGGGTGCGATTGCTGGATCGGCGCAACTCGGCGCGGGTCGCGCTGCTGGAGAATGCCATCGCCGAGGCCGCGGACGTCACGATGGGCATCAATGGCTGGGAGAGCCTGTGGCCGATCGGCGAACTGGCGGACCGCATGCCGGGCAAGCTGCATCCGCGGACCGAGGAATTGCTGGCGACCGGGCGGGCGATGACGCCTGATGACTACGCCGCACTGCTGCGCCGCCGCGACGCGATGCGCGACGCGCTGGTTGCGCTGTCCGGCGATGTCGATGCCTGTATCACGCTGGCCGCGCCCGGGGCGGCGCCGGTGGGGATCGAAACGACGGGCAATGCGATCTTCAACCTGCCGGCCTCGGCGCTGCGCTGCCCGGCATTGTCGTTGCCGCTGCTGCATGCGGAAGGGATGCCGCTGGGCTTGCAGATCATCGGCTATCCCGGCCAGGAACGGGCGCTGTCAGGGATTGCGGCGTGGTTGATCGCGGCAGGCTAGGAAAGGCCGCAAGGCTCCGCCGGCCAAGGGCCGGGGGCCCTTGGAACCCCCGACGGATTTTCGGGGTTGGCGGGCGAAGCCAATAGATTGCGGAACCGGTCATATGATTGCCTGCCTGGCGCGTTGTCTCGCGGCGATGGCTCCGGTATGTGTCGCTGCGCTGCGATCCGCCCGAACATGAGGAAATGTGCATGCCTGATTATGTGATTGCTCCGCCGCCGATCAGTTCCGTGCCGGTTGCCGGTGGTGGGGCGTTTCCGGTGCGACGCGTGTTTTGTGTGGGCCGGAACTATGCCGAGCATGCGCGGGAGATGGGGTCTGACCCTGATCGGGAGTTACCGTTCTTCTTCTGCAAGCCGGCCGATGCACTGGTGACGGGGGGGGCGGACTCGCCGTATCCGACGATGACGGCGAACGTGCATCACGAGATGGAACTGGTGGTGGCGATCGGGAAGGGCGGCACGGATATCGCGGTGGCCGATGCGTTGGGCCATGTCTGGGGCTATGCGGCGGGGTTGGATATGACGCGGCGCGATTTGCAGAACGCGGCGAAGAAGGAGGGCAAGCCGTGGGACATGGGCAAGGGGTATGACCAGTCCGCGCCGATCGGCGACCTCATTCCGGCTTCGGCGTTTGCGAACCCGACCGCGGGCAAGATCGAATTGAAGGTGAACGGGGTGGTGCGGCAGACGTCGGACTTGGCCAAGCTGATCTGGAGCGTGGCTGAGACGATCTCGTATTTGTCCAAGCTGGTGGCGCTGGCGCCGGGCGATCTGATCTTCACCGGCACGCCCGAGGGTGTCGCGGCGGTGGTGCGGGGGGACTTGCTGGAGGGCGTGGTCGAGGGCGTGGGGACGGTGCGGACCCGCATCGTATGACCCAGCTGCGGGTGGTCACCTGGAACATCAACTCGTTGCGGCTGCGGCTGCCGCTGTTGTCGCGGGTGATCGGCGCGTTGGCGCCTGACGTGATCTGCCTGCAGGAGACCAAGGTTCCGGACGCGTTGTTTCCGCTCGATGCTCCGGGCGAGCTGGGCTTTCCGCACGTCGCCTATCGCGGCATGAAGGGCTATAATGGGGTGGCGATCCTGTCGCGCATTCCGCTCACGGTGTTGCCGAAGACGCCGGAGTGGTGCGGCAAGCAGGATTGCCGGCATGTCGCCGTGACGCTGGATATCCCCTCGGGACCGATTGAGCTGCATGATTTCTACGTGCCCGCGGGCGGGGATGTGGCGGATCGGGAGGTCAACGAGAAGTTCGGCCACAAGCTTGATTTCGTGGCCGAGGCCACCGCGTATTTCAAGCAGCGCAAGAAGCTGGCGCGCACGGTGCTGGTGGGCGATCTCAACATCGCGCCGCTGGAGCATGACGTGTGGAGCCACAAGCAGTTGCTCAACGTGGTCAGCCATACGCCGGTGGAAACCGTCGGGCTGACGGCCTGGCTCGACGGGCATTTCTATGACGCGCTGCGGCATTTCGTGCCGGCGGACGAGAAGCTCTACACGTGGTGGTCGTATCGCAACCGTGACTGGCGGGTGGCGAACCGCGGCCGCCGGCTCGATCATGTGTGGGTGACGCCGGACCTCAAGGACGGGCTGCGCGGCCACACGGTTCTGAAGGATGCGCGCGACTGGCCGCAGACGAGCGATCATGTGCCGGTGTGCGTGGAGATGGAGGTCTAGCGGGACTGACAGCCTGGCAATTGCCCTGCTATCCTTGGCAGAACACTTGCCGAGGAACCAGGCCATGACCGATCTGCCGCGCCATGTTGACATCCATGAGGAAGGCCCGCGCGAGGGGTTCCAGATCGAGCCGGGGCCGATCCCGACGGCGGAGAAGATCCGGCTGATCGAGGCGTTGGCGGAAACCGGGCTGCATCACATCCAGGTCTGCTCCTTCGTCAACACGCGGCTGGTGCCGGGGTGGGCGGATGCGGAGGCGGCCGTCGAGGGGTTCAGCAAGCGTGACGGCGTGGACTACACGGCGTTGTGGTTCAATGCCAATGGATTGGAGCGCGCGATGGTGTTCCGCGACAAGCTGACGCTGGCCGGGTCGATCGCGCTCACGGCGTCGGAGGGTTTCACGCGGAAGAACCTGAACCGCAGCCACGAGGAGAATGTGGCGGCGATGAAGAAGCTGACGGCGCTGCATCTGTCGCATGGGGTGAAGGTCTCGCGGCTCAGCATCATGGCGGCGTTCGGCTGCAATTATCAGGGCGACATTGCGCCCGAGACGGTGCTGCGGGTGATCGCCGACGGGTTTGCGATTGCGGCCGAGGCAGGCACGGTGATCGAGACGATTTCACTGGCGGATACGATGGGCTGGGCGGCGCCGCATCGGATCGAGCGGGTGCTCGGCGCGGTGCGGTCGCGCTGGCCGGAGCAGAAGCTGGCGCTGCATCTGCATGACACACGCGGCCTGGCGGTGGCCAACGCGCATGCCGCGTTGCGCATGGGGGTCGCGCAGTTCGACAGCACGGTGGGCGGGCTCGGCGGCTGCCCGTTCGCGGGGCAGAAGGACGCGGCGGGCAATATCTGCACGGAGGAGCTGGTGCTGCTGTGCGAGGAGATGGGCATCGACACCGGTGTCGATCTGGACGCGCTGATCGAGGTCGGCCGGATGGCGGAGGCGATCGTGAAGCACCAGTTGCCGAGCGAGTTGATCCACGCGGGGTCGTTGGACGCGTTTCGGCGGAAGGCCGCGTAGTGTCCCTGGCGCCGCTGGCGGGGCTGCGCGTTCTCGAATTCAGCCACACCATCATGGGGCCGTCGGCGGGGTTGATCCTCGCCGAACTCGGGGCCGACGTGGTGAAGATCGAGCCGGCGCCGAAGGGCGATCACACGCGCGGGCTGGGCGGGTTCGCGGCGGGGTTTTTCGCCGCGTTCAACCGCAGCAAGCGCTCGCTGGCGATCGACCTGAAGCGCGCGGAGGGGCGGGCGGCCGTGCATCGGCTGGTGGCGACGGCGGATATCGTGCTGGAGAATTACGGGCCAGGCACGATGGAGCGGCTTGGCTGCGGCTGGGAGCAGCTGAGTGCGGTCAATCCGCGGCTGATCTATCTGGCGCTGAAGGGGTATCTCGCCGGGCCGTATGAGCATCGGCCGGCGCTTGATGAGGTGGTGCAGTTTCATGTCGGCCTGGCGACGATGACCGGGCCGCCGGGACGTCCGTTGCGGGCGGGTGCCTCGATCATCGACATTCTCGGCGCGGCGTTCGGCGTGATCGCCGTGCAGGCGGCGTTGCGCGAGCGGGAGGCGACCGGGCGTGGCCAGCGGGTTGGCAGCGGGCTGTTCGAGAGCGCGGCTTTCCTGATGGCCACGCATATGGCGGGGATCGTGGCGACCGGGGAGCCGGCGCTGCCGATGCCGGCGCGGCGTGGCGCCTGGGCGATCTACGAAACGTTCCCGACATCGGATGGGCGCGCGTTGTTCATCGGGGTGACTTCGGACCAGCAATGGGCGCGCTTCGCCGAGGCGTTCTCGCTCCAGGCGCTGGCGGCGGACCCAAGGTTGGCGACCAATGTGATGCGGACGCGGGAGAAAACCTGGCTCATTCCGGCGATCAAGGCGGTGACCGAGACCATCGCCTATGCCGAAATCGCCGCCCGCTGCGAGCGCGCCAATGTGTCGTGGGCGCCGGTCGGCAACCCCGGCGATCTGTTCGAGGACGCCCATCTGCGCGCGCATGGCCTGCTCGACGTGCTGATCCCGCAGATCGGCGGTGGCGCGACGCTGGCGGGGCTGCCGGCGCTGCCCGTGGAGATGGGGCCGGACCGCGCACGGCCGACGCTGCATCGCCAGCCGCCGCGGGTTGGCGAGCATAATGGCGCGGTGCTGGCCGAGGCGGGCTTCAAGCCCGATGAAATCGCTGAACTGGCAGCCAACGGTATAATTATTTTCGCATAACAATTACACTTGAAGTTGGGGGGAAATTTCGCCCGCTTGGCGCACCTCGCACCGCACACGTAAGCGTGACGCGCCGCCGCGCTTGAAACGGAAATCGCCCGCTCGTATCACCCTATCCGCTTGCGTGATGCGAACGACCCCCCCCGGCCGCGGCGGACGCGCTCCGTCGTGGCTCCATGGCGATCAGTGGAGGTGCCCCATGCGTCTGAGCAATTTCGTACAATCCGGACCGGCCAGCCTGCCGGTCAATCAACTTGCCGCCGATCGCGAACTGGCGCGTGACGTGCAGGTGCAGCTTGGCGTCGCCGGGGTGCTGGAGCCGCCCGCCGATGGCCAGTTCGGGCCGGTGTCGCAATGGGCGCTCGCCGCGTTCTGTGCGCGCGCCGGCCTTGCCTATGATGGGGCGCTGAGCCGTCCGACTGCCGAGGCCCTGGTCGCGCCTGGCGTGGCGGCGGTGTTTCTGCTCGCTCCGGGCGACGATCTCGCCGGGCGGATCGTTGCCGCGATGGCGCGCCACGGCTACTGGTTCAGCCGCCATCCGGAGTGCCTGACCATCGTCTATATCGAGGGCATGGACCTCGATGGGACGGCGAATGCCAATACGGCGAACGCTTTCAACGATGCCCGTCTGCTGCTTGGCGTCGATGCCGCCGGGACCCCAAGCGTGGTTCATGCCTGGGACGGCACGACCGAGCCGGGGCGGACATTCACCGAGCAGCCGCTCGACGCGGGGGGAGCGGCGCGGATTGCCTTCGGACAGTACAAGTCCTGGGTGATCGGCACGCATCACGCCGGCACCAGCGACGCCCATGAGGCACTCGTTCAGGTGGCGGACGTGTCGGTGTGCCGCGATCTCAACAAGGACTACAGCCGGGATGGCGATGCGGTGCGCACTGGTCAGTTCGGCATCAACCAGCACTGGGGCTATGACCTGCCGGCCAACAACGTGAGCAACGCCAGCGCCGGCTGTCTGTTGGGCCGCACGAAGCAGGGCCATCGGGACTTCATGGCCGCGCTGAAAACCGACGCCCGCTATCAGGCCAACAGCGCCTATCGCTTCATGACCGCCGTTCTTCCCGTTGCCAATCTGGCCGTCGCCGCGCCAGTTGCGGCCACGTCGATGGCGCCGCCGCCGCTTGCCCCCCCTGCCCCCCCTGCCCCCCCTGCCCCCTCTGCGCTGCCGGATGACTGGATCGAGACCGCGCTCAAGGTGACCGGTCATTTCGAGGACAGCGATGATCCGATGGGCGCGGTGAGTGGGGATTTTGACGGCCAGGGCATCTCGCTTGGGGTGCTGCAATGGAATATCGGGCAGGGTTCGTTGCAGCCGATGGTTCGCGCCATCGGGCGGGCGCGGGTGGTCGCGCTGCTGCCGCAGCTTGGCACGGAGTTCTGGACGGCGTGCACGAGTGACATTCCGGCCGGCCTGGCGATCGTGCGTGGCTGGCAGTCCGGTGGGGCGCTGCGGCCCGCGGCACGGGCGGAGTTGCGGGATTTCACCCGCAGCGCCGAGTTCACCGCCCGCCAGGTGGCCGCCGCCCGCGTTGTCGCCACGTCGGCCTGGCGGGCGGCGGGGGTTTGGGCGGCTGATTCAACCGCACCGGGCGGGGTCAGCAAGGCGTTGTTCTGCTGGTTCTTCGACCTCTACACGCAGAATGGCGGCCTGAAGGGCCTGACCTTCGCCGATGTCGCCGCCTTCATCGCCGGCCATGGCGCGGAGGGGGCGGTGGCGGCGGTGTGCGACTGGCTGCCGGCCCGCCCGGCCGACGATCCCGGCGCCAAGGAGGCCGGCCGCAACGCCGCGCTGTTCCCCACGCTGGTCGGCGAGACCACGCGCCCGCTGTTGCTGCTCAGCTATCTTCGCGCCCAGTTGTCGAACATTCGCTGGCGGACGGACACGATGAACCGCAAGGCGACCATCGCGCTCGGCCAGGGCTGGGTGCATGGCGAGCGCCATGATGTGAGGTCATTGTTGGGGATGTAGGGACACGAACGAAAACGGCCGCCGCCGGTTGCCCGGTGGCGGCCGTGGATCGTGGTGCGGGTAGGATCAGCGGCGGCGGCGGGCGAGTCCGAGGCCGAACAGGCCGAGGCCGAGCAGCGCCATCGAGGCGGGTTCGGGGACCTCGAAATCATAAGTCGTACTGCCGCCGGCTGTGGTACCGAACGTGAAGGCGTCCACATTGCCGTCAAAATTACCCCACCCGCTGCCGGCCTTGAAGTTCACGGCGCCGAAAATGCTGTGGATTTCGGCATCAGGGAAGGCTGAGAGCACCTCCGTCATCGAGCAGGACGTGGCCATCGTGCAGCCCGAGGTGCCGGCAAGTCCGCCATTGGTGAAATACCAGCCGTCAGACGCCACAAGCGGGTCCCACGCCTGCCAGGTGCCCGTGTCGATCGTTGCACCGGTAAGATATGGCTCGAACACCAAGCGACCCTGCCACCCGACGTTCCCATCGGTGCCGTTGCCATCTACGTTAAGCGACAGCGCCGGAAGGGTGACAGTTCCTGCTGACGATCCGTCGCGGTAGGTCGAGTAGGATAGGGCGTTGATCGTATTCAAGCGTGTTCCGGCGCCCATCACGTTGTAGAGGAGTTCGCTGCTCACATTGTCATTCACAATGAAGCGCGCGCTGCCATCGCCCAGCGGAGGCGTTCCGGGCCCGAAGTCAAAAACGCCGCTTGCATTGACGTTCGGCGCATTGTCTTGGTTGGTGAAGTTCCAACCCAGCGGATTCGAATTTGTGACGGTCACGGTGTCCGAGTGAGCCGCCGGGGAGATCAGCGTCGCGGCGAGAGCGCCGACGACGGCAATGGCACGGAACGAGGTCGACATTGGCTGCGTATCCCTTGTTATTTTGCCAGATCCAGGCGGCGCAAGCGGCCGTGATGGGTGTTTGGCGCACACATGTCCGTGATCTGCAAAATTCGTGCCAAACAAGGCAAATGAGGAATCACAAAAGCTTAGGCGTCGCCTTCCGCTGGAATGTTAAGAAAGTGTAAAGCAGGCCGACGCGGATCGGATGGTGCGGTGGCCTATTCTTGTGGGTTTGCGAGGCGAGTTGTAGGAATTTCAACCGACTGCACAGTATTTTTCAGAATACGTCGAATGTAGAAATCCTGACAGATCGGCACGTCTTGCCCGGGACCGGTTAACTCAAGCCATCGTTCATGCTCCGGACGGCAGCCGGCATTCGCCAGGTTTGTTTGCCGGATGGCCGACGTTTACCGCTGATTCATACAGTCGAGGTGTTGTGGAGTGCCGTAACAACACGAGGCTGCATACGCGACATCATGAGTAACGATACAAAGCGGCGCCGTGGCCTGCGGATTGCCACGCGCCTGTTCCTTGTCATTGCCCTGCTCGCACTTGCGGCGGGCGCGACCGCGTGGGCGGGCATTCATGCCATCGGTATCTACAGCGAGCACGTGGCGCTCATGCAGCGCGCCGCCGCGCGGGCCATCGTTGGCGAGCGCCTCAATGGCCTGATCAATGCCGTGGTGATGGATAGCCGTGGCGTCTATATCGCCGTCGATGCCAAGGAGGTCGAGAAATTCGGCCGCCCGCTGCTCGATAATCTTGCACGCCTGCAAACCCAGATGGACGCCTGGTCGGCGCTGCTGCCGCCCGGGGAACAGGCGACGCTGGAGGGTGCCCGTGGCCAGATGCGCGATTTTGTCACGCTGCGGACGGAAATGGTCCAGGCTGGCCGCAGCCAGGGGGCGGGGGCGGCCAACAAGATCGGCAACAACGATGCCAATCGCGCGAACCGGCAGGCCCTGAACACCACGATTGTCGCGCTGGCCGCCCAGAACGAGACCGAACTCGCTACCCTCGTGCGCGATCTTGAGGGTTTTCGCTCGACCATGCTGACCCTTCTGACGGTTGTCTCGGCCAGCGGGATCCTGTTGGTCATGGCGCTTGCCGGGCAGGTGGTGATCTTCGGGATACTGCGTCCGCTCGGCCGGGTGACGGGCGCCATGCACGCCTTGGCCGCGGGCGCGATCGACGTCGCCGTGCCCGACACGGGTCGCCCCGACGAGATTGGCCGGATGGCGTTGGCGCTCGATGTGTTCCGTGCGCAGGCGATCGAGAACCGGGCCCTCGGCGAGCGCCAGATCGAAGCGGATCGCGAGGCCGCGATCGGCAAGCGTGCGGCGCTGGTCGCGATGGCCGAACGGATCGAGTCGGAGGCCGGCGATGCGGTGCAACGTATCGGTGACCAGACGGCGGCCGTCAGCGTCACGGCGGAGCGCATGACCGAATTGGCCGCGCGCACGGGGGATGCCGCACGCCAGGCGACCGCCGCCTCGGGCGAGGCGCTCGGCACTGCCCAGGCCGTTGCCGGCGCGGCCGAAGAACTCTCCGCCTCGATCCGTGAGATCAGCGAGCAGGTGACGCGCTCCACGGCCGTGGTCAGCCGGGCTGTTCAGGCGAGTGCGCGGGCACGCGGAACCATTGCCGCACTGGACGGCCAGGTCGTCCGCATCAACGCCATGGCCGGAATGATTGGGGAGATCGCCGCGCGCACCAATCTCCTGGCGCTGAACGCGACGATCGAGGCCGCGCGGGCCGGCGAGGCGGGCAAGGGATTCGCGGTCGTCGCCTCGGAAGTGAAGCTGCTGGCGACGCAGACGGCGAAATCCACCGAGGAGATTACCCGCCATATCGCGAGCATCAGCGGTGCCACCGGCGATGCGATTGCCGCGGTCAGCGATATCGATGCCACGATGGCCGAGGTCAGCGCGATCGCCAGCGCGATCGCCGCCGCGGTCAAGCAGCAAGGCGCGGCTACGGCGGAGATCGCGCGCAACGTCAGTGGCACGGCGACAGCCGTCCATCAGATGGCCAGCCGCAACGACGACGTCGCCGTGGAGGCCACCCAGGCCGATCGCTATGCGCGCGAAGTGCTGGGGAATGCGCAGGTTCTCAATGGCGCGGTGCAGGAGTTGCGCGACACGATCATCCGCACTGTTCGCACCTCGACCGCCGACGTCGATCGCGGGCTGTTCGAACGCCATGCCGTGAACGTGCCGTGCCGGATCGAGACCGGCGACGGGGCAATGCAGGGGTGAAACCTTCACGCGGCTACCAAGCTTGCCAGGAAGTCGTCATCCCATGCGGCAATCTTCCGCCTGAGGCGCAGCGAGTCCTTGCTGGCAGCGGTTCGCAGCAGGTTATGAGCCATGTGCTTGACGGTGGTGGTTCGGGTTTCGATGCGTCCGTGATCGCCACCGATCGTGGTATCGCGGCTGATCTCGGTGTCGGCGAAGTCCCGGGCCTTCTGCTCGG
>JAYTUU010000085.1:0-23304 GCA_043744375.1 Rhodospirillales bacterium | reverse complement strand
TTGCGGTCGGGAAGCAGGCGGAAAGGACATGGACAGCTTGACTCATATCTGCATTCTTGAGTCAACCGGCCACCGCGGACCCCTACCTGGGCAGTTACAAAAACTTTTTATCCGTTCGAGGCGCCACGAATGAGGCGTCCCGGAAGCGCTCCAGTCGCTTCGCCATTGCGGTGCACGACGACGCCGGAGACGATGGTGGCGTCGTAGCCTTCGGTGCGTTGCACCAGGCGACGGCCACCGGCGGGGAAGTCGTAGAGCACTTCAGGGGCGAGCGCGCGCAGGCGGTCGTAGTCGATCACGTTCAGGTCCGCCTTGCTGCCAGGGGCGACGAGGCCGCGGTCGGTCAGGCCGAGGGCCAGGGCGTTGTCGCGCGACAGGCGTTTGATCACCCATTCCAGGGGCAGTTTTTCGCCCCGCGTGCGGTCCCGTGTCCAGTGCGTGATCATCGTCGTCGGCGCCGAGGCGTCGCAGATGATGGAGACGTGGGCGCCGCCGTCGCCGAGGCCCATGATGGTGTTGGGGTCCTGCATCATCTCCTGCACGGCGCCGAGGTCGCCATCGGCGTAGTTGATGATCGGGCGATACAGGATGTTCTTGCCGTCACGCTCCAGCAGCATGTCGTAGGCCATTTCGGGCGCGGAGACGCCGGCGCGGGCGGCGTGGGCGGCGACGCTCATTTCCGGCGGTGGCTCGTAGTCCGGCCGGTCGCCGAGGGGGAAGATTTTCTCCCAGGTGTTGAGGCGGTGCCGCAGCGTCGGGTCCTCGGTGTGTTCCGAGAGCAGGCGGGCGCGGAATTCCGGTGTGCGGAGTATGGCGAGCTTCTGCGGGAATGGCAGAGCGGCAACCTCCTGCCAGGACGGGCAGCCGAGGAACGGGTTCTGCGAAATCTCGAAGCCGAGCATCACGCCGACGGGGCGGCCCATCACCTGGCCGGTGATAGGCGTGCCCGCGTCATTGGCGCTGTGGATGTGGCCGAGAATGCGCCGCCACGCCTCCGGGCGCTGTTCGCGTTGGAGAAGAGAGATTGTCATCGGACGGCCCGAACCGGCAGCGAGGCGGCGGAGCAGGGCGAATTCCTCGTCGACGTCCTCGAAATCGCTGATCACCTGCAACCAGCCGGAGCCGAGGGCGGCAGCGATTTCGGCGAGTTCGCTTTCGGCGGCGCGCAGGGTGGGCGTGTGGCGGCCGTCCAACGTCTTGTGGGCGAGGGTGCGCGAGGTCGAAAAGCCGAGCGCGCCGGCGCGCATGCCCTCGGCGGCGAGGCGGGCCATCTCCGCCCGTTCGGCTGCTGTCGCTGGCTCACGATCGGCGCCACGCTGGCCCATGACGTGCACGCGGATGGCGGCGTGCGGCACCTGGGTTGCCACGTCGGCGTCGAACCGCCGGGCCGCGAGGGCGTCGAGATACTCCGGGAAACTCTCCCAGTTCCACGGCAGACCCTCGGTCAGCACGACTTCGGGAATGTCCTCCACCCCTTCCATCAGTTCCACCAGCATCTTGCGGCGCTCGGGGAGGCAGGGCGCGAAGCCGACGCCGCAATTGCCGATCAGCACGGTGGTGACGCCGTTCCAGGTGGACGGCGTGAGGTGGTTGCCCCAGGTGACCTGCGCGTCGTAGTGCGTGTGGACATCGACGAAGCCGGGGGTGACGAGCTTGCCGTCGGCGTCGATCTCCTCGACGCCGCGCTCGGGCACGACGCCGACGGCCACGATCCGGTCGCCCTGGATCGCCACATCCGCCTTGCGGGCCGGGCCACCGGAGCCGTCGACCACGGTGCCGTTGCGAATAACCAATGTCGGCTGCATGCTGCCCTCCCCTGTGTTCCAACGAGACTAGCGCATCCGCGCGAAGCATGCATCATCGTTCCTGCAACAGAGAGATGTGCGATGACCCACCCTGTCCACGAAGGCACCGCCGATTTCCGGGGATGGCAGACTTGGTATCGGATCACCGGCGATCTCGCCTCGAAGAAGCCGCCGCTGGTGACGCTGCATGGTGGCCCGGGGGCGGCGCATAATTATCTGCTGCGGATCGCGGCGCTCGCCGACACCGGCCGCGCGGTTATCCACTACGACCAGATCGGCGTGGGTCGGTCGACGCATCTGCGCGATCGCGGCGCGGATTTCTGGCAGGTTCCGCTGTTCGTGGACGAACTCGACAATCTCCTGCGCCATTTGGGCATTGGCAGCTATCACCTGCTTGGGCAGAGCTGGGGCGGCATGCTCGGCGCCGAGCATGCGGTGCTCCGCCCGCCCGGATTGCGCTCGCTGGTGATCTCGGACTCGCCGGCCTCGATGGCGTTGTGGTTGCAGGAGGCCAACAAGCTGCGTGCCCTGCTGCCGCCAGAGGTGCAGGCGACGCTGCTGCGGCACGAGGTGGCGGGAACGACGGAGAGCGACGACTACACCGCCGCCGTGCGCGTCTTCTACGACCGCCATGTCTGCCGCGTGCCCTGGCCGCCCGAGGTCGAGGCGACGTTCGCGGCCATCGCGGACGACCCGACAGTGTATCACACGATGAACGGCCCCAGTGAGTTCCACTGCATCGGCACTATCCGGGAGTGGACGATCATCGACCGTCTGCACCGCATCACCGCACCGACGCTGCTGATCTCCGGGCGGCACGACGAGGCGACGGAGGCGGTGGTGCAGCCCTTCGCGGACCATATTCCCGATGTGCGCTGGAAGATTTTCGAGGAGTCCAGCCACATGCCACATGTCGAGGAGACCGCGGCCTTTCTGGCAACGGTGGGCGACTTCATCGCCGGCTACGACTGAACCAAACGAAAGGGGCCGGATGCATGCGCACCCGGCCCCCGTCTCGTTTCCGGCGTTTGGGCTCAGCCGGCCGCCGCAACCGCGCGCCGTGCCACCACACCGCAGAGATGGGCGCGGTATTCGGCGCTGGCGTGGATGTCGCTGTTGAGGCCATCGGCCGATGTCGCCACCCCGTTCAGCGCCGCCGCCGACCAGTTGGCCGCCAGCGCCGCCTCGAAGGCAGCATGCCGGAACACGCCGTTCTGCCCGGCGCCGGTGATCGTCACGCGCGTGCCCGCGGGGCCTTTGGCGACGAACACGCCGACCATCGCGTAGCGCGAGGCGGGGTTTTTGAACTTGACGTAGGCGGCCTTCGCCGGGATCGGGAAGGAGACGGAGACGATCACCTCGTCGGCGGCGAGCGCGGTTGCGAACATGCCCTGGAAGTAACTATCCGCCGGGATGGCCCGCTTGTTGGTGGTGATCGTGGCCCCCAGCGCGAGGGCGGCCGAGGGGTAGCAGGCTGACGGGTCGTTATTGGCCAGGCTGCCGCCGATCGTGCCGCGATGGCGCACTTCCTTGTCGCCGATGCCGCCGGCAAGGGCCGCCAAGGCGGGGATGGCGCGCTTGACGTCGGCGGCAGCGGCCACCGTCGCATGCGTCGTCATCGCTCCGATGGTCACGCTGTCGCCGGTCACGGTGATGCCGGACAGGCCGAGGCCCGAGAGGTCCACCACGACGGAGGGCTTGTTCAGGCGCTGCTTCAGCACGGGGATGAGCGTCTGCCCACCCGCCAGCGCCTTGGCGTCCTCGGCCCCGATCGCCTTGACGGCATCCGCGAGGGTTCCCGGCTTTTGATACGCGAAATCGTACATGTTCCCGTTCCTCGCTTACTCGGCCGCCGCGCGGGCGGGGCCGGCGTTGATGATCGACCAGATTTTCTGCGGGCTGGCCGGCATGTTCATGTGGCGCACCCCATAGTCCTTGAGCGCGTCGATGACCGCGTTCATGACCGCCGGCGGCGAACCGATGGCACCCACCTCGCCGCAGCCTTTCGAGCCGAGCGGGTTATGGGTGCACATCGTGTTCTCGGTGCTGACGGTGATGTTGGACAGGTCGTCCGCGCGCGGCATCGTGTAGTCCATGTACGAGCCGGACAGCAGTTGCCCGTCCTTGTCGTAGACCGCGTTTTCCAGCAGCGCCTGGCCGATGCCCTGTGCCACGCCGCCCTGCACCTGGCCCTCGACGATCATCGGGTTGATGACCCGGCCGACGTCATCGACCGCGTTGAAGTTGATGATGCTGACGACGCCGGTTTCGGGATCAATCTCAAGTTCGCAGATGTGGCAGCCACCGGGGAAGGTGAAGTTCATCGGATCATAGAACGCGGTCTCGTCGAGGCCGGGCTCCACGGTTTCGATCGGGTAGTTGTGCGGCACATAGGCGGTCAGCGCGATTTCGCCGAAAGTCTTCATGCGGTCGGTGCCGGCCACGGAGAAGTTTCCGCCCTTGAACTCGATGTCATCGACGGAGGCTTCGAGCAGATGGGCGGCGATCTTCTTGCCCTTGGCGATGATCTTGTCCATCGCCTTGACCATCGCCGAGCCGCCGACGGCGAGCGAGCGGCTGCCGTAGGTGCCCATGCCGAACGGGATTTTCGCCGTGTCGCCATGAACGATGTCGACCTGGGCGAAGGGCACGCCAAGTTGCTCGGTGACAAGCTGGGCGAGCGTCGTCTCGTGGCCCTGGCCGTGGCTGTGGGTGCCGGTGAAGACCGTGACGCTGCCGGTCGGGTGGACGCGGATATTGGCGACTTCGTAGAGCCCGGCGCGGGCGCCGAGGGAGCCGACGAGCTTCGAGGGGGCGATGCCGCAGGCTTCGAGATAGGTGGACACGCCGATACCACGCAGCTTGCCCTTGGCGGCGGCGGCGGCCTTGCGGGCGGGGAAGCCGGCATAGTCGGCCGACTTCATCGCCGCATCGAGCGTCGCGAAGTAGTTGCCGCTGTCGTACTGCAGGGCCACCGGCGTCTGGTACGGGAAGGCGTCGATGGGGATGAAGTTCTGCCGGCGGAGCGCCACTTTGTCGATGCCGGTGTCGTAGGCGACCGCATCAACGAGGCGTTCGATCAGGAACGCCGCCTCCGGCCGGCCGGCGCCGCGATAGGCATCGACCGGAACGGTGTTGGTGAAGACGGCCTTCACCTCGACGTAGATCGCCGGGGTCTTGTAGGTGCCGGCGAGCAGGGTGCCGTAGAGATAGGTCGGCACCGCCGGGGCGAAGGTCGAGAGGTAGGCGCCCATGTTGGCGATGGTGGAGACCTTCATCGCCAGGAAGTTGCCGGCCGCATCCACCGCCATCTGCGCCGTCGAGACGTGGTCCCGGCCGTGCGCGTCGGACATGAAGCTTTCGCTGCGCTCGGCGGTCCATTTCACCGCACGGTTCAGCTTGCCGGCGGCCCAGGTGACGATGGCTTCCTCGGCGTAGTGATAGATCTTGCTGCCGAAGCCGCCGCCGACGTCGGGAGCCACCACGCGCAGCCGGTGTTCCGGCAGGCCAAGGACGAAGGCGCCCATCAGCAGCCGGATGACGTGCGGGTTCTGGCTGGTGGTATAGAGCGTGTAGTCGCCGGTGGTGCGGTCGAAATCGCCGAGGGCGCAGCGCGGCTCCATGGCGTTGGGGATCAGCCGGTTGTTCTCGAGATCGAGGGTGACGATCTTGTGCGCCTTGGCAAAACCGGCGTTCACCGCGTCGAGGTCACCGAGATGCCAGTCGTAGCAGAGATTGCCCGGTGCACCCTCATGCAGTTGGCCGGCGCCGGGCTTCAACGCGTCCGTGACCGTCGCTGTCGCGGGGAGGTCTTCGAGAACGATATCAAGAAGTTCAGCGGCGTCCTTCGCCTGCTGCCTAGTCTCGGCGATCACCACCACGATGGGGTCGCCGACATGGCGCACCTTGCCCTCCGCGAGCACCGGGTGCTTCGGCTCCATCATCGGCGAGCCGTCCTTGCTGTGGATCTGCCAGCCGCACGGCAGGCCACCGATCGCGGCAAGGTCCACGGAGGTGTAGACGGCCACCACGCCCGGCGCGGCCGCGGCCTTGGCGGTGTCGATCGAGACGATCGTCGCATGCGGGCGGTCGCTGCGCTTGATGAAGGCGTAGGTCTGGCCGGGGCGGTTGATGTCGTCGGTGTAGTTGCCACGCCCACTGATGAAACGAAGGTCCTCCTTGCGGCGGACCGAGGCGCCAATGCCCTCGAACGGTGCGTTCATGTCATTCTCTCCCTGCGCTCACCCGGCATGCTCTGGGCATGGGGGAGTGCGTACCGGTTGTTCCGCCGTATTACTCGGCGGCTTTGGCGTGCATGATCGACTGAGCCGCGTCGATCGCCTTCACGATGTTGTGGTACCCCGTGCAGCGGCACAAGTTCCCTTCAAGACCGTGGCGGATTTCGTCGGGCGTCAGGCCCTGCGGGTTGCTGTTCACCAGGTCGATGGCGGACATCACCATGCCCGGGGTGCAGAAGCCGCATTGCAGCGCGTGATGCTCGCGGAACATCTCCTGCATCGGATGCAGGGTGCCGTCCGCCGCGGCGAGACCTTCGATGGTCGTCACCTTCGTGCCACCGGCCTGCACCGCCAGCATCGTGCAGGACTTCACGGAAACCCCGTCCACATGCACCACGCAGGCGCCGCACTGGCTGGTATCGCAGCCGACATGTGTACCGGTCATCCCCAGCTTCTCGCGCAACAATTCGACGAGGAGGGTACGCGCCTCCACTTCGACCGTGGCACTTTTGCCGTTTACCGTCAGGGTAACCTGAGGCATCGCGTCCTCCCTCTTGATCGTGTTCAGTCCACGCACTTCATTGCGGTGCGACGCTTACGCCCGCATATCGGCGGAGTGTTGTCTCCCTCGCCCATTCCGGTCAAGCGCCATCTCGGTCAAGCCCCATCTCGGTCAAGCCCCATCTCGGTCAAGCGCTGTCGCGTAAAATTTCTACGCCGCCGCCTGAACCGAAGCGATATCCGGCACCTCGTCCAGATGACACGCCGACATCGCGCCGCTGGCGACCTTGCGCAGGAGGGGTTCCTCGCGCTTGCAGCGGTCGTGCACGAAGGCGCAGCGGGTGTGGAAGCGGCAGCCGGAGGGTGGGTTGATCGGGCTGGGCACGTCGCCGCGCAGGATGATGCGGCTGCGTTTGATCGTCGGGTCCGGCACCGGCACGGCGGAGAGCAGCGCGCGCGTGTAGGGATGGTGCGGATTGGAGAACAGCGTGCGGCGGTCGGCGAGTTCGACGATTTTCCCCAGGTACATCACGGCAACGCGGTGGGTCAGGTGCTCGACGATGGCCAGGTCGTGGCTGATGAACAGCAAGGCTAGGCCAAGCTCGTCCTGCAAATCCGACAGCAGGTTTATGATTTGTGCCTTCACGGACACATCGAGCGCGGAGACGGCCTCGTCGCAAATAATAAGGTCGGAGCCGGGTGCCAGGGCGCGGGCGATGCCGATGCGCTGGCGCTGGCCGCCAGAGAACTCGTGCGGCCAGCGCATCATCGCATCGCGCGGCAGCCGCACCTTGTCCATCAGGGCGGCGACGCGGTCGTCGATCTGCGACGAGGACAGGCCGCTTTCGAAGTTCACGATCGGTTCGGCGATGATGTCGCGCACACGCTGGCGTGGATTGAGGCTGGAGAACGGGTCCTGGAACACTACCTGGATGCGCCGGCGCATCGGCCGCAGCTTTCCGGGGGACAGGTTGTCGATCCGCTCGCCGTCGAGGAACACCTCGCCATCGGTGATCGGGTAGAGGCGGAGGATGGCTTTGCCAACGGTGGACTTGCCGCAGCCGCTCTCGCCGACGACGGACAGGGTTTCGCCCTTGTTGATCGAGAAGCTGACGCCGTCGACCGCATAGACGTAGCCCCGCTTGCCGCCAAACAGGCCGCCCTTGACGGGGAAATGCTTCTTCAGCCCGTTGACTTCCAGCAACGGGCGCGCAGCCGCGGTGGCGTTCATGCGGCCATACTCCGCTCGGCGTGATGACAGGCGACATAGTGGCCGGGCCGCTTGGCCTCGACCGCCGGGGTCACCTGGCGGCAGACCTCCGTGACCAGCGGGCAGCGGCCGGCGAAGGCGCAGCCGACGATTTTCTGCTTCAGGCTGGGCACCAAGCCGCCGATCTCGGTCAGCTTGGAGCGCCCGGTCTCGTGCAGCGAGGAGCCGAGCTTCGGCACCGCGCCGAGCAGGCCGCGCGTGTAAGGGTGCTGCGGATTGCCGAAGATGTCGATCGCCGAGGCTTCCTCGACCTTGCGGCCGGCATACATCACCACCACCCGCTCGGCCATTTCCGCGACCACGCCGAGATCATGGGTGATCAGCATGATCGCGGCACCCACGCGCTTCTTGAGATCGCGCATGAGGTCGAGGATTTGCGCCTGGATGGTCACGTCGAGCGCCGTCGTCGGCTCGTCGGCGATCAGGAGTTGCGGGTTGCAGGCCAGCGCCATCGCGATCATCACGCGCTGGCGCATGCCGCCGGAAAGCTGGTGCGGGTATTCGCGCACGCGCCGCGCCGCCTCGGGAATGCCGACGAGGTTGAGCATGTCGATGGCGCGCAGTTCGGCGTCGCGCGCTGATAGACCCTCGTGCAGCCGCAGGGTCTCGCCGATCTGGCGGCCGACGTTCAGCACCGGGTTCAGCGAGGTCATCGGCTCCTGGAAGATCATCGAGATGTCCTTGCCGCGGATCTTGCGCATCTCGACGTCGGGCAGGCTCAGCAGGTCGCGGCCCTGGAAGGTGATGCGCCCCGCGATCTTGCCGGGCGGTTCGGGGATCAGCCGCAGGATGGACATCGAGGTGACGGACTTGCCGCAGCCGCTTTCGCCGACGATGGCCACCGTCTCGCCGGCGTCGATATGGAAGGACAGGCCTTCGACGGCGCGCACGACGCCATCGATGGTGCCGAAATGGGTTTGCAGGTTCTCGACTTCGAGCAATGCCATAGGTGTCAGATCCGCTTCGCCAGCCGCGGATCGAGCGCGTCGCGCAGCCCGTCACCGAGGAGATTGACCGCCAGCACCGTCACCGACAGGAAGGCCGCCGGGAAGAACACGATGTAGGGCTTGACCTGCCAGAGCGCGCGGCCCTCGGCCATGATATTGCCCCAGGAGGGAATGATCGGCGGCGTGCCGGCGCCGATGAACGACAATGTCGCCTCGGTCAGCATGGCGGAGGCGCAGATGAAGGTCGCCTGCACGATCACCGGGGCGAGCGTGTTCGGCAGGATGTGCTTGATGATGATGATCGGCATCCGCGTGCCGGCCGCGACGGCGGCTTCGACATAGGGCTGCTCACGCAGCGACAGCACCACCGAGCGGACGAGGCGCGAGACCGGCGGCACCTGGGTGACGGCGATGGCGACGACCACGTTCTGCACGCTGGCCCGCGTCAGCGCCATCAGCGCGATCGCCAGCAGAATGCCGGGGATGGACTGCAACCCGTCCATCACCCGCATGACAATGGCATCGACCGGGCGGATGAAACCGGCCATCAGGCCGATTACCAGGCCCACGCTGGAGGCCAGGACGGCGACGGAGAAGCCGACGATCAGCGAAATCTGCGTGCCGTAGAGCACCCGCGAATAGACGTCGCGCCCGAGCATGTCGGTGCCGAACCAGTACTGCGCGTTTGGCGCCCGGGTGCGCCGGGCCGGGGCCAGGGCGGTCGGGTCCGAGGTGAACAGGAGGGGCGCGAACACGCCGATGCAGACGATGATCGTCAGCAGCAGACCGCCGGCGAAGATCGTCGGGTGGCGATAGATGAACATCCCCACCTTGCCGCGCGCCTTGCGGGGCGGCAGCACCTCCGGAAGTTCGGGCGCGGCGGTAACGTCGTGTGCAGTCAGGGTCGTGGCGCTCATCAGTAGCGGATCCTTGGATCGAACACGGTGTACAGCAGGTCCACGCACAAATTCACGATGACGTAGACGAATGAGAACATCAGCACGACGCCCTGGATGACCGGGTAGTCGCGCCGCAGAATGGCATCGACGACGAGGCGGCCGACGCCGGGGATGGCGAACACGCTCTCGGTCACCACGGCGCCGCCGATCAGGGCGGAGAAGCCGATGCCGATGATCGTCACGATCGGCACGGCGGCGTTCTTCAGCGCATGCAGGAACAGGATGGAACGCTGATCGACGCCCTTGGCGCGCGCGGTGCGCACGTAATCCTGGCTCAGCACCTCCAGCATCGTCGCCCTTGTGATGCGCGCGAGCAGGGCGATGAAGGCGCTGCCGAGGGCGATGGCGGGCAGCGCGAGATTGTTGATCCAGGGGCCGAAGCCGCGGGAGATCGGCGTGTAGCCCTGGACGGGAAACCAGTCGAGCTGCAACGCGAAGGTATAGGCGAGCACGTAGCCGACCACGAATACCGGCACCGAGAAGCCGGCGACGGCGGCAATCATCACCATGCGGTCGATCCACAGGCCCTGCTTCCAGGCGGCGATGACGCCCATCGGCACGGCGAAGCTGATCGAGAAGGTCAACGTCAGCAGCATCAGCGACAAGGTCGGCTCGATGCGCTGCTTGATCATGTGCGCGACCGGCAGGTTGGTGAAAATGGAGACCCCGAGATCGCCGTTGATGACGTTCCAGAACCACTCGCCGAAGCGGACGATGAACGGGCGATCCAGCCCGAGCGAGGCGCGGATGCGCTCGACGTCGGCCGGCGTCGCCTGATCGCCCGCGATGATCGCCGCCGGGTCACCCGGGGCGAGATACAGCAGGCTGAACACGAACAGCGCCACGATGGCCATGACGGGGATGGTGGCGACAACGCGCCGGATGGCATAGGCCCACATGCCGGATACTCTTCCCTTCCTGAACCGCCCCCGCCGGCACAACCGGCGGGGGCGTGCTGCATTATGGCTGGATTAAGTTTTCTGCACACCCCAGAAAACCGGAAACGGCGCCTTCACGACACCGGAAACATTGGTTCGCCAGGCCTGATACATCTGGAAAAACCCGGTCGGTGCGTAGGTGACGTTGTCGAAGCTCGCCCGGTTCAGCGCCGCCATCGCCTGCTTCTCCGACTCCAGGTCGGCCGCCGCGTACCAATCGAGGATTTTCGCCTGGACGTCGTCCGATTTCGGCCAGCCGAACCACGCCTTGTCCCCGCCGGCATCGAGCGCCGTGTAGGGGGCCGGGTTCACGCAATCCGCGCCGGCATGCCAGGTGTGGAAAATGTTCCAGCCGCCCTGCGACGGTGGCTCCTTCTTGGAACGGCGCGCGCCCACGGTGCCCCAGTCGGTGGCGACGAAATCGACCTCGAAGCCGAGCTTCTTCAGCAGATCGGCGGTCACCTCGCCCTGCGCCTTGGTGATGGCGATGTCCATGGCGACCACCAACGTCACCTTGGCGCCGAGTTGGCCGCATTCCGCCAGCAGCTTCTTCGCCGCCTCGATGTTGCGCGGGCCCTTGAGAACGTCGCCGCCCTCCTCGGTCGAAACCGGCGTGCCCGGGGTGAAGAAGCTTGCCAGCGGCTGCCACAAATCGGCGTTGTCGCCGACCACCGCCTGCATGTAGTCGGCCTGGCTCAGCGCCATCATCACGGCCCGGCGGGCGCGCACGTCGTTGAACGGGGCGTGCAGGTGGTTGAAGCGGAGCGAGCCGATATTGCCAAGCGGATCAGCGATATCGACGGCGATGTTGCGGTTGCGCTTGAGCAGCGGGATGAGATCGGGCAGCGGCGTTTCCCACCAATCGACCTCACCATTCTGCAGCGCGGCCCCGGCGGTGGCGGCATCCGAGGGGATCAGCCACTCGATACGGTCGAACAGCATCCGCTTGCCGCCGGACAACCACTCGCCGGCCTCCGGCCGCACGGAGTACTTGTCGAACTTCTCGAACACGGCCTTCGAGCCCGGGACCCACTCGTCCTTCATGAACCGCATCGGGCCGGAGCCGACATACTCGGTAATCAGCTTGAACGGGTCCGTCCTGGCGATCCGCTCGGGCATGATGAAGGCGACGGGGGAATTGTTCTTTCCGAGCGCGAACAGCATCTTTCCGAACGGCTTGTTCAGGCGGAAGCGGAAGGTCCGATCGTCCAGCGCCTCCAGGGCGTCCAGCCGGCCCTTGATGATCTGGCCCATGGTGTCCCGCACCATCCAGCGGTTGAGGCTGGCGATCACGTCGCGCGTGGTGACCGCCTCGCCGTCATGGAAGGTCAGGCCGGGACGCAGCTTGAAGGTCCAGGTCATCAGATCGGCCGAGGCCTCGTGGCCCTCGCACATCTGCGGCTTCGGATCGAGTTTGGGATCCACGCCATAGAGCGTGTCCCACACCATCAGGGCGGCATTGCGCACCACGTATTGCGTGCCGGCGACCGCATCCATGCTGGACAGGTTCGCCTGCGGCACGAAGCGCAGCAGGCGGTTGCCCTGGGCAGCGGCGGCGATGTGCGGCGCGGCCAGCGGCGCGGCGGCCGCGATGGCGGCGGTCTTGATGAAGTCACGGCGTTTCATGCAGTCAGATCCTCTCGTCTTCCCGTTTGCCGTGCCGGGTCCCCTGCCCCGGCCAGACAGCCCTGCCCCAGCATCCCTTGCGGGCAACCCGAGGCCGATTGCGAGACCGGCATTCCCGGCATTCCCTGTGCGCACCCTGTGGCGCACCCTGTGGCGCAGTGTGCAAGGCCTTGCGGGCCGCACCAGACCCGCAATCATTGAAGCCGTTATGTCATCGCTCGCCGCGACGCCGCAATCCCTCATGCGGCGCCGCGACGGGCAAATCTGCCGTCAGCCGCGCTTGACGTTCCAGAACGTGGCGAAGCCGTTGAGAACGCCCGAAATGTCGCTGCGATACGCCGTCGGTGCCTGGAACTGGCCGAGCGGGTAGTACGGCACGTCGCGCATGCCGACGACCTGCATCTCCCGGCAGATCGCCTGCTGTGCCGCGAGATCGGGCGCGTCGAACCAGGCCGTGCGCAGGCGCTCCAGGTCGGGGCTGACGCACCAGCCGGGCCAGGAGCTGGGTTGATCGCCATTGCCGCGCAGCGCGATATGGGCGGGCGGGCTGAAATGGTCGGTGCCGGCCCATCCGGTGATGAACGCGCTCCAGCCGCCTTGTTCGACCGGGTCCTTCTTGTTGCGCCGTTGCAGCATGGTGCCCCAATCGGTCGCCACATAATCGACATTCATGCCGACGCGCTTCATCACGTCCGCCATCACGTCGCCCATCGCCTTCAGGGCGACGTAGTCGTTCGGCACCATCAGCACGGTTTTCTCGCCGTTATAGCCGGCCTGCTTCAGCATCTCCTTGACCTTGGCGTAGTCGCGCTTGCCCTTCAGCGGCTCCAGCCCGACATCGCTCGCCATCGGCGTCTTCGGGCAGAACATGCCGAGCGGCGTGTAATAGAGGTCCGGCGCATCGCCAACGATCGCCTGCATGAACTCCTCCTGGTCGATCGCATACATGAAGGCGCGACGGATGGCGGGGTTGTTGAACGGCGCCTGGAGGTGGTTGACGCGCATCATCTCGACGCCGCCGGTCGGGTCCTGGATCGCCAGCTTGATCTTCGGGTTCTTGCGCAGCAGCGGTTGCAGATCGCTCGACGGATTCTCCCACCAATCCTGCTCGCCGTTCTGCAGCGCGGCGGCCTTGGTGCCGTCATCAGGCATCGTCGTCCATTCGACACGCTCGAAATGCACGATCTTCGGGCCCGCCGTCCAATCCTGGACCTTGCCCTCGCGCGGCTTGTACTTGTCGAAGCGCTGATAGACGTTGCGGCTGCCTGGCACCCGCTCGCTCTGGATGTAGCGATACGGCCCGCTGCCGACGATTTCGGTGATCTGCTTGAACGGATCGGTGTTGGCCAGTCGCTCTGGCATCATCGCGCACATCGGCGAGGGCGACTTGCCGAGCGCGTCCGGCAGCAGGGCGAACGGCTTGTTGAGGCGGAAGACGATCGTCTTGTCGTCGGTGGCGCTAAGGTCATCGGTCGCCTTCATCAGCGCATCGCCGATGGCGTCGCGCTTGGCCCAGCGCTTGATGGAGGCGGCACAATCGCGGGCGAGAACCTTTTCGCCGTCATGCCACAGAAGGCCGTCGCGCAACGTGAGCTTCCAGGTCTTGCCGTCATTCTCGACGACATGGCCGGCCAGCATCTGGTGCGAATACTTGAAATCGCCGTCCTGGCCGAACAGCGTGTCGAACACCATGTAGCTGTGGTTGCGCGTCACATACGCCGTCGTCCAGTGCGGATCGAGGAAAGCGAGATCGATCTGCGGGATGAACCGCAGCGTCGTGGCGCCCTGCGCCCGCGCCACCGACGGCAGTGCGAGACCGGCCGCGCCCGCCGCAATAAAACTGCGTCGTTTCATCATGAGCCCCTTCATTTTTATGATGCTGGTGACGATGCCAGCGCCACGCCCGGCCTGCAAGCAAACTCGTCGCTTTCCGCGAGACTATCGTTCGCCGCCTCGGCCGGGTAAGACGGCACCATTATGATCTCCTTCCTCACCCCCTTCGTCGGCCCCGCCCGTGCCGCTCTCGTCGTCGAGTTCATGCGCTTCGGCACAGTGGGCTTTATCGGCTTCACGATCGACAATGCCTGCGTCTACGGACTGCGCGCGAGCCTCGGCCTGTACTGGGCGGGTACGGTCGCCTATTTCATCGCCGCCAGCACGAATTGGGCGATCAACCGGTTCTGGACCTTCCAGGGCCGCAGCACCGGGGCGGTGAGCCGCCAATGGATACTCTATCTGATCGTCAACCTCGCCGGATTCGCGCTCAATCGGGGGGTCTATTTCCTGATCATCGCGACCAGCCCGGTCGCGGTCGAGCACCCGGTGATCGCGACCTTCGCCGGAACGCTGGCGGGCATGTTCGCCAATTTCCACTTCTCGCGGTCGCTGGTATTCCGCTGAGCGCGGGTCAAGGCCTGGTCGAGCGGATGTCCAGCACGCTGATGAAGAAGCAGCCGTAGATCAGTTGGAAGCCGAGCAGCACCAGCGTCGCTGAAGGGATGATCAGCCGCATCGTATCGGCCGGCCGCAAGGCGCCGAAGCCGGTGCCGCCCCAGCTTCCCAGCGCCATCACGCCCAGGCCGAGCCCGCATGCCAGCAACAGCAAACCGGCGATCAAACCTCGTTCGAGGCTGAGCCGTGCCAGTCGCGCGGCGAAAAGCGGGTCGTCGGGCAGCATGCCCTCGCGGATGCCGTATTTCTTGGCGAACACCCAGAACAACGCCGATTGCGCGCCGATCAGCACCACCACGGCGGCGTAGAGCAGTGAGTGGATATCCAGCGTCACCCCGCCGATCGTGCGCGCCGATGGCAGCAACCAGGCCATCGCCCAGGCTCCCAGCACCATCGCGGCTATGCCGGGATACAGAAAAAGCCAACCCGGGCTGAACAGGAGAAGAAAACGCAAATGCCGCCAGCCGTCGCGCCAGCTGCGCAGATGCGGCGGGCGCGAGCGGCCATCGGGATGCAGGATGGTCGGCACCTCCGCGATATCCAGCCCGCGCAGGGTCGCCTTGACCACCATCTCGCTGGCGAACTCCATGCCGGGCGCCTGCAGATCAAGCGCCAGGATCACCGCGCGATCGAAGCCGCGCAGGCCGCAATGGAAATCGCCGCACGGGCTGCGGAAGAACAGTTTTCCAATCGTCGTCAGCACCGGGTTGCCCAGATAGCGATGCAATGGCGGCATGGCGCCGGGCATGATGCCGCCCATGAAGCGGTTGCCCATCACCAACTGCCGCCCGGCCCGCAGGGCCGCAACGAACGGGTCAAGTGCGGCGAAGTCGTAGCTGTCGTCGCTGTCGGCCATGATGACGAAGCGTCCGCGCGCCGCCCGGATGCCGCCGATCAGCGCGCTGCCATAGCCGCGCACGGGAATATCGACGACCACGGCCCCATGCGCCCGTGCGATCGCCTGCGAGCCGTCGGTGCTGCCGTTATCGGCGATGAGAACCTCACCGACGACGCCGCTGCGCGCGAGATAGGCCTGCGCCTTGTCGATGCAGACGGCCAGCGTCTCCGCCTCGTTCAGGCAGGGCATGAGGATCGACAGTTCGATCCCGCCGGTTACCGGTGCGTCATTTGCCTGTGCCATAGCCGTGCTTAGCTCCGAATCGCTCGCATGCTGCCAAGTGTAGCCGGCAATCGTGCCGTGACGGAACCGAGGCGCAGTTTCATGCGAAAACTTGTCGGCGCCCTGCATGCCCCACTCGTCTTTGACCGCCGCACGCGTGTGCTCTCGGCCCATCTCGCCGCCCTGCTGCCGCAGGGGGCCAGCGTGCTCGATGTCGGCTGTGGCGATGGCACGATCAGCGCGATGATCGCGGCGGCCCGGCCGGATATCACCATGCGCGGCGTCGATGTGCTGCTGCGGCCGGAGACGCGCATCCCCGTCGAGCTGTTCGACGGCACCACCCTGCCCTGCGCCGATGACAGCTATGACGCGGTGATGTTCGTCGACGTGCTGCATCACACGGTGGACCCGATGATCATGCTGCGCGAAGCCGCCCGGGTCGCGCGGCGGCAGGTCCTGATCAAGGACCACACGATGGATGGCCCGTTCGCCGGCGCGCGGCTGCGTTTCATGGACTGGGTGGGCAATGCGCCGCATGGCGTTGTTCTGCCGTATAATTATTGGCCGGAGCGGCGCTGGCGGGAGGCCTTCGCCACGCTTGGCATGACTGTGACGGACTGGCGCACGGCGTTGGGGCTCTACCCGTTCCCCGCCTCGCTGGTATTCGAGCGCCGGCTCCACATGGTGGCGGCGTTGACGCCGTGAGGGGGTGGCTGATCGCTGCTGCCGTCTTCCTGGCCGCTGCCGGCCCGACGACGCCGGCGCCTGGCCCGGTCCGCGTCGTCGGCAACCAGGGTGCCGGCTGCATCCAGGGTGCCGTCCGCCTGCCCGACGCGGCGCCTGGGCTGCAAACCGTCCGGCTGTCGACGAGCTCGTTCTGGGGGCATCCGGACACCATTGCGCATCTGCTGATATTGGGCACGCGGGTGCGTGCCGCCGGGTTGCCGGACCTTTACATGGGCGACCTCTCCGGCCCGCGCGGCGGACCGCTGGTGGGGGGGCATGTCAGCCACCAGATGGGGCTCGACGCCGACGTCTATCTGGATGTGACCGCGCCCCGCCCGGCGCTGTCGGCGGCGGCACGGGAGGCGATCGATCCGCCCAGCCTGGTACGGCCGGATCGCCGCGCCGTCGATCCGGCGCGCTGGAAACCCGAGCATCTCACCCTGTTGCGGATCGCCGCCGCGCTGCCGAACGTGGACCGCATCCTGATCAATCCCGCGATCAAGAGGAAGCTGTGCGAGGATGCCACCGGCGATCGCACCTGGCTGCGGCTGATCCGGCCCTGGTATGGCCATGCCAGCCATATGCATATCAGCTTCCGCTGCCCCGCCGACCAGCCGGAATGTCCGCAACGCCCGCCGCCGCCGGCCGGCGAGAGCTGCGACGCCTCACTGCAATGGTGGTTCGACCAGCTCGACGCGCCGGCCAAGCCGCCCGCTCCCGGCAAGCCGCCGCCGAAGCCGCAACTTCCGGTGGCCTGCCGCGCGATCATGGCGGCACCTGCCGGCTAGCGCCGATCCATGCGCCGCACGCATGCAAGCACCCGTCATGCCGGCGCAAGCCGCGCGTTGACCCCCCGGCGCGCCCCGCTACGCTGTCCGGTGAACCTGGGGGCCGCGCATTGTTCACTCTCCGCCTGAAGCTCCAACTCGCCCGCTGCACCTTTGTCGGGGCCGGCACCCTGCTTGGGGCCTGCACGGTGGTCGGCCCGAATTTCGTCAGCCCGACGGCCGCCACCCCGGCCAGCTTCGCCACGCCCCTCGACGCCGGCAAACGCAGCGTGCCCGTGCCCGAACCGTTCAACCCGATGTGGTGGACGCTGTTCGACGACCCGGTGCTGACGAAGCTGGAGGAACGCCTCGCCACCACCAATCTCGACCTACAACTCGCCGCCTTCCGGCTGGCCCAGGCGCGCGCGCAACTCGGCGCCACCGAGGCCGCCGCCGGCCCGCGCTCCAATGCAAACGCCTCGGCCACGCGCATCCAGCAGAGCAAGGAAGGCGTGCTGGCCACCTCCACCGGCAGTTCGTCCAACGGGCTCGGCGGCACCTCGTCGTCCAGGAACACGCGCATCTTCCAGCCCTACAACCTGTTCCAGTACGGCTTCGACCTGTCCTGGGAGGCCGATCTCTGGGGCCGGGTCGCGCGCCTCATCGAGTCGGGCGCCGCCAACGTCGAAGCCAGCGAGGAGGCACGGCGCGATATCCTCGTCACCGCCAGCGCCGAATTGGCGCGCGACTACGTGCAGTTGCGCGGCATCCAGCGCAAGACCGCGATCACCCGCGAGAACCTGGTCATCGCCCGCCAGAGCCTGGCGCTGACCCAGGCCCGCTCGGCCGGCGGCGTGACCACCGATCTCGATGTCGCCAACGCCGCTGCGCAGGTCGAGGCGGTCGCCGCCCAGTTGCCGGCGCTGGAAGCGCGGCAGGCCGAGTTGATGAACGCCATCGCCTTCCTGCTCGGCGAGCAGCCGCGCGCGTTGGAGGCTCAGTTGGCGGCACCGCGCGCCGTGCCTGCCGTGCCGCCGCGGATCAAGGTCGGGCTGCCGAGCGAACTCGCGCTGCGCCGGCCGGATATCCGCCGGGCCGAGGCCATGCTGCACATGGCGACGGCCGATATCGGCGTCGCCACGGCGGATTTCTATCCGCGCCTGGTGCTGTCCGGCAGCGGGGCCATCCAGGGGCTGCAATTGAGCAACCTCGCCAATTATCGGGCGCTGACCTACTCGCTCGGACCAAGCATCTCGCTGCCGATCTTCGAGGGCGGTCGGCTCAAGCGGGTGCTCGAACTGCGCGAGGCGCAGCAGCAGGAGGCGGCGTTGAACTACCAGCGCACCGTGCTCGCCGCGTTGCACGACGTCGACAACGCGCTGACCGTCTATGATGCCGAGCAGCGCCGCCACGCCGGGCTGCGGGCGGCGTCCGTGCAGACGCGGCGCGCGCTCGGGATTGCCCGGCTGCGCTACGAGCAGGGGGTGACCGACTTCCTCCAGGTGCTGCTCGCCCAGCGCGCGCTCCTTGCGATCGACCAGGATCTGGCGGACAGCACGGCGGCGATCACCACCAACCTGGTGCAGATATACAAATCACTCGGCGGTGGCTGGGAGCCGGCGCCATGATCCGGCTCAGCGCCAACGAGGCGGTCGCGCGGCTCAAGAGCGGGGAGATTTCTCCGCTGGAGCTGATCGACGCCGCCGAGGCGCGCATCACCGAAGTTGAACCGGCGGTCAACGCGCTGCCGACGCTGTGCCTTGAGCGCGCGCGGGCCCATGCGCGCGACCTGATGGCCGGGCGCCGCCGCGAGGCCGAGGGCGAAGCGGGCTGGCTGGGCGGCCTGCCGGTCGCGATCAAGGATCTGGCGGATGTCGCGGGTGTCAGGACGACCTATGGCTCGCCGATTTTTCGCGATCACGTGCCGGAGCGCTCGCATCCGCTGGTCGAGCGCATCGAGCGCAAGGGCGGCATCGTCATCGGCAAATCCAACACGCCCGAGTTCGGCGCCGGCGGCAATACGTTCAACGAGGTGTTCGGGCGGACGCTGAACCCGTGGAATACCGCGTTGACCTGCGGCGGCTCGACCGGCGGGGGCGCGGTGGCGCTGGCGACCGGCGAGGTCTGGCTCGCCCAGGGTTCCGACCATGGCGGCTCTTTGCGTGGGCCGGCGACGTTGTGCTCGGTGGTCGGCATTCGTCCCTCGCCGGGCCGGGTGACGCGGGGGACGTCGAACAACCTGTTCTCGCCGCTCTCGGTCGAAGGCCCGATGGCACGCAATGTCACCGACCTCGCGCTGTTTCTGGACAGCATGGCCGGGTTGTGCCCGCGCGACCCGATGACCTTCGACGCCCCTGCCCGCCCCTTTGTCGAGGCCGCGCGCGAGGCCCGGCCGCCAAGGCGTGTCGCCTTCACCGCCAATTTCGGCGGCAGGCTGCCGGTCGATCGCGAAACCCGCGAAATCTGCGCCCGTGAGGTGCGCAAATTCGAGCAGGCCGGCTGCATCGTCGAGGAGGCTTTCCCCGATCTCGGGCCGGTTGAGGATATCTTCCTCGCGCTGCGGTCGCAGCATTTCGTCGTCGCCCGCGAGCTTCAGATCGCCGCGCATCGGGACCAGTTCAAGCCGGACATCATCTGGAACACCGAGCAGGGCTTGCAGCAGACCGCCAGCCGTCTCGCCTGGGCCGAGCGAGAACGGGCCGCGCTGTTCCGCCGGTTCGCCACGTTCTTCGAGACCTACGACATCCTGGTCACGCCGGGGTCCGCCACCCCGGCATGGGATGTGAGCCTGCGGGCGCGGGACATTGTCGACGGGGTCAAGCTGACCAACTACATCGCCGGCAGCGCCTTAACCTCGGCGATCACGCTGACCAGTTGCCCGGCGATCTCCCTGCCCTGCGGCTTCGATCGCCACGGCCGCCCGATCGGTTTGCAGATCGTGGCGCCGGCCCGCGGCGAGGCCGCCGCCTTCGCCGCGGCGGCGGTGTTCGAGCAGATCAGCCGGCTCGACCGCCTGCTGCCCATCGACCCCCGCCCGGGTGTGGTGCCGGAGGGCGGATGAACGCGCTGCGCGACACCATCGCCGGCCTCTACCGCGCCGTCTGTGCCCGTGGCCTGGTGGTCGGCAGTTCCGGCAATGTCAGTGCGCGGACGGAGGGGGGCATGCTGATCACACCGACCGGCGTGCGGGGAGACGTGGTGGCGCCGGGCGAACTGGTGGCGATGGATTTCGACGGCAATGTCGCCAGTGATCTCACGCCGTCGTCGGAGTGGCGCATGCACGCGGCGATATTCCGCGCGGCGCCAGCGGCGATGGTGATCATCCATACCCATTCCGACGCCGCCACCGCGCTGGGCAGCCTGCATCTGCCGCTGCCGGCGTTCCACTACGATATCGCCCAGTTCGGCGGCAACGATGTGCGCCTGGCGCCCTATGCGCTGTTCGGCTCCGAGGAACTGGTGGCCCATGCGGTGCGCGCGCTCGCCGGGCGCAGCGCCTGCCTGCTCGCCAATCACGGCATGATCTGCCACGGGACGGACGCCGCGACGGCGTTGCAGGCGGCAGTGCGGCTGGAAACCATGGCGCGGCAATATCTTCTCGCCCTCGCCGCCGGCACACCGAAGCTCCTTTCGCCCACGCAAATGGCGGCAGTGCACACGCGCTACACTACCTACGGACAGCAACCGAAACCGAAGCGGACCCTCACATGAGCCCCACCGAAAAAGTCCTGGCACGCATCGACGCCACATTCGAGGCCGCGCAGGCGCGCTGGATCGACTGGCTGCGCATTCCCAGCATCTCCGCCCAGCCTGCCCATGCGGCGGATTGCCGGGCGGCGGCGGAGTTCGCCTGCAAGGAGTTGGCCTCCCTCGGCTTCGATGCCTCGGTGCGCGAGACCGCCGGCCATCCGGTCGTCGTCGCGCATCATCCCGGGCCGGGCGGGACCGTGCCGCACTTGCTGTACTATGGCCACTACGACGTGCAACCCGCTGATCCGCTTGAACTCTGGACCACGCCGCCCTTCGAGCCCACCATCGTCGACGGACCGCACGGCAAGCGCGTCTATGCGCGTGGCGCGGTGGACGACAAGGGCCAGGTGCAGATGTGGCTGTCGGCGTTCCGCGCCTGGCACGAGGAGACCGGCGGCATGCCGTGCCGCGTCTCCGTGGTGATCGAGGGCGAGGAGGAGACCGGCAGCGTCAACTTCAAGCCGTTCGTCGAGGCCAATGCCGCCGAGTTGAAAGCCGACATCATCGTGATCTCCGACACCGGCATGTGGGACGTCGACACGCCGGCGATCAGCACCAGCCTGCGCGGCATGGTCTACATGGAAGTGACGCTCCGGGCCGCCAACCGGGACCTGCATTCCGGCATGTATGGCGGCTCGGCGCTCAATCCGATCAATGCGTTGACGGTTGCTCTTGGCCAGTTGAAGAATGCCGAGGGTCGGGTGATGGTGCCCGGCTACTATGACGGCGTGCGCGATATTTCGACCCGGCAGTCGAACCAGTGGTCCGCGCTGGGGTTTTCAGAGGAGAAGTTCCTCGGCGATATCGGGCTCACGGAGCCCTATGGCGAGAAGGGCCGTGGCGCCCTCGAACGCCTGTGGGCGCGGCCGACCTGCGATATTTGTGGCATATGGGGCGGCTATAGCGGGCCGGGAACGAAAACCGTGATCGCCGCCGAGGCCGGAGCGAAGGTGTCGTTCCGCCTTGTCCCCGGGCAGGACCCGGCCAGTGTGGTTGCGGGCTTCAAGGCGTTCATGCAGGCGCGCGTGCCGAAAGATGCCCAGCTTATCTTTACGGTACTCGGGGCCGCGGAAGGTCTTGAAATCCCTACCGACTCGCCCTTCGTGCAGGCCGCCGCGGCGGTGCTGGCGGAGGAATATGGTCGGCCGGCGGTGATGACCGGGTGCGGCGGTTCCATCCCGGTGGTCGAGACCTTCCAGAAGGCCCTGGGGCTGGACTCGCTGCTGATCGGGTTCGGGCTGGATGATGACCGGGTGCACAGCCCGAACGAGAAGTTCGAGGTTACCTGCTTCCGCCACGGCATGCGCAGCCATGCCCGGCTGCTCGGCAATCTTGGCGGGCGGTAGGCGATCCGTCGCGGGTCGGCTCAGGCAATCCGGCCTAGCCCAGAGAAGACATCTCACCGTCATCAGCCATGCCGAGCGGTGCGTCGCGGGCGACGGCGGAGGACGAATAGATCGCCGAGCTTGCGATCAGCAGGCCGAGCAGGATGGTGCAACAGCGGATGACGATGATGCGGGAACCCGGGATGCGGGAACCCGGGCCGCCCAGGAATGCCGCGATTGCGGCGCGGTCGGGCCGGCCGCGGCCCATTTCGTGGCGCAGCATGGCCATCGCCTCCTTGCCGACCCGTTCGATCTGACCGACGAAGAGGATGGCGAGGCAGAATGTCTCGATCAGCAGCGCCAAGCCACGCTCCTCGACGACCATCCAGCCGCATTCGAGGGCGGCGATCGGTAGCAGTGCGAGGGTGGAGGAGGCGGCGCAGACCAGGCCGTCCCGCCGGAAGCCACCGGTGGCCAGCCACATGACGATCACCACGATGGCGCCGAGGGCGCAGAACACGCGCACCTCGTTGCCAAGCTGCTTGGTGGCGAGGAGGACGAGGAAGCAGGCGGCCAGGCCGAAACCGAGCGCCCACCATTGCTCGAAATACGCAAGTGCGAGCCGGCGCAAATTGGCCCGGCGCGGATGGGCGGTCGGCGGTGTCGACGTCATCATTCCTGGTCTCCACTCCGCGGCAACCCTTTGGCCATGCGCCGGCTGCCTGGGAGGAAGAATGACCCTGGAAGATCAAGTTTTCGTCAACGCAATCGTATGCGGAAGCTAAGGCGAAGCCCAAAAACTACCGCTTCATTCCGGCCTTCGCGGTGAGATTGTATAATTCCATTCCGGATGGAATATGTCGCCCTTGATGTTGAGCGTC